>NZ_CP022222.1:2477476-2778471 GCF_009930815.1 Bradyrhizobium sp. CCBAU 051011 | reverse complement strand
CGTGCGCTCATCAAAAGGACCTTTCAGCGCAAAGCGGCGCGTCGCGACCGCGCAGATGTTCATGGACCTCATCCTGCTTCCGATGCTTATGAGATCTCTGATGGGGGAGGAACTGAAGGACTTCAGAAAAGAGCTGCCGACGTTGTTGCACGAACGGGTCAATTTCTTTCTTGCGGCTTGCGAGGCAGACTGGAGGCCATGAGTCAGCCACCGACCCGCTCCTCTCGCCATCTTTGCGCCACGGACGATCGGCGGCCAGGGTCTATCGACCGACCCCCACGGTACATGACGCAGGGCGCCTGCGAAGCCGTGTTGGTGGATTTGGAAAATACCGCTAGGGACCCTTGGGCAATCCAGACGTTATCGTCCCGCAGGAAGGCCACCCGAGTAAGTCAGGGTTGACAAATGACAACAACAGACACCGAACTAAATAGGTACTTTAGGATGATTGATCGGCGAGTGCCGATTAGCGTCACTAAGTTCATTCGGTGGCTGCGTATGCCATCCTCATTTGTTGTTCGTCTGGTCATTGGATTACTTCTCATTCTCGGCGGCGTCTTTAGCTTTTTGCCCGTACTGGTCGTATGGATGTTACCTCTTGGCGTATTGCTAATCGCGCAAGATGTTCCTTTTTTGCAAAAGCCTTTGGTGGCAGCGTTTGCGTGGGGTCGAGAGAAAGTTCGAGTGACTGCGAGCGAAGTGGCGAGATAGGTAAAGAGTTGACCTAGCCGCTTAACCTTCGGACCGGTGGTCCAGTGCAAGCGTATTCGAGCGGTACTAGCCAAGATGCACAACCGCATAACCCGGCATGCTGGCGACTTACCAGCGAACGCGCGCTATTTAAAGAATCGGCCCGGGTCATCCCGCGAGACTCTTGCCGCGCGACTTGCCGGTCTCTTTCGCCTATGCCAATCACCGTGTTGCTGTTCAATGCTGCGCGCTGGCATAGCGAGGGCCTCGTGTCCTGACCTCCTGCAACTCGCGTTCCGTGAATGGAAAGGTCACGACAAAGGATGTACCTTCATCATCAAACCAGTGACCAATCCGACCACCCAGGCTCCTGGCAAGATTGTGCGCGATCCTCAAGCCGCGCACCGGCCTCGCTCTCGCCCTTCTCGGCCCGTTGTCCGAGACCGCGCAATGAACGAAGCTGCCTTCCCATGTCAACTCAATACTTATCTTGCCTTCTCGAGTGCCAAAGAAGCAAGCGTGGCGCCCCGCGTTTGTTACAAGGTCTTTAGCGACCAGCCCCAGCAGCCAGCAACGCTCGGTTTCCAGCGGCAAAGTATCCGCTGAAATGATCAGATTAATCTTCATTTGATGCAGTCTGGATGAATTGATTGCCCAACCGAGGTTGCGGAGGTATTCCGCAGCATCGACCAATTTGTCGCGATCCGGCATGGCCAACACAACATGGGCATGCCGGAGATCGACGAAGTCGTTCAGTGCCGTCTCGACATCGGAGCTTTCTGTCCGGACGGCAGCTCCAGAGACGAGATTGAACGCGGAAGCGAATTCGCTTCTGATCCGGTGACCGCGCTCACGCAGAAGCCCCCTCTCTTTCGACACTGGCGGACGATCGAGATCCTTCTGGGATGGAGCAACAACAGGCGTCGACGGCAGCAGGCCTGAGGCCTTGGGCAGAGGTGCATTCAGCGCCAACGGCGATGCTACGTCACCTGGTATCAGGACGAGCGAGACACCTCGCCTGCCAACCCCCTCACGGATCGCAGCTTCACCTGCGCGTGGCAGCTGGTGGGCGCCTGAGACGAGCTCGCAATGATGACTGCACTCCTGAAACCGCGTCTGCGGATGCGGCTCCTGCAAATAGCTACTCCCGATCTCGGCCGGCGGAATACGCGCGGCGACCGCAAGCACCGGAATGCTCGAACGTTGACACTCGAATAATCCATCGATCAGGTGCAGATTTCCGGTTCCGCAGCTTCCTGCGCAAACGGCGAGCAAACCGGTCAGGTGCGCCTCTGCACCTGCCGCAAACGCAGCCACTTGTTCGTGGCGCACATAGATCCACTCGATCTTGCCCTGACGACGAATGGCGTCTGCAAGGCCATTGAGGCTATCGCCCACGATCCCGTAAATCCGCTCTACGCCAGCGTTCGCCAGCACTTCGGCAAACTGGTCTGCGACGGTTCTCACGATGGACATCCTTTTCGAATTCGAGTGTGGGAGAAAGGAGATCACTGCCAGTTGGATTCTTGTCATCGTGGACTGGAAATCGACTGGACGAAGATACTGTTCCCTAAGCGTTGGCTTAGCGCGGCAAGCGAGCCTGAACTCAGCCGTCGGACGCGGTCCGACGCCGGCACGGAGGAGATGATCTCGTCCTGCACGTGCTCGTGCCTCGCTGTTGGGTCCTCGCTCGGGCAGATCGAGCAGCAGCACCGGTCGGTATGAAAAAAGGAAGATAGCAGTCCGGATCCGAACACGTTTTGCGCTTGCCTCACGTGCTTCTGATGACTGACTCGACTTAAGGAACGTGAATCATCGGCCCGTAGTAGGCGCCCCAGTGACGCCACACGTCGCGCTCGGCAAGACCACGGAAATCGCCAGAGCGATTACGGCAGCAGGCATGCCTGGATGCATTATTCGTGTCCGTCGCGGTATGCGCTTTGGCGTTCGCCGCACCGCGCTGTGACGTCATTTTGCTCTGCCGGGCCGTAGCGGGTGTTGCTAGTACGGCCGCGGCGATCAGTGCAGCAAACAACAGCTCGGGCTTGATCATACAAATTGCTCCATTGCACAGGGTCAGGTTGAATCTCGCGTTTCGGGCGGCTTCGTCACCGCGGCGAGAGACTTGTAGCGGAGCTGGCGTGACTAAAAATCCTGCAGTGTGCGCGCCGCACTAAACTTACGCTTAGAAACCCCTTACGCGCATCTAATCATCCGTACCCTCGTTCAATAGATTCCCGCAGCGGATGGAGTGAAGGTGCGTGACCAATTTTGATGACTATCTCTCCGATGAAGGCGCGAAGTCGTCATCAGGCCCACAAGATCAACCTAAGGAGTGATCCGATATGATTTTGAGAACCACGCGTCCTTGTACCGCAATGGTGGCAGCGCTGCTTTACGCCACAACTGTTTCCGCGCAGGAGAATCGCGGCACCTCGGAGCAGAGAGCCGCGTGTGCGCCCGACGCCTTCAGGCACTGCGGCAACTACATTCTTGACCCCACAGCGGTCGAAAGCTGCTTGAGGCAGAAGAAATCAGATCTCAACGATGCGTGTCGATCGGTTTTCGAGCAAAGCGCAGGCCAGCAGGAGAAAATGAACGAGTCGCGCCGTTATAGGGAGTAGTGGGCACGAAATGCTGTGCAGCACGGCAACTCCAATGCGGACGAACCTGTGAGACGAATGGCTCGTTCAAACCTATCTTGCCCCGAACAGGACATTCGTCGACCTGCCGGCGCTGATCAACGAGATGGATCCACTGCGCGACTTCAGCGAAGCCTGTCGCCGCGCACTGCAACGGGCTCATCGGCGCTGAGCTTGTTACCCGAAGCGCCTGTCTAAAACGCGGGCGAAGGGGTTCCGGCGAGCTGCACAAGCAGTTTGCCAAATGAACCTGAGCGCTAAATCAAAGGAGAAACATGATGTTTCGTAAAGCTCTTCTCACCGCGTCCATGAGCGCAGTGCTCGGTATGGCGGCAATGATGCCAACCACCGCGCTCGCATTCGGCCCTCCTCCCGGTCCTCCCCCTGGTCTAGGTGGTCCGCCTCCTGGCCTTGGCGGACCGCCGCCTGGCCTCGGTGGTCCTCCTGGCATTGGTGGCCCTCCTCCGGGTTTTGGTGGCCCGAGCGGTGGTCCTCCTCGCGCGGGACTCGGTGGTCAGCCTCGGCTTGGCGCTAATGCGCCTCGTTTTTCGGGTGGTCGCGGTTTCGAAGGACGTTCTGCGGCTCTCCGGGCCGGGTCTTCATCCTACGGCTACGCTCGCTCCGGTTACTCGGGGTCTGGCTACGGGTACGGCTCGTATGGTTCCAGATACCACAACGCGTACCGGGCGTATGCGGCGGGTGCCGCGACCGGGGCCGCAGCCGCATCTAGCTATGGCTCGAGTTATGGGTCGAGCGACGATGGCTGCTACTACATTTCCACCTACAGGCGAGGTGCCTACAGGCGCGTTCTGGTCTGCCGCTGAGACTGAATAGGGATACCCCCTGACTCCCCCCGGTACTGCGCGTACCGGGGTTGGTCTTTACAGCCTTTGTCTCAAATGATCGTGCCCAACGAAAGAGGGTCGAATGCCAACTCGCCTACCTTTGGCCGGAACGGGAGATGTAGTGCCTGGCCTTGCGGTTGCATGCCTCAACCTGATTGTGGCTTTGGCGCTGGTGGCTGTTAGCCTGTTGCTAGTGCTTGGAGTTTCTTCGGTCGCCTGGTTTTACGATCGCGATAAAGAGATTCAGCCAATCCACGGTCGCGCAGAGCGGAAGGCGTTGGCATGACGCCGGCAAGATCATCAGGCCGTCGCGATGCGATGGCGCCTCTTCCTCCAGAACTTCGTTCATAGGGACCGCAAGCCACCAAAAAAAGGACCGATAGCGCAATGCGCTATCGGTCCAAAATGACCCGGGCGCTTCGGCAATTCGCCGGCGCCTCCTGAGCGTCTCGGGAGGAAGTCGCTCGATCTGCGGGTCGCGTCGAACGGAATCGATTGGGACTATCGGCTTCAGTTCGACGCGATATCCTTAACGGACCCCCGACCTTCAAGTCTTGTACCCAGTTGACGCGAACTGCCATGTCTTCACCGCAGACTGCTTGCGAAGCGCGTCTTGCTCGATCAGCCAATGTCATTTGAACAAAATGATCCCGAAAGTCGCGAGCCCATACGCGAGATTAAATCGAATAACTTGCAGAGATCATCGCGGACCCCAAGAACTTGGAGTGGCGCATGATCAGATTTGCCATCTTCTTTATTGTTATGGCGATCAATGTCTCAACAATTCCTGCCCTCGCCTCGCAATGCGCTTCGTCGAAAGAGATCGGCGCCTCGCTGGCGCGTTGGGCGGCCATTCGCAGGCAATTTGTCAACGCCACCGACCACCAGATGGCATGTCGTGTCTTTGCTGCCTCATTCTACGAATCGGTAGCTGCGCGTCAGGCGGCCGCCATTTGCGTCCGCGACGCCGACCGCAATCTGGATATTGGCGCGATTAATTCCGAGATCGACGCTTTCAACAACTTGCTAGCGGTTAAGTGCGGCAGTTGACAGAAATGTAGCCGGATTGAAATCCGTGGCTCGACCGAGAGATCGGCAAGCCAGGTCAATCGAGCCGACGCAACAGTGATGCCAATTGTCTTCTGCCAAACAAACGTGACACCAAGAGCTTACGGAGTGAGCCAACGATAGTGGCGCGGCGACATTCCGACGTGCTGACGGAACCGCCGGGCGAAATGGCTTTGATCTACAAATCCTGCCGCATGCGCGATCTCTGACAGCGGCATATCGGTGGCAGACAGCAGCTTCATGGTCAACTGAACGCGCCGGCGCATCAGATATTCGTGCGGAGTGACGCCGATGGACTGTTTGAATGCTCGAACGAAATACGAAACTGACAAGCTGGCGAGGTTTGCCAGCACCTCGACGGTGATGCGTTGTTCGATATTGTTGTCAATATACTCGCTTATCCGCCGTACGATACTGGGAGGCAATCCGCCTCGGATGTAGCCACCTGGCGCGGAACTTATCTCCCCATCGGACCGTGAGACAGATTGCGTTTTGCAGGGAATCAGTTGAACCGCTTGCATCAAAGCTTCGCTTGCCTGTTCGCCTGGTGCCCTCAACATGACGTACCTCCCTTCAGATCAGCGTGCGATTCGCCTTGAAGTGAGCAGGCTCGGCACGCGATGCCCGCTCGACCATGTGGTGAAAGATGATCGGAGGCCCGCTTTTCGCCAATCGCGCAGGCGTCTAACCGCGCGATACTTTCAGGGGCACGAGTGTTCTCGAAGACCCACGCAACTAAGCCAAAGCAGTAGCTTCTTCATCGATGGATGATCCGCCTCCGACCCGGGTCCAATGGATCGGGGACCACAATCATCAAGATACTGTTCCAAGAGCATTTCGCAAACCTTCCATGACGCGTTGGCGCCTCGCCGACCCGAAGCACCAAACTTGCGCTAGCGCCGGAGTCACCTAGCCGTAGTACAGGTGGAAGGCGACGGCCATAAAACCGGCGGGCCTTGCAGATTCGAGAGCCAACAACGCCGAGCCAGGGTAGCAAAACCGACAATCGGGTATAAAATGTGCGTTCCGGCACCTGGAACTGCCACGGCCCGGCTAAATGCTTTAGCAGTATGGGCAATGTCGGTTTCACCCCTGCCCGGTTCTCTCGGCCTCAGGCACTCGCACGCTTGGGGCGGAAGAACGGAGACAGCCCCGGCATGCGGATGACCGTTCGGAGATCTGCCGCCAAAAGCGCCAGGAGTGCGCAAGCGGAAGCACCACACTCGAGACGCCCGCGGGGTCGACCCGTTGTCCGCGTCTCCGCAGCTCTCGTGCGCGTCGTTAGGCGCGCTCTTGGTGCAGGGATTGCGCACAAGCGGAGACGCCAATTACAAGCCGTTGCTGCCCAATTCCTGTTGGGTATCACCGGCCTGGCATTGATCACCTTCGTCTGCTTTCACCTTGACTTTGGGGTTGCGAGGACGGGCTTTGTTTTTGTCATTCTGATCGCGCTGGTTTCGCTGCTGGGCAGCACTAGCACCTCGGTCGTTTTGTCGTTCTTGGCCGTAGCGTGCCTGAACTACTTCTTCGCGCCGCCATTGTTCGAGTTTCGCGTTGATGTTCCGGATGACATTGAAAGGATGGCGGTGTTCTTGACGACGTCGCTGGTCGTAAGCGCGCTGACGAGCAAGCTTAAGCGCTCGGAGAATGAGCTACGTCAAAATCAATACAAGTTGGAAAAGGCACAGCGGATCGCGCATTTTGGATGGTGGGAACGAGATTTCACGACCAAACATGTGTCTCTTTCGGACGAGGTTTCCCGGATTTTCGGAGTGCAGCCGGTTGATCTGCCGGAGTGGCATGGACGATGGCTAGACTTGATTCACCCGGAAGACCGGGCGAGAGCAGCCGAAGCCGCTGCGGCTGCGCTAAGCCCCGGCGGTCCGCGTTACGACGTGGAATATAGGGTGGTGCGTCCTGACGGCACCCTGCGCGTGATCCACAGTCAAGGTGATGTCACTTGGGACCACTCGGGGCGGGCTCTTCGCCAGTTTGGCGTTCTGCACGATATCACGGAGCTGAAACAGACGGAGCGGGAGCTGCGCGCGAGCGAGGCGCGCTTCCGCACCTTGGTGGACCACGCATCCGATGCGTTCTTTCTCTACAATGAGGATGCGACGGTTCTCGATGTGAATCGCCAGGCGTGCGAAAACTTGGGCTATCGCCGCGACGAACTGATCGGGAGGACCGCGTTCGACTATGGTCCGGATCTGACACCGGAGCTTCTGCTACGCATCCGGGAGCGTCTGCGGGCGGGGAAAACTGTGACCTATGATGGTCGTCATCGTCGAAAGGATGGAACCGTGTTTCCCGTCGAGGTGCGCATCCGGCCGTTCTGGCACGAGGGCCAATTGCTGGCCGTTTCCCTGGACCGCGACATCACCGCGCGCAAGCGGGCGGAAGAAACGCTTCGCGAGAGTGAAGCCAAATTGGAAGAAGCTCAACGCGTCGCACATGTCGGCTATTGGGAATATGATTTTGTCACACGCCGCTACACCTTCTCATCCGAGACCTTCCGCATCTTTGGGCTGACGCCTCGGGAAAGCACAAGCGCTCGCGAAGTATTTAAGCTGGTGCACTCGGAGGACCGCGACATCTTCAACAAAGCCATTACGTTGGCCGTGAATGGCGGTCCTCGCTACGACACGGAATACCGCGTGGTCCAACCGGATGGCGTGGTCCGCTTCGTCCACTCCCAAGGCGATGTGAGATGGGACTCGGGCCGGGCAATCAGCATGTTCGGCACCGTTCAAGACATCACCGATCGGAAGCTGGCTGAACAGGCGCTACGCGCCAGCGAGGAGCGCTTTCGCACCCTCGTGCAGTTCTCCTTCGACGTATATTGGGAGAGCGACGCGCAGCATCGCTTTATCCGCCAAGAGTTCGCTGAAGGGTTAGCTGACGCGCCGGCGCCGGGCTCCGAGATCGGCAAGACTCGGTGGGAAGTGCCCTACCTTCAGCCTGACGAGGAGGGCTGGCGCAAGCACCGTGAGACACTCGATGCGCACCTGCCATTCCGAGATTTTGAGCTCGCTCGACCTGCGCCCGATGGCGGCAAGCGCTACGTGTCTGTCTCTGGGTTGCCGGTATTTGACGGGGCGGGACGCTTCATCGGCTATCGCGGGGTCGGACGGCACATCACCGAACGCAAGCGGGCGGAGGACGAGCTGCGCGCGAGCGAGGAGCGTTTTCGTACCGTCGTTCATTTCTCCTTCGAAGTGTACTGGGAGACAGACACACAGCATCGCTTCACCCGCGTGGAGTATGCTCCAGGGCTAGTTGAGGCGCCGGTGTCGGAAATAGGCAAAAGGCCTTGGGAACTGCGCAACTTCGAGGCTGACGCCGAAGCCTGGCGCAAGCACCGCGAAGCCGTTGATGCTCACCTGCCATTTCGAGACTTCGAGATTGCGCGACGCACTCCCGACGGTAGTAAGAGGTACATGTCCGTTTCTGGGCTGCCCGTATTTGACGAGTCGGGAGGTTTTGTCGGCTACCGCGGAGCGGGACGCGACATCACCGAGCGCAAGACGGCAGAAGAGGCACTCCGGCGCAGCGAAGCCTATTTAGCCGAAGCACAGAGGCTGAGCCATACCGGCACCTCGGTCTCTAACGCGAGCGGCAATCTCTACTGGTCGGAGGAATGTTACCGAATCTGGGAGCTTGACCCGCTGCAGGGTCTGCCGACCGGTAAGGCGGTTCTGCAACGTATCCATCCAGACGATCGCGACAGAGTGCGGGAAGAGATCCGGAAGGACTTGCACCAAAAGAGAGAGCAAGCGATCGAATTTAGAATCGTCCGTCCCGACGGGACAGTCAAACATGTCGAAACCTTCTCCCATTCTATGTTCTCCGCGCAGGGAGAGATTGTTGAGGTTGTCGCCACACACGTCGATGTGACTGAACGCAGACGCGCGCAAGAGCTGGAATCAGATCTCGCGCACATGAATCGCTTGAGCATCATGGGAGAGTTGACCGCTTCGCTGGCGCACGAGATTCTGCATCCGATTGCAACCGCCCGCAACAATGCTCGTGCGGGAATGCGCTTCTTGGAAATGAGTCCGCCGAACCTAGCTGAAGCCATGGAAGCGCTTGGGTGTGTCGTCAGGGATGCCGACCGATCGAAGGACATCGTCGACCGCATTCGTAATCACATCAAGAAAGCGCCTCCACGAATCGAGCCTTTCGACCTCAACGAAGCAATTGGTGAGGTGCTTGTGATGGTGCAAAACGCAATCGAAAGGAATAGAGTGTCCGTCCGCACCTCTCTTGTGGATCAAATGTCTTGCGTTCGGGGCGACCGCGTTCAAGTGCAGCAGGTGCTTCTCAATTTGATCCTGAACGCCGTAGACGCAATGAGCTCGGCCGAGGAAGGAGCGCGCGAGTTAACGATCAGCACCGAGCCAAGCCAGACGGAGGGCATCCTCGTCGCGGTGCGCGATTCAGGACCAGGAATTAATCCTGAACATCTCGATCAAATCTTCAACCCCTTCTACACGACAAAGACGAGTGGGATCGGAATGGGGCTTTCGATTTGTCGATCCATCATCGATGCCCATGGCGGGCGGTTGTGGGCAGAGGCCAATCAACCTCGAGGGGCCATTCTTCAGTTCACTCTGCGGCCGGCGTGGAAGACTCATGAGTCCTCCTCACACGGCCTCCCGAATTGAAGAGCCGAGCGAATGCACCGCTCGAGACGCTCGTCATCCACGGGCTTGGCGAGATAGCAAATCACCCCGTCCTTCAACGCGCGGTTACGGAGAGTGTCGTCCGGGTATGCGGTGATGAGAATCGTCGGGATCCGATGTCCCGCATCAACCAGGTGCCTGTGAAGTTCGACCCCGGTCATTCCAGGCATGTGAACATCCGCGACCAGGCAGGCGGTCTCAGCCAACAGGGGCGAGACCAGGAAACTCGCCGGCGACGGAAACGCTTCGACCGTGTAGCCTAGCAGGCTCATGAGTTTCTTCATGGATTCGCGAAAGGGCTGATCATCCTCGACGATCGAGATGAGTCTATGTTCCGGCATTGCGGCTTCCAGGCAGTTGCTCCGCCGGCGCGCCCCAATACACCTCGCGCCTGTATAGCAACTTTTACTTTCCGCCCAGGTTCGCGACAAAGCAATGCCGCGCTCGTAAACCATCGCTTATGTACCCGGCCGCCGGCTTAGTTTTCCGGCCAGTGGCGTAGTTAAAGGGGGCTGTTCCTTGACCTGTTATAAGGTAGAATGAACATTATTGCAGGGAACCAATGCATGGCCCTCCAGGGTACGGGGATGCGTGATACCAACCCCAGTGTCTTGATTATCGATGATGATCCCGAGTTTCGCGACTCGGTGGGGCGGCTATTGCGGACAGTCGGGCTGGACACTCAGCAATTTTCATCTGTTGCTGAATTTTTCAATGCCGATCCCCACACTGACGGCCCGACCTGCCTCGTGCTCGACGTGAGATTGCCAGGGCTAAGCGGTCTCGAGCTTCAGCGCGAGCTTGCCGCCGCGAACAGGCAGCTGCCAATCGTCTTCATCACAGCGCACGGCGACATCCCGATGACCGTGCGAGCAATGAAAGGGGGAGCCATAGAGTTCCTCACGAAACCGTTTCGTGATCAGGACCTTATCGATGCGGTCGAGATTGGTCTAGCCCGCGATCGCGCCCGTCGAGAGAGTGACAAGGCAATGGCTGCGCTCAGGGAACGTTTCGACACACTCAGCTCCCGCGAGCGCGAGATCATGATCCAGGCCACGGCTGGCCGCCTCAACAAACAGATCGCCAACGACGTCGGTATCGCCGAATCTACAGTGAAGGTGCATCGGACCAACCTGATGCGAAAGATGAAGGCCCGCTCGCTTCCGGAGCTCAGTCGAATGGCGGACATGCTCAAGCTGACGTCAGAAAAGCCGCACCGCTCCTGACGTCGCTGACGATTTACGAGCGTGGCCGTTACGCTCTCCCTGAGGCAAGACGAACGTTGCTGAACTATAAAGCTCAGCGTCTCTCGACGCCCGCTGAAAACGCCTCTTCCCTCATCGCCTCTACACGTTGGCTTAGCGTGGCCCACCGCAAGCGAATCCCACACCACCCACGTGCAATGGATTGCAACTCTCTGAATCACGATGTTCGTCTGCGCGGCACCGTTGCCGTTGTCTGCTCCGTCGCTTCGGATGGCCACGCGTTGACCATAGCGGCGGGTTCTAAGTATTCTTCGTCGATAGAAATCGACGATCTTGATTGTGCAACGCTGGCCGTTGCTCGAAACCAGCAAAGCATGCGCAAACGATAAGGCCAATGAAAAATGCGGAGTTTGCGTCCTACTGGTTTCGTTGCGCGGTCCAATATCCCGAGCAGCGCCCACCTCCTGCACGCCCGCTCCAGATCCCGCGGCCAGAGTCTGCGGTGAGCTTTCCCGAACCTGATGCGTATTTGTCGTGCACGGTCACCGACGCGCGGACCGCGCCCGATCTTGCGACGGAACCCCTGAATTTCACCAGATTGGGATGAGTTACAATCCCATCGGTTACGTTGACCGAGAAAGTGTAGGCCGCATCGCAGCTTCCGCGTTGGGTAAAAAAGACGAGGTTCCAGGGACCGTCGTAAGAGGTTCGGGCCTCGGCAGCCGTCGCCGAGATAAAACCAGCACAACAAATGACACTCGCGATCAGGAGCTTCTTCATGATGTTCTCTCCAAAGGAGTTACTGGACAACAAATCCGCATCGTGGCGTCGGAGGGTCAGCCTTAGTCGAGCACCCACCTTCACCAAAACGCGTTTTCTTCCTCCGACAGTCAAGCACTACGCGATGGATTCGATGTCCGATTGGGTCGAACACCGAGTTCGTGAGACGTAGCCATTTCTTCAGACGATTTCAGCCTTTACCAGGAGGGCGGGCTGCAAAACTCCCCATCAGGTCACCACTCGCGTTCAGCGCTAGCAGCCGATCGATCGCCCGCTTTGGCCGCATCGTCATGCGACGCTTTCGCAGCTCGCCGCTGGTAGTCGTCTGCAAGGGCCTTAAGCTGACCCGCGATCGCTCGGTCGGTCATGGTTTGGGCAGCACGGAGCAAAGTCTTTGCCGTCTCAAGATACTCCTTGCCTCGTTGCGAGATCTGCATCGTCATAAAGCCCTCGCGCGGTCCTCTCGCAGCTGGTCGAAGGCGATTTGGAACCAGCCCACCCAGTTGCGGTCACTTTCGCGGCGAGCCCTGAAGCGATCGACGCACTTCTTGGAACAAAGCGGGGTTCGCCACGAGTAGTGCCGGACGAGACCAAACTTGCCATCACAGACTGCGCATCGCGTTGCTTTGCCAAAGCTAGGGCTTTCGGAGCAATTGGGCATGTTGTCTCCTCTTCGCTTTATCGTAGCTGTTCGTTGATCATCCGTTTCTCATCTGTGCGCTTTTTCAACGTATGCAGCCTAGCCCGATCGGGATCGGCGGCTCAATTGTGCGTAGGTAGACGTCGGGCCTCTAAAGGGGCACGGAACAATACGAAGGCTTATGGCGCTCGGCCCTAAGCCGACCACTCGGCCCATGAAGTTAGTGCCGCGCGGCGCCGAAGCTCCGATAAAGCTGCCGACAGAGGTGGGGCGGCGTCTGGAATTCTCTTGGGGGCCTGCCGCTCCTAACAGCACCGAGAGAGAGGGCTACCCGCTACTCTCCAGGCTGGGCGGCGCCCCTCACCGCCCGTCCGCCCATAGCCTCAACAGCCTTGGTTGATGTCGGCTGCGCTGAATCTGTCTCAGTCGCACCGCGCTGCTTACGAAGCGATTCCGCCCCGGTACCGCTGCGGCGGGACCGTCCGACTGAGCGATCATATCGGTCGTGACGAGATTGGTCAGTCGCAATTCTTCCCGAGACAGTTCATGCAGATCGTCCCACGGCGGGACGTTTAGAGACAGCAACAACAGGTCACCCGTCCCGCCCAAGTCGAAGGTGTACTTGGCGAGACGCCCGATATCGCGTTCCACGATCATCAGATCATCTGCGTTGTAGACCGCCGCCTTGGCGTCCTTGGCGCGGTCAGCCAACCAGATCTGATGCACCCGAACATGGGCAGTCACGGGCACGTAACGCGTCTTGCCTGACAGAAGCAGGAATACGCACATCGATTCGCAATACGCCACCGGCGTCGCCATGTTAGCAGGGGCCTCCTGCGCGGTATTGGTCTGCACGCTCGTGCCGACGGTGGTCAGCGCCCCCCAGATTGCGCCAGCGCCGTCCAAGCGCGATTGCGTCGTTGACCGAACCGCCGCTGGAATCCAGCACGATGTTCGTGCCGCGGAGCCGTCGGTCGCGCGCGAATTCGTCGAAATCTCCTGGCGTATTTGCGGTCACGACGCCAACCGCGCTGACCCAGCCCCCGCAATTCGGTTGGCAAGCGACCCAGCTGAACTTCATCGGCAACTTCCGTGCTTCGAGGGCCACGCAGGCATGCGCCGAACTACACAGCATGGCTCCCAATGCGATGCAAAGGGCGGCGCAAATCAGCAGCATCCAACCGCGGATTTCTGCCCAACGAGCGTGAGCAAAGGTTAGATCGCAGGTTCGATCGCACTTCGAGGTTTCGGCCCTAGAGCTTGTCGATCGAGACGGCAAAGAGCGATACCCTTTTCATGAGGATGATTTCGTAACTTCGGTCTGGCTATCGGGCTGGCGCTGCCCAGCCGGCGGTACGGGTTGAGGATCAGCTCCTAGCCAGGGCTGATGCTTGGCGCGCCATTTTCGGCCGGGGCCACGCATGTAGTGCAGCCCGGGCCGGTAACTGTCGCGCACGTCCCTGATCAGGTTGTAAATGACACTAGCCAAGTCGCAGGCTGACTCAGCCGC
Organism: Bradyrhizobium sp. CCBAU 051011; assembly: GCF_009930815.1. Taxonomy (NCBI): domain Bacteria; kingdom Pseudomonadati; phylum Pseudomonadota; class Alphaproteobacteria; order Hyphomicrobiales; family Nitrobacteraceae; genus Bradyrhizobium; species Bradyrhizobium sp. CCBAU 051011. The sequence continues at coordinate 2,764,406 of NZ_CP022222.1, read as the reverse complement.
CTTGCGAGCAAAACCCGACAGTGAGGTTGCTTCCATGATGCTCATCACCGGAACTCCTCCCGCTATCCTGTCGCTCGACACATCGAGCCGGTCACACGCTAAGCATAGTCAAGAGGAACGGATGGAACTATTGAACAGAGGTCGACTCACAATGTTCGTTGGTTGAGGAGAGCATACCTAGGTTTTAATCCGCCTACCTGGTCCATGCAACTGATGGGAACGTCGCACTTGGTTCGCGCATCCCCGTTAGCGCTCGCCTCGGCATATTCATGATCTCGCGATACGACGTTTCGGCGCGCCCCGAAATGGTGACCACTTGATCGCGCAGATGTCCGATTTGCTCATATTCTTCCGGCGAAGGCCGCCTTGCCTGATATGCTGTGGCGGTGAAGACATAGGCGTATGACTGGGCATACGCCTGTTCCGAAGACCTCGCGGCTTGACGTTATCTCGACGGGCACCCGGCGCCGTTGGACGTTGGAAGAGAAGCACCGGATCGTGGCGGAGAGCTATAGCGGGCCCCGGCTTGTGTCGGTGACGGCGCGGCGAAACGGGCTGTCCGCGAGCCAATTGTTCACGTGGCGCCGTCTGGCTCGGAAAGGCCGGCTTGTCGAGGCGGATGAGACATAGTCCTGTCCGCCGCGCGGGCGTCCTCGCTTGCGGGTCTGAGCCAGTGCAGCGGCAGGATGACGGGGTCCGTTTTGCGGCAGTCTCCATTGCGCCAGATCGGCAACCGTTGACGGCGCCCTCCGGAACCAGCGGTACGATCTAGATTGAGTTCGCGGCCGAGGCTCGCATGCGGATCACAGGCGCGGTGACGCGGCGACGCTGACCGCACTTGTGGCGGCGCTGCAGAGGCAATGTTGGGCGCCAATTCAAAGCCCGCTTGCAACCATCGGTCTTCGCATAGTTGACATACCATTGTCGTGGTTCAACGACGAGCTGCTGGATCGGATCGATCTGTCCCCTTGTGTGCCGTCGGGTCCGCCTCGAACGCTTGCTTCCCCTTTGCTGACCACAGCGCTCGCGCCCGTTCGCCTTGATCGCTTTGGAGCTTGTCGGCGATCCAGAGCAGCGCGCCGAGCATGGTGGCGCGATCATCGCCGATCAGGTTGATGAGTCCGGCTTTCACGACGAGGCCGCCGAGTTCGATGAGGTGCCGCGTTCGTTTGCGGCGCTCGACCTGCCATGTGCGCACGTCATGTCGCGCCCTTGCGGCCTGACACCGGTTGCGCGCCGCCCGGTTGCGCCGGAGCGCCGTCCGTGTCGCGGTCAGTTGTCGGTGCATTTCGCCGCGACCATCCCTGAAAGAACGCGGCCCCGCGCCTGGCCCAAGCCTCCCTCTTTCCGGCCTCTTTTGTCTCCACCAGCACGATCAGCGCACCCGCCAGTTCATTGGCAGTGAGTGTGTCAGCCCCGGTGGCGATAACCAGTTCGCCGAGCTGCCGCACCTTGCGGGTTTTCAGCTCACGCGCCTTGTCTTCGAGCGATTTCAGCTCCGCGTCAAAGTCCCGAGGTTTGCGCATCATATCCTCCGTAAGCTGTGTAAGCTGTCGATGGAGCAATAGTAATTGAGCAGCCTGCGGAATGCTGTAAGGCTGCCGGGATAGCCTGGGACGGGGTAGTCCCGCCCGAGAATTTTTCGAGGGAGGGCGCGCTTATACGTCGTTCCGACGTGCGCTTGACCGTGCCACTGATCTGATCGCGATGGCGATCTATCATCTTCACGTCAAGGTCATTGGCCGCAAGTCTGGCTCCAGCGCGGTGGCGTCAGCCGCCTACCGTTCGGGCTCGCGGCTGCGCGACGAGCGGCTTGATCGCAGCCACGATTTTTCCGCAAAGCGCGGCGTCGTCCATGCCGAGGTGCTGCTGCCGGAAAACGCGCCGGAGGCATGGGGCGACCGCGAACGGCTCTGGAACGAAGTCGAGGCGTTCGAAGTCCGCAAGGACGCGCAGCTTGCCCGCGAGGTCGAATTCGCGCTTCCCCGCGAGATGACCCAGGCTCAGGGGATCGAACTCGCCCGCGACTTCGTTCGGGGCGAATTCGTGGATCGGGGCATGATCGCCGATCTCAATGTGCATTGGGACATGGCCGAGGACGGCATAGCGAAACCCCATGCCCATGTCATGTTGACCATGCGCGCAGTTGACGAGACCGGTTTTGGCCAGAAGGTGCGAGACTGGAACCGCACCGAGATGGTCGAGCGCTGGCGTGAACGCTGGGCAGAGCTTGCCAATGAGCGGCTGGCCGAGCTCGACATCGACGCGCGTATCGACCACCGCAGCCTCGAAGCGCAGGGCATCGCACTGGAGCCGCAAAGCCAGATCGGTGCGCCCGCCAAACGTATTGAGGATCGGGGCATCGAGGGCGAAGGGACCGAAGCCGACCGCGCCGAACTGCACCGGGAGATCGCGCGCGGCAATGGCACACGGATCATCGCTGATCCTTCCCTCGGGTTGGATGCAATCACGCATCAGCAATCGACCTTCACGGGCCGGGATATGGCGAGGTTCGCGCATCGTCACAGCGACGGCATCGCCCAGTTCAATGAGGTCATGGACGCGATGCGCGGAGCGCCCGATCTGGTTGAACTCGGCAGGGACGCTCGCGGCGAAGATCGCTTCACCACGCGAGCGATGATCGAAGCTGAACAGCGTCTGCATCGTGCGGCGGAACATATGGCGGAGCGCGAACGCCATGAGGTGCGGAACAGAGACCGCCGAGCGGCGCTGGCCCGGGCGGCAGAACGCGGCCTTGTTCTTTCGGGCGAGCAGGCGGACGCGCTGGCGCATGTCACGGACGGGTGCGACCTTGGGATCGTGGTCGGCCATGCCGGAACGGGAAAGAGCGCGATGCTGGGCGTAGCGCGGGAGGCCTGGGAAGCGGCGGGCTACGAGGTCCGGGGCGTCGCCCTGTCCGGCATCGCTGCGGAAAATCTCGAAAGCGGATCGGGCATTGCGTCCCGCACCATCGCCAGCATGGAGCATGGCTGGGGACACGGCCGCGATCTTCTCACTGCGCGCGACGTTCTGGTCATCGACGAGGCGGGTATGGTCGGCACGCGCCCGTTGGAGCGCGTCCTATCGCATGCGGCAGAGGCCAACGCGAAAGTCGTGCTGGTCGGCGATGTCAAGCAGTTGCAAGCTATCGAAGCTGGCGCTGCGTTCCGTTCGATCCATGAACGTCACGGCGGCGCGGAAATCGGCGAGGTGCGCCGTCAGCGAGAGGATTGGCAGCGGGACGCCACGCGCGATCTGACAACCGGCAGAACCGGCAATGCCTTTGAGGCCTACCGCTCCCACGGCATGGTGCATGAGGCCCAAACCCGCGAGCAGGCGCGCGGCGATCTGATCGAGCGCTGGGATCGCGACCGGCAGGCAGCACCGGAGCGCAACCGGATCATCCTCACCCACACCAACGACGAGGTCCGCGCGCTGAACGAGGCGGCGCGGGAGCGGATGCGGGCTGCGGGCGATCTGGGCGAGGACGTGCGGCTCATGGTCGAGCGCGGTGCGCGCCACTTCGCCCGCGGAGACCGCGTCATGTTCCTGCAAAACGAGCACGGGCTCGGCGTAAAGAACGGCACGCTCGGGATTGTCGAGCAGGTCAGCGCGCAATTCATGACCGTGCAGACCGACGACGGCCGATCCGTTCGCTTCGATCTCAGGGATTATAACCGGATCGACCATGGCTATGCCGCAACCATCCACAAGGCCCAGGGTATGACAGTAGACCACACCCATGTGCTGGCGACACCGGGCATGGACGCCCATGGCAGCTATGTCGCCCTGTCGCGGCATCGAGACGGCGTGGACCTGCATTATGGCCTCGACGATTTTGCCAGTCAGGACCGGCTTGTCCGCACCCTGTCGCGCGACCGGGCCAAGGACATGGCTTCGGATTACGAACGCGCCGATCCGGCCCAAAACTATGCCGAACGACGTGGGATCACCTTCCGCGAGCGTGTGGCCAAGATCGTGCGCAAAGTCGTGCCCGAGAGGGTGCGCAACATATTCGATGGCCTGCGCCCGTCTGCCGAAGCTGTGCCTGGCACGGACAACGCGCGAAAGCCGCGACGGGAAGCGCCGGAAAGGAAGGCGGTGGAAGACCCTGAAGGGGCGTTGCGTAAGGCCCGCACGAAGGCTCTCATCCGTCATGCCCGAGCCGTGAATGCGATCTTCGATATGCAGGACCAAGGCGGCGAGGCAAGTCCCGAGCAGGTGAAGGAATTGCAGGAGGCCCGCGAGGTCTTCGAGGAGGTGCGGCCCTACGGCTCGCACGACGCCGAAGCGGCCTACAAGAAGGACCCGGAACTCGCCCTTGAAGCCGCTTCGGGCAACTCCGCCCGCGCCGTCCGCGCGCTCCAGCTCGAAACCGAACTGCGCACCGATCCGGGCCGCCGCGCCGACCGTTTCGTGGAACGCTGGCAGAAGCTCGACCACACCAGCCAGCGTCAGTATCAGGCGGGCGACATCGCCGGCTACAAGGCGGCGCGCTCGGCGATGGGCGACATGGCAAAAAGCCTTGAACGCGATCTGCAACTGGAATCCATCCTCGCCAACCGCAAGCGGGATCTCGGCATCGCGTTTGAATCAGGCCGCCGGCTCGGCCAGGAATTGGCCTTCACTCACGGCATCGACATTGGCAGAGGCCGGGGCATCGGAATTTGACCCATCCGATTTACCGCCGACTCTTCGCCAAAGTACGGCGGCGTGTAAGACCCGCTTGCGTGCCCTTGAATGCCTGCCCTGTCTGGTCTCAGCAGTCGTCAGAAACAGCCAGCAGGAGGCCGCGCGGCCATGCGCGAACCAGACCGCATCATCCGTCTGAAAACTGTCCTTTCCCGGACCGGGCTGTCCCGATCCACCATCTACCGCAAGATTGCCGAGGGCACGTTCCCGCCGCAGATCAAGATCAGCGTCAACGGGAGCGGCTGGCATGAATCCGACATCAACCGCTGGATTGCCGATCCCGTCGCATGGCGACCGAAGCGCGAGTTCGATGCGGTCAGATGAGGTCGGCGATCGCTTGCTGCCGGCGACAGTGAACCGGACCGGCGTCAGACCGTAAAGGCTGGCGCTATCGCGCCCCCGCTTCGCGGCTTCGGCCTTGACAGCCTGACGCCGCCCCGGTTTGGGCTCTCCGAGCAGACAAAGGCGGATTGGGAGCGGTCACGCTTCCAATCTGGAATGGAAAGCAGCGGAGCTTGAAAAATTTCCCCAGACTAAACGCAAATTTTAGTCTGGTGGCGTCGTAGACCGTTCTGAAAATCGATGACATGTGAAGAATGCCCTTCCTGAGAGAGGGGTGACAGTTCATTCCGGAGACATGGGTTACACAATCGGGCCTTTTGCGGGGAGCGCAAAATGCCCTGGAAGGCGTGTAAACCCATGGATGAGCGTCTAAAATTCATTGCCCGGCGGCTGGACGGGGAGCGGATGGCGGGCCTTTGCCGCGAGTTCGGCATCTCCCGCAAGACCGGCTACAAGATCTTCTCGCGCTACAACGAGATTGGCTTGGAAGGGCTCACCGACCGCTCGCGCCGGCCCTATCGCCATGCCAACCAGCTGCCCACCCAGATCGAGACGCTGATCGTGCGCTTGAAGCAGGACAAGCCGAGCTGGGGCGCCCCAAAGATCAGGGAACGGCTGGCCCGGCTTTATCCGGATGTGCACACGCCCGCGATCAGCACCGTGCATGCGGTGCTCGATCGTCATGGCCTGGTCAAGCGGCGAACCCGACGACGCAACCGGGCTGAGGGCACCACACTCTCTCACCCGGCCCAACCGAATGAGCTGTGGTGTGCCGACTACAAGGGCGAGTTCATGCTCGCCGATCGCCGCTACTGCTATCCGCTGACCATCACCGACTTTGCCAGCCGTTATCTCATTGCCTGCGAAGCCTTGCACACCACCAAGGAAGCCTATGCCTTCTCGGTGTTTGAAAGCGCATTCAAGGAGTTTGGCCTGCCGCAGGCCATCCGCACCGACAACGGTGTTCCCTTTGCCAATCCCAATGCGCTGTTCGGATTGAGCAGGCTGTCGGTCTGGTGGCTCAGGCTCGGCATCGCGATCGAGCGGATCAAGCCAGGCAACCCGCAGCAGAACGGCCGCCACGAGCGGATGCATCTGACCTTGAAGTTGGAGACCATCAAGCCGGCCGCGCGCAACTTCCTGCAGCAGCAGGCCAGGTTCGACGATTTCATCGACTGCTACAACAACGAGCGGCCCCACCAAGCGCTCAACATGCAGTGCCCGGCCGAGCGCTATATCCCCTCAAGGCGGATCTACCAGGGCCTGCCGGACCTTGATTATCCCTTCCACGACAGGACCGCGACCGTAACGACATGCGGCCGTATCTGCTTCAACCGGCAGAAAATCAACCTCAGCGTGGTCTTCGCTGGGCAGAACGTCGGGATTAAGCAGGTGAGCGACAGGATTTGGCTCGTCACCTTCATGAACTATGATTTGGGTTACTTCCACGACGAGACATGCAGACTCGAACCGATAGACAACCCGTTCGGCCCAAAGGTGTTACCTATGTCTCCGGAATAAACCGTAACCCATGTGTCCGGAACGGACCGAAGATAGATGGCGCGCCGGGAACGATTCGAACGTCCGACCCTCAGATTCGTAGTCTGGATCTCGTAGCAGTGGCGATCTTCGAGCGCACGCACAAGGCTAAGTAGCGAAAAAACAGCCCTTCCTTTGTCTATCCCGCGACATCCGTTTTCGCGACGGCGACAATCCTCTCCTTTCAACAGATGCGCGGCCGTTGCACCAAACCGTGCACGAGCATGATTGGAAGCTCTATGGCCTTTCTAAATGTGATCGCTTTGTCGCTAGCGTAGGGGAAGTTGATGTCTCACAATAAATTTCTGACCGCCGAAGAGGTCTCCGAAAGATATCGTGGCAGCGTCTCAGTTGGCACTCTTCGAAATTGGCGAGCGATGAGGATCGGACCAACCTTCGTCAAAATTGGCAAGGCTGTTTTGTACCCAACGAATGAACTTGATGCTTGGGATCAAAAGAATACGGTCTCGTGCCGAGCTTCAGCGAGACCCAACGTGGATGACGGTGAAGAAGCGTGATGATCACGGAGGAGCACGCAAAGCCGCCCCCAATCGCCGTCCCCTCGCAGGTCAATTACTTCCCCCAATTCGTTTACTTTCAATATGTTACTCGAGAAGAGCAGGGTCGTGCATAACCACCCATCCGGCGATCCGACGCCGTCGCAGGCCGACATCCAAATGACCAAAGCGATTGTCCAGATCGCCACGCCGCTCGGCATCTCCGTGCACGACCACATCATCGTGGGGAAGAACGGGCATTCGAGTTTGAAGGGGCTGAAGCTGATCTAGGAGCGCATGTTGATTGATCCCTCCTTGTCTGATCAGGCGATAGCGGAGATCATCTGCCGCGTTGCCGCCGAAATAAAGCATGCTGACGGTGCGCGCCGGCAAACCGCCATCCGCGACCTGTCCGATCTCTGCCGGAGAGTGCACGTCCGCGCGCGCGCGGCGATTCCTATCTGGCTGGAGCTCCTCGCCGATGATGACAAAGAGATCGGTGAAAGCGCAAGCTACGGCCTCAGCAATAGTGCGCCGGACAGCCTCGAGCCGCTGATCGATCAGCTAAAGCACCAGAATCCCACCGTACGGCAGCGCGCATGCTCATCGTTCGGAACAATCGGCAAAGAGGCGATTATCGCCGCGCACAGCATACTGCCGTTGCTCGCAGACCCGGTTCAGGAGGTGCGCTCACGCGCGGCCTGGGCGCTTGGTTTGATCGGAGATGCCCGTCAACGCACAATTTCGGCCCTGTTCGACATGGCACGCGCAGGAACGACAGAGGATCGCCGTTCTGCCTTGCACGGCCTGGGCGGCCTTGCAAAAGCGGCCGCAGATCTCGCACCATTGCGCGCACGTCAGCAAGAGATCTTCGACGCACTCACAGACGCGGACGACGACGTCCGATGGAGCGCCTGCTACGCCATTGGATCTCTCGATCTCGATCCGGCGACTCTCGTCGACCTGATCTTGCCTCGATTATCGGATACATCCGAGCGAGTTGAGGAGATTGCTATCCGTCAACTGAAAGAGCTTGCGGAGGACATCGACCTCACATCCTACGTTGCCCCAATTTGTCAGGTCGTCCGGGGCGCGCGAAAACGCTCGGCGCCCATCGCCTGCGAGGTGATTGGCATGCTGGGCCCGAGAGCGCATGCGGCTGTGCCGTTCCTCATCGACGCGCTGAACGGCGAAAACGAGTCGACCATCATCGCAGCCGCAGTGGCCCTGTGGCGTGTAGACCGCCGCATCGATGTTGCGCTGCCCCATCTGGCAAGGCTGTTCCCCGACTTTGGCGAGACTGTATGCGACGCGATCAGTCAGATTGGCCCAGCTGCGGCTCCGCTGATCGATCAGGTTCTTGCCGCGCTGGAATCCGACGATTGGGACTTGCAGTGGGCCGCCGCCGACGCACTGGGCTCCATGGGCTCCAGCGATCCTGCTGCCCTTGCAACGCTAATAGCAGCGCTCGGACACGAGAGTGGCATCATCGTGTCGGCGGCAGCAACGGCGCTTGCGCGCATTGGCGCAGCGGCGGTGCCGGTGCTGTCGGATATTCTTCTGCAGCCGGACGATCCGCGCGCCGAATGGGCGGCGGACGCACTGGGACGGATCGGCCCTGCCGCAGGCGCTGCAGCAGAACCGCTACTCGCGCAATTGCACTCCCCGCGACCGGGGCTGGCTGCGTGGTCAGCTATCGCTCTGGCGAAGATTACGGGGGATGAGAGGGCCGTGCCGATGCTGGTGAAATTGCTCGACAGGACGGACCGCGCCGACTTGAGAGAGCAGGCAGCGCTCGGTCTCAAGATTGTTGGGCCGCGCGCGTCCGGGGCCGCAGGCGCGTTGAATGCGCTACGCCATGATCCAGATGCTGATGTCAGGACGGCTGCGGCGCTGTCTGCCGTGACCGCGGCGCGCCACTAAGAGACATCGTCGGCAGGAACGGGCATGCGAGTCTGAATTGCGGCTGATCTAGCAAGTCCGTGTCGGCTACCTTGCCGGCCGCTGCAGAGAGCCCACGATCTCGCGCGCGGCGGCCTGCAGATCGGCAAGGTACCGGGCGGCGAAGTCCTCTACCGTGAATGCCGTCCTGATCCAGCGAAAATTGATCGAGCCATGAACACGCCTGCCATCGAACAGCGCCACGGCAATTGCGGCTGCCCCATCATCAGCCGGGGTTTCTCCGTATCGACCCGCCACGTAGCTTGGGTCACGTGTGGCGTAACCCCGGCGCCGCACCTCACTGAGAATTCGCTCGAGCTTCCTCGGGTCGAGCGCGAACCAATCCTCCGGGTTGTTGGATTTCCGGAGTGTGCGCAAAGTCGCCTCCCGTTCCTTCTCCGGGCACCACGCGAGATAAGCGCGCCCGACGCCCGTCATCAGCCACCCCACCCGGCCACCAACCCGGCTGTGCAGCCCTGGGAGCACGAACGGACTGTGCGGCACAGTCGTCTCGCGTCTTTCCATGCAGTTGCCGGCGGGCACGAACAGATCGGACGGCCACTTAACCTTCTTACACAGCTGCGTCAGAACGGGTGCTGCTGCCTCGGCAACGCGGTCGTACCGGTCCCGCTTTCGCACCACGTCCGTGAAAACGCTTAGCCGATAGCGGCCGTCGGCCAGACGCCGCGCGACCATGCCCGCCCGCTCCAGCGTGTTCAAAATGCGCAGCAGACTGGGCTTGGATATCGCCGTTGCAGCGTGGATCTCGTGCAGGGACGAAATTGGCTCGGAATGGAGAAACCGCAGGACTTGCAGTCCTCGCTCCAGTCCTCTGATTGTTTCGACCCTCGGCATTGCCGATGCCTCTCGCCCGTCGAACTCGGCCATTCTTTCCGTTCCGCTTCGCGGAGTCCAGCGTTCCGGAGTCCGGAATTCAGCGTTCCGCTTAGCGGAATCGCCTCCGATTTCTGTGGTTTCTTGCACAACAGAGCCCGATCCTTCGCGAGCGGGACATCCGAGGCGGCACGATGCTGTGCATCTACGAGGAGGGTGAGAATGGCAACACAGACATTTCGTGGAAACCGTTGGTGGGGGCGCCTCCTGTTGGCAGTGAGCCTGGGAGCAATGGCCCAACCGGCGGTCGCGCAACCCTACCCGTCCAGCATGATCCGCATCGTCGTCGGAGGCGGCGCGGGCGCGCCGCCGGATATCATCACGCGCATCGTCGCGAACGAGCTTGGGCAGAGCGAAGGCTGGCGGATTGTCGTCGAGAACAAACCTGGGGCCGCAGGGACGCTTGCAGCCGGCGAGGTCCTCAAGCAACCGGCGGATGGATATTCCATCCTGGTCTTCACATTGGGCGCCTCGGCATCTCCCGCACTCCTGTCGAACATAGCTTTTCGTCATGAAACCGATTTTGCTCCGGTGTTCAAGGTCATGACCGCGCATCACGTTCTGGTTGCCAATCCGTCAGTATCCGCCAAGTCGATGGCGGAGCTTGTCGCCTTGCTGAAAAGCCAGCCCGACAAGCTTACGTTCTCATCAGGCGGGATGGGCACGCCGGCCCATCTCGCAGGCGAACAGTTCAGGCTTCAGACCGGGGTGAGCGCGACCCACGTCCCCTACCGGGCCCTGCCGCAGGCGATCGGAGATCTCATCAATGGCACCAACCACTATCAGTTCATCACGCCTCTGCCTGTTCTCGACCTGATTGCCTCCGGCAAGCTCCGAGCGCTGGCCGTCACGGCGCCAACACGCATGGCAGCCCTGAAGGACGTTCCCACCGTCGTCGAGGAGGGATTCCCGGAACTCGTTATCGCGGACTGGCTCGGTTTCGTGGTGAAGAGCGGCACACCAGACGCCATCATCGGCAAGCTGAACGAGGCAATCAACAAGGCCTTGGCGACGGCGAGCGTGCGTGAGGCGTTCGCGAAGATCGCGGCGGAGCCCGCCGGCGGCACACCTGGCGAGTTCGGCGCGCATATCAAGTCGCAGATGGCGCACTGGAGCAAGGTCGTGAAGGACGCGGGGATCAAGCCCGAGTGACTGTCGAACAGGTGGCGAGAGCCAACTCATGCTCGAATGCAAAACCGCGGAAGCACGCGGTTTTGCGAACGGCGTTTTCCTGCACAATCATCCAAGCGGCGATCCGACGCCCTCGTAGGCCGACATCCAGATGACCAAGGCGATCGTCGAGATCGCCACCCCGCTCGGCATTTCCGTGCACGACCACATCATCGTCGGCAAGAACGGGCATGCGAGTTTGAAGGGGATGAAGCTGATCTAGTCTACTGTTACGGCTCAACAATCGCCTACCCGACGAGGCGATCGGCATCGCCGCGGCAAGGTCTCGCGAATGAAATAGCGACCGAAAATACCAAAATCGGGTGATCGCAACGCGCAGTTGCGCTAGTATCCAGGTGTCGAGCACCCCGCGCCCTATCGCGTCGAGGGACCGACAAACTGACGTCGGATAGGTTTTCGTTTTCGGAGGACCGTCATGACCAGCACTTCAGACACCGTGAGAACAGCCGGCTCGGATACAGCGCCGTTGCGCGCCAAATGGGGCTGGATCGTCGCGCTCGGCGTCGTCTATCTGCTCGCCGGGTTTATCGCGCTTGGCAGCGTCGCGATGGCCACCGTCGTCAGCGTCTTTGTTGTCGGCGTAATGATGATCATCGCCGGCGTCGCCGAGGTGATTAGCGCCTTCCAGATCAAGAGCTGGGGCAAATTCCTGCTCTGGGTCCTGCTCGGCGTGCTCTATATCATAGGCGGTTTCGTCACGTTCCAGAATCCGCTGCTCGCCGCGGTGCTCCTGACCCTCGTTCTCGGCGCATCGCTGGTGGTCTCGGGCATCATGCGAATCGTGCTGGCCTTCAGCATGAAACGCGAAACGCCCTGGATCTGGGTGGCGCTATCAGGTGTGATCACGCTTCTGCTCGGCCTGCTGATCCTGGCGCGCTGGCCGGTGTCGAGCCTCTATATCCTCGGCCTGTTCCTCGCCATCGATCTCATCATGGCCGGCGCCGGCTGGATCGGGCTCGGCTTCGGCTTGCGCCGCGCTCGTTGAGGTGTGGTTGGCGGACTGCGCCCGGCGCAGTCTCCTAAGCGACGAAAAGGAGGCGCCCATGCGCTGGATCTACCTCGCCGTCATCATTCTGTTCGTCGCCGCGACCGTCATCTTCGCGCTGCAGAACTTCGAGATCGTCACCATGTCGTTCCTCGGCTTGAATGCCCGCGTGCCGCTCGCGCTGCTCGCCGCCGTCGCCTACCTGCTCGGGGCGGCGACGGGCGGCAGCCTGTTCGCGCTGCTGCGTCGATCCTACGAAGAGTCGAGAGGAGGTTTCGGAGCGTCCTGATTGAGTGTCGTTTCATCTCCGACCAGCGAGGATGACGATGGACGAAACAGCGCGCGAACCTGTCCTGGTAGACCTAGCTTTGCAGGGCGGCGGCTCCCACGGCGCGTTCACCTGGGGCGTGCTCGATCGGCTGATCGAGGAGCCGTGGCTGCGGATCGAGGCGATCTCCGGCACGTCGGCGGGCGCGATGAATGCAGCCCTGGTGGCCGACGGGTGGACGGAAGGCGGGGCCGAAGGCGCGCGGGCGGCGCTCGCGGCCTATTGGCGGCGCGTGTCACAGGCTGCGGCGTTCAGCCCGCTGCAGCGCTCGCCGCTCGACCGGCTGATGGGCCGCTGGACGCTCGACACCTCGCCCGCCTACGTCGCCATGGACCTGATGGCCCGCGTGGTTTCGCCCTATGATCTCAATCCGCTCGGCCTCAACCCGTTGCGCGCCATCCTCGCCGAGAGCATCGATTTCGATCGGCTCGCCCGCGCGCCGATCAGGCTGTTCGTCACCGCGACCAGCGTGCGCACCGGCCGCGGCCGCATTTTCCGCAACAAGGAGATCACGGCCGACGTCCTGCTGGCCTCGGCCTGCCTGCCGACCATGTTCCACGCGATCGAGATCGACGGCGAACCTTTTTGGGATGGCGGCTATGCCGGCAATCCGACGCTGACGCCGCTGGTGCGCGAAAGCGACGCGCACGACACCATTCTGGTGCAGATCAATCCGCGCGAACGGCCGGAACCGCCCCGCACCGCAAACGAAATCCTCAACCGGCTCAACGAAATCTCCTTCAACTCGCCGCTGATGAAGGAATTGCGGATGATGGCGCTCTTACGCCAGGTGGCGGACCCCGGACACGGCGAGGGCGCGCGCTGGGCCGGAATGCGCACGCACCGGATCATGACAGATACGCTCGCGGAGTTCGGCGCGTCGTCAAAACTCAACGCGGAGTGGGCGTTCGTCTCAATGCTTAAAGAAGAGGGCCGCAGGAGCGCCGACGCATTCCTCAAGGCGCACGCTGACGACCTCGGCCAGCGCTCCACCGCCGATCTCGATGCACTGCTGGCGGAGTGCTAGGGGCGATGACTCTGTTGGGACTTCTCGGCATCCTGATCGGGCTCGGGCTGCTGATCCTGTTCGCCTATCGGGGCTGGAGCGTGCTGCTGCTCGCGCCGCTTGCCGCGATGGTTGCCGCACTGTTTTCCCGCGAGCCGCTGCTAGCCCACTGGACCCAGACCTTCATGGTCAGCGCGGCAGGCTTTCTGGCCCAGTTCTTTCCACTGTTTCTGCTCGGCGCCCTGTTCGGCAAGTTGATGGAGGACAGCGGATCGGTCGCCGCGATCGCGGCCTTCATGACCGAGCGGCTGGGCACGCGGCGGGCTGTGCTCGCGGTGGTGCTGGCCGGAGCGCTCGTCACATATGGCGGCGTCAGCCTGTTTGTTGCCTTCTTCGTGCTCGCACCGATGGCGCATGAGTTGTTTCGCAACGCCGGCATCCCGCGGCGACTGATGCCGGCGGCGATCGTCCTCGGCACCTCGACCTTCACCATGTCGGCGCTACCCGGCACGCCATCGATCCAGAACGCGATCCCCATGCCGTTCTTCGGCACCACGCCGTTCACCGCGCCCGGCCTTGGCATTCTGGCATCGTTGATCATGCTCGGCTTCGGCCTGTGGTGGCTCAACCGCGAAGAGGCCAACGCAAGAAAGCACGGCGAAGGCTTTGGCGACGGCGTGCCGATGCCTTCCGCAAGCCTTGCCTCCGACGAGAAGCTGCGCGAACGCGCCACCACCGCGCGCGAGTTCGATCCGGCGGAGATCGTGCACGGTGTGGTGACCGACGCGCCGCCGTCGGTTGTGCTCGCGGGGCTGCCGCTCATTGTGGTGATTATCGTCAATCTCGCGATGTCGTTGTTCATCCTGCCGGCTCTCGACACCCGCTTCCTCGCCGAGGCGCGCTGGGGCGGAACGTCGCTCGCAGCCGTCGGCGGCGTATGGGCTGTCATCACAGCCCTCGCCTGCGCGATCGTGGCGGTCCTCGCCGTCAGCCATCGGCGATTGCCGGCCCTGCGTGCCACCATGGACGCCGGCGTCAACGCCGCCGTACTGCCGGCTGTGAGCGTTGCGAGCCTGGTCGGCTTCGGCGCCGTAGTGGCCGCGATGCCCGCCTTCGATGTCGTGCGCGACACCGTGCTCGGCATCGGCGGCGGACCGCTGGTCTCGCTCGCGGTGGCGACCAACGTGCTCGCCGCGCTCACAGGCTCGGCATCAGGCGGGCTGACCATTGCACTCGACGCACTCGGGGGAACGTACATGACGCGTGCGGCGGAGATCGGCCTCGATCCCGCGCTGCTGCATCGCGTGGCGGTGATCAGTGCCGGTACGCTCGACAGCCTGCCTCATAACGGCGCGGTCGTCACGCTGCTCGCCGTCTGCGGATCGACGCACCGGGACAGCTATCGCGATATCGTCATGGCCGGCATCGTCGGCCCACTCGTCGCCCTCGCCGCCGTCATCGCGCTCGGCTCGGTGGCGGGATCATTCTGAGCCATAGGCGACTGGCGTCATTTACGGGGAATGCGGGATCATGCGCCAAGCCATGCCGTGAGCCTTGATCTTTGCCTGACCAAACCGTCCTGATTGAAGTGGTGAATACAGAAGTGCGCCCATGAATCTTCGTACGCCATTTCCATGTCACCTGTGATCGAGGTGGTACCTAGCCCGATTTCTGCGTAGGTAAACTCGAAACTGCCACTGGGACGCGCCAGCGCAACGTGGAATGGTTGACCGGTAAACTCATCGATCATCGGCCTGCCGTTGCTCTGCATGACGCCGGGTATCTCTACTCTTGCGGTTCTGAGTTCCAGGTCCGCATCGAGATCAATCGGCAGGAACAGCGTCTCGCAAACTTCCGAGCATGTGGACGCGAATACGGCGAAGAAATTGCTCAATGATTTGCAGGCCTCGCCTGAGAGGATCGTTTCAAGCGCGATCCGTTGAGCTTCATCGGCACGCTCGTCGATAACCATCTGGCGCCGGCCGCTTCCGTCCTTGATTTCGCCGGGCCACTTGTACAGCGCCGCCCAGTTCAAGCCTGAGAGTGGCGTATCGTTGAAGTGGCCTTCAACGATGGTGCCGACGAAGGCCGACTGACAGTAGCCGTGGGTACTCGGCAAATTGAACTGGCAACCGCAGTTCATGGCGCAATTGCAGTTATCATAAGTCTCGCTCTTGAAGAGCCATTGATCAGCCATCTGCACCTCCATGATGCTCCACTCCCTCGCCGGAGCGTTATTCTGGATAATGCGGAAGAAGTTGTCCCGGTCGCCTCCACGCTGCGAGCCGCGTAGTTTGACGCCACAATTTTCGCCCGCAGACGAGTGTCGGCTCGAGCCACTGGGTTAGAACCGCGGGCTTGTATGGTAACGTTCACACCCCGTTCGCCGCAAAAGTTTAGCGGAATTGACCTGCGACTGAAATTGGGATGCTTGGATTTCCGGATGTGTCCCCCCACCCGAAGGAACTCGAAGCGGCCCCGGGGCGTTCGCAGTTAGGGGTAGACTGAACTTGCCTCGCGCGGTCCCCCACCGCCATTTGTGACCCCAACCGGACATCGCGCCCTGAAGACGGGAACTGTGGTATCGTCCGTGAAACGCGATGGAGGAGGACCAACGTGGTGAAGCGGGACTTCGACCTCATCGTCTATGGTGCGACGGGTTACACCGGCCGTCTCATCGCCGAATACCTGGCGACGTGCTATCGCGGCGATGATGCTCCGTCCTGGGCGATCGCCGGACGCTCGACCGACAAGCTTCAGAAGGTGCGTGCCGACATCGGCGCACCGGACGATTTGCCTTTGGTGAAGGCAGACGCCGCCGAGCCGGCCAGCCTGCGTTCGATGTGCGAGCGTGCGGCCGTGATCATCACCACGGTCGGGCCTTATCAGCTCCACGGTCCCGAGCTCGTGGCGGCCTGCGCGGCCACGGGCACCGGCTATGTCGATCTGTGCGGCGAGCCGGCCTGGATGCGGCGCATGATCGACGCCCATCACGACGAAGCGAAACGGACCGGCGCGCGCATCGTGTTTTCTTGCGGCTTCGATTCTCTCCCGTTCGATCTTGGCGTGCTCACGTTGCAGGAGAAGGCGCGCGAGAAATTCGGACGCCCGGCGCGGCGGGTCAAGGCTCGCCTGCGCAAGATAAAAGGCGGTATGTCCGGCGGCACCGCGGCGAGCGCCCAGGCGACGTTGGCCGCCGCTGCACGCGACCCAGCCCTGATCCGGCTGCTGACCGATCCTTTCGCGTTGACGCCGGGGTTCACCGGGCCGTCTCAGCCGTCGGGCCTTATCCCCGAATACGACCCGAGCATGAACATGTGGCTCGTTCCGTTCCCAATGGCGCCGATCAACACGAAGAACGTTCACCGCACGAACTTTCTGTTGGATCATCTCTACGGAAGGGATTTCGTTTACGACGAGATGATGGTCGCGCCGGGATTTGGGGAAATCGCTGGCGTGGCAACCGAGACGCTCACCACGATGGTTTCCTTGTTCAGGACCGGCGGTCTCAAACCCGGCGGAGGCCCGACGCGGGAGGAGCGCGAAAAGGGCTTCTACGAGATCCTCTTTTTGGGCGAACTGCCGGATGGCGGACGGGTCGAGGCGGTGGTCACGGGCGACCGCGATCCGGGCTACGGCTCGACCAGCAAAATGATCACGGAAAGCGCTCTCTGCCTCGTGCGCGACGTACAGGGCGAGGGCGGCGCCTGGACGCCGGGCGCGCTGATGGGTCCGGCGTTGCGCAAACGTCTGACGGAACGCGCCGGCCTCACCTTCACTGCGCATTGAGGTAGCGCTCGGAACTGCAGCGGCGTGCTGGATTACGTGGCTATCTCGGAAATCACAGACAAAAAAGCAGGGAGGATGCCATGAGCGGTGCAAGGCTAAAACATTACGGCTGGGGCCGCGAAGACGAAGGCATGACTTCCGAGGAGCAGGCTTTTGTGCTTGGCCGCTACCATGCGAAGTTCGCGCGCGATACGTTCGAGACAAAAGCCGTGCCGCGTCTTGAGGACCTGGCACTGCGGGCGCCGCGCGTAGCGCCGCCGGCCTCACTTACCGCTTTCTGCACGAGCGAACGCTACGACCGGGTAGCGCACACCTACGGCAAATCCTATCCAGACTACGTGCGAGCCATGCTTGGCGACTACGATAGCGCGCCCGACGTGGTCGCATATCCGCGCAACGAAGCAGAGATTTCCGCTGTGATGGACTGGGCCGGTGGCGTCAGCGCGTCGCTGACGCCGTTCGGGGGCGGGTCGAGCGTCTGCGGCGGCGTCGAGCCGCGAGTCGATGGGCTTCGCTATAAGGCGGCCGTCACACTTGACCTACGCAATCTCGGTAGGGTTGTCGAGGTAGATCAGATATCGCGCGCCGCACTGATCGAAGGCGGTGCGTATGGTCCATCGTTGGAGAACCAGCTTAAGCCGCACGGCGTCACGTTGCGGCATTTTCCGCAGAGTTTCGAATATTCAACCCTTGGCGGCTGGATCGCGACACGTTCGGGCGGCCATTTCGCCAGTCTCTACACGCACATAGACGATTTCGTCGAAAGCCTGCGCGTCGTGACGCCGCGCGGCATACTGGAAACGCGTCGATTGCCGGGATCGGGTGCTGGACCGAGCCCCGACCGCATGTTCATAGGCTCGGAAGGCACGCTCGGCGTGATCTCGCGCGCCTGGATGCGATTGCAGCCACGTCCGAAATTCCGTGCCGGCGCATCGGTTCGTTTCCATTCATTCTTCGGTGCGGCACGCGCATTGCGTGCCATCGCACAGGCCGGCCTCTATCCATCGAACTGCCGCATCCTTGACGCGCAAGAGGCGTTCAACACCGGTGCGGCCGACGGCAGTGTTGCGATCATGGTGCTCGGCTTTGAATCCGGCGACCATTCGCCGGATGCCTGGATGGCACGTGCGCTCGAATGTTGCGCCGACCATGGCGGGACGCCGGAGGCCGCAAAAGCCGGCGACGCACATCTCGAAGGCGCAGCAGGAATTTGGCGGAACGCATTTATTCGCATGCCGTATGCGCGCGAGTTTTTGACACCGGCCGGTCTCATCAACGACACGTTTGAGACTGCTATCACCTGGGATCGGTGCGAAAGTTTCCACGACAAAGTGAAGGCGGCGACGGAGCGTGCGATCCTCGAAGCGACTGGCCTGAAAGGCGAGGTCACCTGCCGCTTCACCCATGTCTATCCGGACGGGCCCGCGCCCTATTTTTCTTTCCACGCTCTCGGCCGCCACGGTGCGCTTCTGAAGCAGTGGCAGGCGATCAAGAGTGCGGCCAGCGACGCGCTGATTGAGGCGGGTGGTACGATCACGCATCATCACGCTGTCGGCCGCGATCATCGGCCTTGGTACGATCGCCAGCGCCCAGGTCTTTTCGCGGCCGCGCTTCGGGCAGCAAAAAGAGAACTCGATCCACAAGGCATGCTCAACCCGGGAGTGCTCATCGATCCGTAGCGCGGGTCGACGCCCAACGGAGTAAGCGAATAATTGTGCTATTTGCTGCGGTGCACGAGTCCGCTGTTGGGCCCATCTAAGACGCGAATGACCCAACTCAGAGGCGTTTGAACGCGCTAAGTTCTGGGGCATAGCGAACAATATCTACTCATGAGACTTTTCTCTCGACGGCTTCTCTCGACGACCCGAGGGCCTCGCTTTCTTCGATGCGGCATGGAGGCCGCCGCTTCAGGAACGGGACGACAAGACAGTGCAAAAATGGTAAGGTTGCGCCGACCCGACCGATAGCGGGAGGACGAACATGACCACTTTCGTTCTCGTCCACGGCGCCTGGCACGGCGGCTGGTGCTACAAGCGGGTGGCGCGACTGTTGCGCCAGGCCGGGCACGAGGTCTATACGCCTACTTTGACCGGCCTCGGCGAGCGCGCTCACCTGATGAATCGCGAGATCGATCTCGACACGCACGTTAAGGACATCGTCGGTGTCATGCGCTGCGAGGAATTGTCGGACGTGGTGCTGTGCGGCCATTCCTATGGCGGCATGGTCATCACCGGCGTCGCCGAGCAGATCGCGGCAAAGATCCGTTCCCTGGTCTATCTCGACGCCTTCGTGCCCGAGAACGGCAAGTCTTTGTTCGACTATCTGCCGGCCGAGCAATCGGGACAGATGCGTGACGACGCCAAGCAGAACGGCGAAGGTTACAAGATCACGCCCGTTCCAGCGGCTGCTTTCGCCGTCAATGACCAGGACGCCGCATGGGTCGATGCGATGTGCGTCAAGCAGCCGCTGGCGACATTCGAGCAGAAGCTCGAAGTCAGTGGCCGACAGGTACCGAAGCGCGTGTATATGCTTGCCACCGGCCGGCAGTCATCGCCCTTCCACCAATTCGGCGCGCGCTTCAAGGACGATCGAGGCTGGCAGTTCGTCAGCTTCTCCTGCGGGCACGACGTGATGATTGATCAACCTGAGGAACTTGCCGCTGCGCTCATCGCCGCCGCTTAGGGAAGCGCGCGCAATGCTTGGTGGCCACCCGACTCCGGCGAGAATGGATTGTTTTTCCACGCACAATGCTCACGCGGGGCCCGAAGCAGCGTAACCAGGGGCGGGGGCCCTGGCCCCGCGCCATAACATCCGCGCATGAATGTCGCGAATCCCAGAAAGGAGCCGACCATGACCCAGCGTATCCCTGTGAACTATTCCGCGGCCGAGTGGAAGCTCGTCCCCATCATGGGCACGATGCCGCCGCGTGTCCCCAACAATGACGATGATGATGACGACGAGGACGAAGAAGACAACGATACCGAACCGGACGAAGAGCCGCCGGTCGTCAGAGAACCCGACGAAGACGAATAAGCGCGAGGGCTCGTGCAACGGCGCGCAATGCCGGCGACGGATTCATCAGCGCCCGGTCATACGGTCACGCAGGTTTGAGAGGACTGCGGTTCATCCCGCGACGTCGGCGGTCCATCCTGGATTGAGCACGGTACGCGACTACATATTTGGTCCAGCGCCTAAACTGCAATTTTGTATTGCAAAGCTGGCGGCGGCGTTCCGTTACTTTGCGCCTTTTGCGCGGGAGTTTCCTCGCCGCGATGCTGGAGGATCGGATGTGGACGACACGCAGAACGTTCGTGCAGGCCTCCTTGGCGGCGACAGCCGCCGCGCCGCTCCTGCCAGTCTTTCTGCACGCCGAGGGGGGCTCTCCCATTCGCCGTCCCATACCCTCGACCCGCGAGGAGATTCCGATCGTCGGGCTGGGGACCTGGATCACCTTCAACGTCGGCGATGATCCGGCGCTCAGAAACGAATGCGCTGGCATCATGGCCGCCTTCTTCGAGGCGGGCGGCCGCATGATCGACTCCTCCCCGATGTATGGCTCGTCGCAACCGGTGGTCGGCTACGGCCTGCAAAAACTCAAGCGGCCTGCCGCGCTGTTCTCGGCCGAAAAGGTCTGGACGTCCTCGGCGACGGCAGGTCCGGCCCAGATCGAGCAATCGCGACGCTACTGGGGTGTGCCGAAATTCGACCTCGTTCAGGTGCACAATCTCCTCACCTGGAAGCCGCACCTGCAGACGCTGTTCCAGATGAAGGCGGCCGGCGCGGTGCGGTACGTCGGAATCACCACGTCCGAAGGCCGCCGGCACGATCTCGTCGAACAGATCATGCGGAGCGAGCCGATCGATTTCGTGCAGTTCTCCTACAACGTCGTCGACCGCGAGGCGGAGGCGCGACTGCTGCCGCTCGCGTCGGAGCGCGGCATTGCCGTCATTGTGAACCGCCCATTCCGGCAGGGCGCGCTGACAGACCGGCTCAAGAACAAGCCGCTGCCCGAATGGTCGGCCGACCTCGGCGCCTCAAGCTGGGCGCAGCTCATGCTCAAATTCATCCTCTCTCACCCCGCCGTCACCGTCGCCATTCCGGCGACCACCCGTGTCGATCACGTCCGCGAAAATCTCTCGGCTGCTGCCGGACCGATGCCTGATAGCACCATGCGCGAGCGCATCGCCGCTCATGTGAAGGCGCTTTGATGTCGGAGTGGTGGACCTATCGGGCGGAAGATTTCCTGCTGTTCTCGCCCCGCGTCTACTGGCGCATGTTCGAATCGCACAATGCGGCGCTCTGGCCGCTGCACGTCGTGACGCTCGCCGCCGGCCTCGCCATCGTCCTGTTCATCGCGTGGCGGCCGGGAACCCGGGCGCGCTGGATCGCACTCATCCTGGCGATGCTTTGGATCTTCGTCGGCTGGTCTTTCCTGTGGAACCGCTACGCCACCATCAACTGGGCTGCCGCCTATATCGCGTCGGCTTTCTTCATCGAGGGCGTGTTGCTCCTCGTCGCATCCCTGCTCAACGCCCTCACCTTCGACTGGCGCCGGCCTGCCGGTTGGATCGGATATGTCCTGCTTGGCTTCGCGCTCGCAGGACAGCCGTTGCTTGCGCCGCTGCAGGGACGCGGCTGGGCCTCGTCGGAAGTCTTTGGCATCGCGCCAGATCCGACTGTTATGGCGACGCTCGGCGTTCTGATTCTTGCTCGCGGCAGGCTTTTGCCATTGCTGCTGCCGATCCCCGTTCTCTGGTGCCTCCTGAGCGCTCTGACCCTCCACACCATGGAGGAGCCGCAAGCCTGGGCCCCCGTTGCCGCCCTTGCGCTCGCCGCGACTGCCTGGCTCTGGACGATCATCCGTCAGCGCGGATCACCCCAGCCCGCGTAATGCATCCGTCAGACGACCTGGGAAATGCTGTAGGCGATGCCGCCCTCGACCAGATATCCCGATCCGATGCAGACGATGTCGTTCATCCAGGCATATTGCGGTGAGCCGGTCTCGAACAGCGGATTGGTTCGGAAGTAATAGCGCGATGGATCGACCTGATGGCGTTTTGCCGGATCGGTCATCTCCGCCCGCAATTCGGGCGGCGTGATCCAGCGGCCGCCATAGGTCATCTGCACCAGCGCATCGTCATGCGTGCGCAACGTCAGGCGGACGTCCAGCGACATGGCGCCGTCGGCGCGAAACAGCGCCCAGTCGCCGCCGCCGGGCACCACCTCGCCGCGCAGCCTTGGACCTTCAAAGGTGCCACCGGCCGCGCCGAACAGGATGCGGCGGCCGAGCGGGCCGTCGCCGATGTTCAGTTTCGGGTTGAGATCGACAACAATATCGAACAGCGGCGCCGTCCGGATCGCTGCGACGGGCTTGACGCGCGGATCTGCTGTCATTGTCTGGTGTCCTGGTTCGGCGGGAGATGTCGTTCGACGGCAAGTTGGCGAACGCCGGCATCGCCAAAAATCTTGCGACGCACCGCGTCGGTCGAGACGCCGGATTGAGAGCAAAGCTCGGACAGATCGAAGAAGAATTGCTCGCGGACGATCCGGTCGTCCTTGAAGGCAAACCGGATGAAGACCGGAAGCGCGGCGCGCCGGCCGTTCGGCGTCACGCCGAAACGGTCACCGGTCATGGTCATCTGCACGCGGCCCCAGCAGACCAGCGTATCTTGATTGGCCGCGTGGCCCTTCAGGACGACGTCGTAATCCGGGAATGAGGTGAAGAACCGGGTCAGCACCTTTTCGTTTTCAGCCAGGCCGCGGGCGCTGGTGCCGAAGGCCGGCGTTTCCAGCAGCATATCGTCGTGCAAGACCTTTAACGCCGCCGGCACGTCCTGGCGGCTTTTGGCTGTCGCCAGTGCCTGCGCCAGTTCGAACATCCGATCGCTGTTCATGATCGATCCTCCCAACATCATGGCCCGGCAGACTCCGCCTAAATTCATACCGAATGTTTTTTACATACCGTATGTATGTTATATGTTGATAGGCTCACAGGCGTCAAGTGGTATGTCGGGGCATGCAGGAAAGTGGACGCGAACGAAGCCGCCGCGAGGAATACACGGAGGCCACGAGACAGGCGCTGCTGGCGGCCGGCCGAGTGATTTTTGCGAGCGAGGGCTATCAGGCGGCGGGGATCGAGGCGATTTCGCGCGCCGCGCGGGTGACGCGGGGCGCCTTCTATCACCACTTCGAAGACAAGAAGGCACTGTTCGACGCCGTGGTCGTCGCCTTGCAGATCGAGGCCGCCGCCAAGATCGAGGCACGCGCGAAGACGCAGCGCAAGGTATGGGACCGCCTGACCGAGGGCATCGAGGCCTATCTCGACGTCTGCCTCGAGCCGGCCTATGCGCGCATTGTGATTCAGGAAGCGCCGGCCGCGCTCGGCAATGCGCGCTACCGGGAGATCGAGGAAGCCCATCCGATGGCCCTGCTCACCGCGACGCTGGCCGCGCTGAAGCGCCAGGGCGAGCTCGATTTCGAGGACATCGAGCTGCTGAGCCGGATGGTCGATGCGATGATCTGCGAGATGGCGCTGTTGCTGCCAGGCGCGGACAATCCGAAAAGGCTCCGCGCCCGCGGGCAAAAGATCATCGGCAACCTGCTCGGCACCTTCCGCGCGCCATAGGCGCAGGCGCGCTCATGGCGCGATCCACCGCCGCACGGCGTCCGCCGTGTCGGCCGGCGTGGTGTTGAAACAGATCCTGCTTTGCGGCGCGGCGAGGTGAACCAGATTGATGATCCGCTCGAACAGATGCAGGCGCTCCGGTGGCACACGCAGCCCGGCGCCGATCACCACGCAGTCATAATGCTTGGCACCCAGCGCTGCGGCGGCGACGGCTTCGGCGGTCTCGCCGAGATCGATCAGGCAGCCATCGACCTCAAAGCCCATCGCGCGAAGCTGCTCGATCTGAGCCGTGAGGTAGCTCGTCACCAGTTCGGCCGTGAGGCCCGGAAAGGCGCTGAAGTCGACGAGGGATGGCTCGATCCCGATCGCGAGCACGGTCTTTTTCGTCATGCGGGTGCTCCAATGATTGCCGGACAAACGCGCGCATCGGCAGACAGGTTCCAACCCGACCTTGACGTCATAGTTCGGCAAGCATCGAAGCATTGTTGTCACCAAATCGGCCATGATCGCGTGCCTCGCCGGCTCAGGACCGAGCCGGTCGTTTCACAGGAGAACGCCATGGCTGCCACCAGCAACGCAAACCAGAACCTGATCGTCACCGCATTTTGGGAAGTCAATTCGGGCGAGGAAGCAACGGTCGCGGAGCTTCTGAAGGATTTTCTGCCGCAGGCGCAGCGCGAGCCCGGCGTCAGGGAGTTCCAGATCCACCAGAACATCGCAAAGCCGCGGGAGTTCTTTTTCTACGAGGTATTCGCGGGTGAAGCAGCCTTCGCCGAGCATCAGCAGACCGACCACTTCAAGAACATCATCCTCACGCAGGCGATCCCGAAACTTGCCAAGCGCGAGCGCTCGCAGTTCCGCTTCATCTGACATCAGCAAGGCTGCGGCGGGCCGCCACCGGCCTCGGTGGCCCGCCGCCGCAACAATTCGCGTTCGCGCGTGTTGGCCGCAAGCGTCGACGCGAGTTCGAACGCGGCGCGCGCTTCTGCGGCGCGGCCGAGCTTGTGAAGCAGATCGCCGCGGACACTTGGCAGGAGGTGGTAGTTTTTCAGCGCCGGCTCGCCCGCGAGCCCATCCACGATCGCGAGCGCCGCTGCCGGCCCCTCGGCCATACCAACCGCAACGGCGCGGTTGAGCTCGATCACCGGCGAGCGCACCAACGCCGAGAGTTCAGCGTAGAGCTTTGCGATGCGCGGCCAGTCGGTGTCGGCGGGGGTACCGGCTCTGGCGTGACAGGCGACGATGGCCGCCTGCAGCGTATAGAAGCCCTGGCCGCCGCCAAGTTCGTGCGCCCGGTCCAACGCCAGCAACCCACGGCGGATCTGAAGCCGGTCCCACCGCGCGCGGTTCTGGTCCATCAACAAAATCGGATCACCGGCTGCGTCGGTGCGCGCCGCAGCGCGCGAAGCGTTCAGCTCCATCAGCGCGAGCAGGCCGTGGGCCTCGGCTTCCTGCGGCGCGACCAGCGTCAGCAGGCGGCCCATGCGCAGCGCGTCGTTGCAGAGCTGCGGCCGCAGCCATTCGTCGCCGCGGGCGGCGGTGTAGCCTTCGTTGAAGATGAGATAGACGACCTCCAGCACCGAGGCGAGCCGCTCCGACAACTGCTCGCCGCGTGGGGTTTCGTAGGCGAGCCCGGATTCCGACAGCGTGCGCTTGGCGCGCACGATGCGCTGGGAGATGGTCGCCTCCGGCTGCAGAAAGGCGCGCGCGATTTCCTCAGTGGTGAGGCCGCAGATCATCCTGAGCGCCAGTGCCGCGCGGGCTTCGCGCGACAGTTTCGGATGGCAGGCGGTGAAGATCAGCCGCAACAGCTCGTCGCCGATATCATCATCGAGGGCGGCGTCCGGGTCGGGCATCGCCTGTTGCTCCTGCTCCAGCTCGCGCGTCAGCATCTCGTGCTTGCGCGCGAGCATGCGGCGGCGGCGCAGACCGTCGAGCGCGCGGCGTTTGGCGGTCGCCATCAGCCACGCGCCGGGCTTGTCCGGTACGCCGGTGACGGGCCAATGCTCGAGCGCCGCGACCAGGGCTTCCTGCGTCAGGTCTTCGGCCAGAGTCACGTCGCGTAGCATTCGCGACAGGCCCGTGATCAGGCGCGGCTGTTCGATGCGCCAGACCGCGAGGATGGTGCGATGGATGTCGGCGGCCGTCATGGCCGCCGACTATCTCTGCCGATCGTCCCGATCATGCGTGGGCGCGAATGCCGGCCTCGCACGCGCCATCCACCCCCGGCGTCGCAAGCACGCGAACCTCGCAGGTGCCTTCCCAGCCCGGCATGTGCTCAAGGTGCAGTTGCATGAATTCCCTTGCCGCAGCCACGGCCTCTGCCATGTCGCGGAGTTCGAAGATCGCGTAACCGCCGATCAGTTCCTTGGTCTCGACGAATGGCCCATCGATGACGCCGAGCTTTCCGTCGGTTATTTTGACCTGTGCGCCGCTCATGGCAATCGGCATCAGTCCGCCGGTATCGAGCATGCGGCCGGCCTTGATCTCCCGGTCGGCGAGCTTGCCCATCGCCTCCATCAGGGCCGGCGTCGGGCCTTTGTCGGGCTGGGGCGAGGTAACGATATACATGAAGCGCATGGCAAAACTCCGGTTAGGGCGAGTTGCGGCGGTGATCGCCCGCAAAACTGGCTCGCTATGGGAGACGACGAACGGGAAGGCGCCGGATCGACACGGGGCTTGATAAAATCTGTCCGGCTGCCTGGAGCGGCCGGCCCATATGATTGCTATGGGGGATATTCGCCTTGTAGGCTCTGGGATCAATACGTATGGGGACCAAATATGAAATTTCGCGCCTTCCGGCTTGGATTTCTGGGTTCTTTGGCGATCACGGCCATATTCGCGTTCGCATCGGCGCCGGCCAGCGCCGCGACGGTCGTGGCGCTTGGCGCCAGCAATACCTTTGGCAAAGGGGTCGCGCGCAGTCAGGCCTATCCGGCGCAACTCGAGGCGATATTGCAGGCCAAGGGAGCCAACGTCCGAGTTGTGAACGCCGGCATTGACGGCGACACCACGGAAGGCATGTTGCGACGTCTGGACCAGGTCGTACCGAAAGGGACCAGTGCCGTCATCCTGCAACCGGGCGGCAACGACCGGCGCAAGGGCTCGCCCGATCGGACGTCGGAAATTCAAAGCCGGCTGAGCGGCCGCGGCATCCCGGTGATCATGATTCCAAACAGCGCGTTCAGGGGATTGCCGCATCAGCCGGACGGCCAGCATCTGACCCCGGAGGGCTACCATATGCTCGCTGAACAAGTTGCGTCCCAGGTCGCGGGAGTGATCGGCCGCTAGGACGTGTACTCAGAAAAGCGATGTCGGCTTCTGAGCGATGAGCGGAAATCTTCTGATCGGTTAAAGCACGACCGCTGGTGACCCACAACGGAAGTTTAGCCTGCCGCTCAACCATAGCGATCACGTACGCGATCTCTCTGTCAGATATTCGGAGACGATGCTGTCACAGGTTCAGCAAACCGTTGCGTGTCAAGTCGACCACAACCCGTCTTTCAAGCAATTTAGGGGCTGTTCCCCGACGCATTTGGCACACGAAACGTGGCTTGGAAGCCAAGCTGCGCCTTCAAGACTAGATCGAAGGTGGGGCGCGTCTTTCCGTCCTGGAACACCACGCCGTTCGGGCTGAAGGCGACCTTGTCCGGGTGGTCGTTCAACGTCTGCCATTTGTACGATATAGCGACGATTCCATAAGCCGAAAGCGGCTTGACCTCTCCGGGGTCTGCCACGCCATTGCCGTTGGCATCGCGCCACAGGGCGAGGCCGGCCAGTTCTTTGCCGGTCAAAATGCCGTCGCGGTCGTCATCGAGCGCGGCCAGTGGCGCGTATCCGTTGCTCCAAAACATCCAGAACGTGACGTTGCCGAACAATTGCCGGCCGCTGTTGATTTTGCCATCGAGCTTCGGGTCGCTAACCAGCCAGGCAGCTTTGGGGGTAATCCAGCTCCATCCGCGACCCAAACCCGCTGCCGTCCACGTCGAACGTCACCCGCGCGTCGGGTGCTTCGAGGTCGGTGGTGGTGAGTCCATCGGCCAGCGGCACTGCGATGGGAGTGACCGGGTACGGCAGCTTTCCCATGGTGGCGACGTGGTCCTTCAGCGTCTCGATCTCGCGCTTATCCTTCTCGGCGTCGAGAAGCGGGACGAGGTAAGAGGCGACTTCGCCGGTCAGCGTCCGCCCGCCGATACCAACCATCGTCAGGCTCTTTTCCTTCTCCCAGGCGTCGGTTGCGATCGTTCGATACTGCTTCACCGCATCGTCCTTCCTGCCGGCCTGCTCGGTCAGCCAGGCGAGGCCGAGGCGGATGACAAGGTTATCCTTGTCCAGTTCCAATGCCTGCTTGTACGCTTTCAACGCGGCCTCCAGATGCGCCTGGGAGGCGGTACTCAAAGTGGGGTCAGCGGCAGTCGTTACCGTACCGAAAGGAACGGCCGGCGGCTGAATGCCGTGGTAGGCCTTCGGTACCGTCAGCGGGTCGGACTTCTGGGCGTAAGCCATGCCATGCGCGCGACCAAGATTCAGCAGCGCCTCGACGCTGGTAGGATCGTCCTTGGCGATCTTCTCCAGGTTTTCGATAAGCCTGGCGACCGGGATTCGCTCCTCTTCCACGCCCACCCACCTGCCGAGCGCCGGCGACGTCGCGGCAAGGAAAACCACCAGCAACAGCAACCGCACGGCGCAACTCCGTCTTGTAAGGGAAGATTGTGGCCAATCTATCCGGTGCACACTGAGGACGCTAGGGTCTGGATGGTCCGCTTGTGGCGCATACACTGGTAGGAAGAGTGTTTGTCGCCTGCCATTGTCGGTTCATGGCCCGTTGCTGACCTGCGTGACGAGCGCGCAGATGTCCGGTTTGTGGGGTGGAGCGGACTAGCGCCTGATAAATTGGCGAGGTTGCCTGTTGACACCCAGAGCAGACTTACTGCTGTGCGGCCTTATCGACCAGCATGCAATCGCCAAGGGGCGACATCTCTAGCAATCAATTCAAAGATTGCCTGTGACATAATCTCCTTGAAAGCCGCGCCCGCTGGCGGGGTTTCATTGCATACTGCTTCTAGCCGCAATTTTGAATTCCCTACGGCCGAAGCAAATATCTCATTGAGTAGTCGAACGCAGTCGTCCCACTCAGCGTCCGATGGCGGTTCATCGGCTCGTATGTGAATGAAACACTTCTGTGGGTCGGCGGCAGCGTAAATACCTTTGATCCATGTGAATGCGGGCCAAATCAACTCGAACAATGCCAATTGTATGCCGGCTAATTTCTCATTCAGCGGATCATCTGATGGGTTGTTCATTCTAAAGAAGCTCCACGCATCCAAGTGAAGGTTCAGTTTGAGAAAGCGGTCGAGGCCATCGAAGGTGCGTTCTGATACCGCCGAGTGTCAATGCCGCGCTGTCGGCTGTTGGCCCTTCAGGGACCTCCGGCGATGTCCGCTCTTGTGCTGCTGCTGAGCGATGAGCCGACATCAGGCGCGACCAGGACCAAGCGCCTGATTACGAGTTCACGACCCGAACAGCCAGACGCTACTGTCCCCGCAGCATGATCAGGGGATCGGCGGTATCGGGCACGCGGCGCCACTGCGCATTGTCGTCGGCCTCGAATTGCCAGCTCTCGCCGCCCTTCGACGTTAGGATCATCTGTCCGCGCTCCAGCCGCCACTCCGTCGGCGCGAAGGCTGCGACCGCGGGATCGCATTTCGGCTTCAGGAACACCTGGAAATTATCGCCGGTCGCTTCGGTGTTGGTCAGCGTCAGGCCGCAGATCGGCCGGCCGTTGCCACGGACCATCGACCAGTCGCCGATCATCTGGTCCATCGACTTGGCGAGCGAGCGGGCGGCGGCGAGGTTCTGCAGGATGTAGATCCCCTCGCCGGACCGCAGGCCTTCGAAGATGCCGCTCTCGACCTCGGTGAAGTCGATCACCGGCTGGCCGGCCGCATCCTGCAGCCGAACGATATCCAGCCCCTTGATGTTCCAGGCCGTGATGTCCTTGGTGAACGGCAACGCCTTTGGACAGGCGGGCTCAAGCTCGAGCTTGAGCCCCTGCGGCGTGGTATCGCTCTTCAGCGTAATGACGCAGGTCTTGCTGCGCTCGGTGGTCGCGAGCTCCCACTGCCCGACCATGTCCTTCTTCAGGGTCGAGGCATCCTGCGCCGCCGCCGGCGACGCCAACGCCAGCAGCGCCGTCAGCGCTGCCGCCATGCCCGACCACCTGCGCAACATCAGCGTCCTTTTACCGGGGTTTCCGGAACCGGCGTCAACGGCGCCTTGCCGGCAAACCAGTTCTTCAAATTGTCGACGACGAGCTGATCCATGGCGTTACGCGTTACCACGGAAGCCGAGCCGATATGTGGCAACAGCACGACATTTTGCATCGCCTTCAGTTCGTCCGGCACATTCGGTTCGTTGGCGAACACGTCGAGTCCGGCCGCCAGAATGGTGCCGGATTTCAGCGCCGCGACCAGCGCCGGCTCATCGACGACAGAGCCGCGGGCGACGTTGATCAAGACGCCGCGCGGGCCGAGCGCCTTGAGCACGTCGGCATTGATCATCTTGGCGGTCGAGGCGCCGCCGGGCACGATCACGACCAGCGTGTCCACGTCCTTCGCCATTTCGATCAGGTCGGGATAATGCTTGTAGGAGACGGCCGAGGACGGGTTGCGCGAGTGATAGCATACCGGCACGCGCGAGGCCTCCAGCCGCCGTCCGATCGCCTGGCCGATGCGGCCCATGCCGACGATGCCGACCTTGCGGTCGCGCAGCGAACCGACGCTCAATGGATAGTTCTGCGTCTGCCACAGGCCGGAACGCAGATAGCGATCGGCCTTGACGAACTCGCGCACGGTCGAAATCAGAAGCCCCATGGCGACGTCGGCGACTTCTTCGGTCAGCACGTCGGGCGTGTTGGTGACAACGATATTATGCTCGCGCGCGTAGGCGGAATCGACGTGGTCGTAGCCGACACCGAAGCTCGCGACGATTTCGAGCTTGGGAAAATGCGACAGCGCCTTACCGTCGGCCGGCACCATGTGATAGGTCACTGCCATGCCGCGGATCTTCGCGACCGTATCCGGCGTCAATCGCTCGAGGTCGGCACGGCTCTCCGCCATATGCAGGACGTACTGATCCGAAAAGCCGTTTTCCAGGATCGGCCGGACCGGGCCGTAGATCAGGAGATCGATCTTCTCGGACGAAACATTCGCGGCAGCCATCAATTTTCCTTTCCAAGCGCGCTTTCATGCCAGCGCCGTAATACCAGGTGCGAAACTAGCGCCAGCAGCCCATAGATGACAATCCCGGCCACCGACAGCAACAACAACGCCGCGAACATTCGGGGAATGTTGAGGCGATAGCCGGACTCGGCGATCCGGAACGCAAGGCCGGAGCCCGAGCCCGCGGAGCCCGCCGCGATTTCGGCAACCACGGCACCGATCAGCGACAGCCCGCCCGCGATCCGCAAGCCGCCGAGAATATAGGGCAGCGCTGCCGGCAGTTTCAGGTACCGCAGCGTCTGCAGCCTTGAGGCGCCATAGAGCTGAAACAGCCCTGCCAGATTGCGATCCACCGAATTCAGCCCGAGCGTGGTGTTGGACAGGACGGGGAAGAATCCCACGATCCAGGCGCAGACGATGACCGCGGTCTGCTGCGGCAGATAGATCAGCAATAGCGGCGCAATTGCGATCACAGGCGTGACCTGCAGGATCACCGCATAGGGAAACAGCGAATATTCCAGCCACTTCGACTGATTGAACAACAGCGCCAGCGCGATGCCGCCGATGGCAGCCGCGATAAAACCTTCCAGCGTGGTGAGCAGGGTGACGCCGAGCGATTCCGACAGGACCGGCCAATCGCCGACCAGCGTCTGAAACACGACAGATGGGCTCGGCAGCACGTAGGGCTGGATGTCATTGACGCGGACCACGAGCTCCCATAGCGCCAGGCCCGCCGCGAGCACGGCGATGGGCATCAGCATGCGGCCGATGTGCTGCAGGGAACTCATGCGCTGCGCTGCCCGGAATAGGACGGCGCGAGC
Source organism: Bradyrhizobium sp. CCBAU 051011 (assembly GCF_009930815.1). Classification (NCBI taxonomy): domain Bacteria; kingdom Pseudomonadati; phylum Pseudomonadota; class Alphaproteobacteria; order Hyphomicrobiales; family Nitrobacteraceae; genus Bradyrhizobium; species Bradyrhizobium sp. CCBAU 051011. The sequence continues at coordinate 2,732,536 of NZ_CP022222.1, read as the reverse complement.
GCGCTGGAGACTTCGCGGCAGTAAGCGGCATATTCGGCCGAGGTGCGAAACTCCTCGCCGCGCGGCTCCACTGTCGTGACGCGAAACTCGCTCGCCAGGCGGCCCGGCCGCGCGGTCATCACGATCACCCGCTGCGAAAGGTAAACCGACTCGAACACCGAATGGGTGACGAAGACGACGGTCTTGTGCAGCTTGCGCCACAGATCAAGCAGATCGTTGTTGAGGCGAAAGCGCGTGATCTCGTCGAGCGCCGCGAACGGCTCGTCCAGCAGGAGAATATCCGGATCGGTGACGAGCGCGCGCGCCAGCGAGACCCGCATCTTCATGCCGCCGGACAATTCACGGGGATAGGCCTCGGAAAATTCGGCAAGTCCCACCTGCGCCAGCGCGTCAGCGATACGCCGGTCGGCGTCGGCCGCCGGCGCATGCGCCAGCTTCAGCGGCAGGCGAACGTTTTCGCGCACGTTCGCCCACGGCATCAAGGTGGGCTCCTGAAACACAAAACCGATGGGATGCCGCCCATCCGCCTTGCTCGCGCGATGGGAAACGTCCACCGTGCCGGCGCTCGGCGCAGCCAGTCCTGCGATCAGCCGCAGCGCGGTCGATTTTCCGCAGCCCGAAGGCCCGAGCAGTGAAACGAATCCACCCTTTGCGACATCGAGATCAAGCGGCCCAAGCGCGGTCACGCCGTTGTCATAGATCTTGGTAACGGCACGCAGACGCACGGCAAGGCCCGCCGCGTCGATATCCGCCTCGGACAATGCAGGCCCCGCCATCTCGCGTCAGTTCTTCGGCCGCAGGTCGAGACCGACGCCCTTGTTGACGAAGCGCAGCGTGTAGGCCTGGCGGTAGTCGATGTCGCGGCGAACCACGCCGGCGCGCACCATCTTGTCGAAGAAGCTCGCCACCCGCGCGTCAGTCATGGCGCCGATGCCGTCGCGCAAGGTATCGCCGGAATCGACGATGCCGTATTCCTTCATCTTGTCGACGGAATAGCGGAGCAATTCGTCGGTCATTTCCGGGTTCATCTGCTTGATCATCGCGTTGCCGGCCGAATTGTCGCCGTAGAGATAATTGTACCAGCCGATCATGGAAGCATCGACAAAGCGCTGCACCAGATCCGGCTTCTTGTCGACGATCTCGCGGCGGGTCTCGATCAGTGTCGAGTAGGCATTGAAGCCGTGATCGGCCAGCAGGATCACGCCGGGCTTGAAGCCTGCGGTCTTCTCCACGGCGTAGGGCTCCGAGGTGACATAGCCCTGCATCGCGCTCTGCTTGTTCACTATAAAGGGTTGCGGATTGAAGGTGTAGGGTTTTACCCTGCTCTCGCTGAATCCGTATTCGGACTTCAGCCACTGGAAGTAGCTCGCCACGCCTTCCTTGGACACCAGGAGCGTCAGCGGCTTGAGATCTTCGAGTTTTGCAATCTTGGTTTCCGGATGGGTCAGGAAAACCTGCGGATCCTTCTGGAAGATCGCGGCGACCGCAATCAGCGGCACGTTGTTGGCGACCGCGTCGAACGATTGCAGCGTGTTCGCGCTCATGAAGAAGTCGAGCTTGCCGGCGGTCAGCAGGATGCGGTTGTTGGTATTGGGGCCGCCGGGAACGATGGTGACGTCGAGGCCGTATTTCTTGTAGGTGCCGTCGGCAACCGCCTGGAAGAAGCCGCCATGTTCAGCCTCCGCGACCCAGTTGGTTCCGAAGGAAACCTTGTCGAGGGTTTGGGCGCGCACAGGCATCATGGCGGAAACCAGCGCCAGAAGACCTGCGGTTAACGCTCGCGGCAAAAAGCCCGGGTTCATGGTTGGACTCCGTCGATCGTTCTGGCCCATGATGGAGACAGTGGACGTTGAACAACGTCCCCGAGGATTCGATCCGGAGATCGGACCAATCCCCGGAATATCTAACAAACTACCCTGCAAATTCATCCAAAGAAACGCTTCGCTCGATGGCCTCAACCGTTCCGCCCCACGACTGGACCGAGATCCACTGGCCCAAGGTCGCCAAGGCCGACGCCGCGCGCTGGATCGCGGTGCTGCCGCTGGCGGCGACCGAGCAGCATGGCCCACATCTGCCGCTGGAAACCGACGTCCTGATCGGGGAAGCCTATCTGGCGCGGGTACGCGAGCTGGTGCCTGTGGCGCTGCCCGTCACCTTTCTGCCGCTGCAGCCGGTCGGCATTTCCACCGAGCACATCGACTATCCGGGAACACAGACGCTGCCGACCGATGTGGCGCTGAAGGAGTGGATGGCGATCGGCGAGCGTGTCGCGCAAGCCGGGATCCGCAAGCTCGTGATTGTCACGAGCCATGGCGGAAATAGCGCGGCGATGTCGCTGGTTGCGCAGGATCTGCGCGCGCATCACGGGCTGCTCGTGGTGACGACGAGCTGGTCGCGCTTCGGCGCGCCGGATGGATTGTTTTCCACCGAAGAGATCCGTCACGGCATCCATGGTGGCGCGGTCGAGACGTCAATCATGCTGGCGCGCTATCCGCACACCGTGCGGAAAGAAGCAATCGCCAATTTTCAATCCTCCAGCATCGCGATGGAGAAAAAATTTCGTTGGCTCTCCGCGCATCGGCCGGTCCCCTTCGCATGGCAGGCGCAGGACCTGCACCAGAGCGGTGCGGTCGGCGACGCCACCCAAGCTTCCGCGGAGAAGGGCGAACAACTGCTCGATCACGGCGCGCGCGCATTCTGCGAATTGCTCGAGGACGTCGACACATTCGATCCGGAATTGTTTCTTCGGAAAATGGGAAGCTGAGATTTCCTCACCTAACCGTCTGTAACATCTAAGAAACAATTGACGAAACCATATTTCCGGCGGTCTTTTCGAACCGCTTTCCGGGGCGCTCCGTCCAACTGGGCATGCGGACCACAATGGCCGCTCAACACAGGATGGAGACTTCCATGTCGATCAAGACCAAGTTCGCCGCTATCGCTCTCGCCACCCTTGCCGTCACCGGCGGCATGGCTTCCACGCAGGCTCAGGCCAAGCCGTTGCACTGGGGTGTTGGCGCCGGCCTCGTTGGCGCGGCCATCGTCGGCACCGCGATCGCCGCTTCCGGCCCCGGCTATTACTACGATGGCTATCGCCGCTGCGGCTGGGTTCGCCAGTACGACGCCTTCGGCAATTACATCGGCCGCGTCCGGACCTGCGCTTACTGATTTCTGCGGCTGACTTGGTTGCTGTTTGAGAAGCGTCTTCCTTTCCAGGCAAACCACATCAGTCCCTGAAAACGCTTCTCTTGTTTAAACGCGTTTTCTTCACGCGAACCGGAAGGCCACTTCGCTCGAAAACGCTTTGTCGTGGATTTGCGTCCGGCACGGGCGCCTCATCCACCCCCGTGCCGAACACGACCCGCCCGGCGTCCCACCGGGCGGGTCAACCTTTTGCAGCCAAGCCAACAGTCGTCTTCCTCAACGGCGGCCGCGATCTGTCAACCATGTCTCCGAACATCCGTCGGCGATGTGTCCGAACGGGTCGCTGAACCGGTAATGACGCGCTGCCGATGTTGCAGCCCCGTCATGCAACGGTGCGATGAAATCGCAGCTGCCGGCCTCTTCTTGCTATTGCGAATTGCTTGCAATAAGCGTCACGGCGTAAATTGCGGAAGGACCCGGCTTGGCGCTGACTGGGGGACCGCAGGAATCCGATCGAAGGCGACGGGGTTGAATGACTGCATTTGCTGGTTGGCGACGGGCGTTCGAATCTGCAGAAATGGCAGACAGCGACAATACGGGTCGCGCCGGGAGTCTCCTTATTGTGAACCGCAACCGCCGATCCCTGGAACATGCGCTGGCCTGCGCCGCGCTTGGTGCGCTGGCGCTCGGCAGCCCGGCGGTCGCGGCCGACATTCCGCTGAAAGCGCCCTATCTTCGCCCGGCGTTCGACTGGAGCGGCTTCTATATCGGCGGGCATGTCGGTTATGGCGGCGGCAGCTTTGGCCGTGATACCAATCCCCTGCCGCTGCAAGGCGTGTTTTTTCCCCACAGCATCACAGGTCTGATCGGCGGCTATCAGGCCGGCTACAATTTTCAACTCCCGAACAATCTGGTGCTGGGCGCCGAGGTCGATGTTTCGTTCCCAAGCACGCTCGATCGTCCAAGGCTGGTGCCAGCCCCTTTCAACACCACCTTGGACTACATTGCCACGGCCCGCGGGCGCGTCGGATACGCGTTCGGAACGCTGCTGCCCTATATGACCGGCGGTGTTGCCTGGGCGCGGACCCATGTCGACATCAATGACGCCGATGGAAGCGTGCTGTCCACGCGCGGGCATACACATCTCGGCTGGACCGCAGGCATCGGCGTCGAGTATGCCGCCGATGCCAAATGGAGCGCAAAGCTCGAATACGACTATATCGATCTGGGAGCCCGAACCTATGGGCTTGCGGATGTGCCGCTGCCGGACGTCAGGGTCGATCCGAAGATCCACACGGTCAAGCTCGGATTGAACTACAAGATCTGGGACGGGCCGGGATCCGCGGCATCAAGCGATTACGCCATCAGTCTACCCACCCCTCCCGCGTCCAAGGACTGGAACGTCCACGCCCAGACGACATTCCTTCCGCAGGGCTATCCGAGCTTCCGCTCGCCGTATCAAGGTACGAACAGCCTGCCCGGCGCCGGGCGCGTGCGAGAGACCTGGACGGTCGGAGCCTTTCTCGGCTGGCGGTTGTGGGACGGCGGAGAGTTCTATTTTGGTCCGGAACTGGCGCAGGGCTTTGGAATCGGCGGCACATTAGGCTTGGCAGGTTTTTCAAATGGCGAAGCGCAAAAAGGTGGCGCCGAGTATCCGAGATTCCGCGCACAGCGTTATTTCTTCCGGCAGACGTTCGGGCTGGGCGGCGAACAGGAAGAAGTGGCCGACGCGGCCAATCAGTTGCCGGGCAAGCGCGACATCGACCGGGTCACGGTGACGGTCGGGCGATTTGCCGTCGGAGATTTCTTCGACGGCAATTCCTATGCAAAAGATCCCCGCTTGGATTTCATGAACTGGGCAATGTGGGCGTCTGCGGCCTATGACTTTCCGGCCGATCTCCCCGGATTTACCCGCGGCGCCGTGGTCGAACTCAACCGCAAGGATTGGGCCGTCCGCGCGGGCCTGTTTCAGGTGCCCTCGGCTCCCAACAGCGATGTCCTCACCTTCAAGACCGGCGGAGCTGTTGTCGAATTCGAAGAGCGTCACACTGTGTTCGACCAGCCCGGCAAATTGCGGCTCGGCATCTTCGCCAATCGCGGCAATACCGGCAACTACCGCAACGCGCTGGCGATCAGCGCCGCAGACCCGACGCTCGACATCAATAACGTCATGACAGACATCCGGCGCCAAAATCTCAAATACGGTTTCTACGTCAACGCCGAGCAACAGGTCATGAAGGACGTCGGCCTGTTCGCCCGCGCGAGCTGGAACGACGGCCGCAACGAAATCCTGTCATTTACCGACATCGACCGCAGCGTCTCGGCAGGTCTGTCGGTCAAGGGCAGCTATTGGGGACGCCCGAGCGATACATTCGGTTTGGGCGGCGCAATCAATGGGCTTTCCGGCGCGCATCGCGATTTCCTGGCGGCCGGCGGTCTCGGCCTGCTGATCGGCGACGGCCGTCTCAACTACAGCAACGAACGAATCCTCGAGACCTACTACGCCTACGCCATCGACAAGAACTTCACGTTCACCGCCGATTACCAGATGATCACCAACCCCGCCTACAACGCCGACCGCGGCCCGGTCCACATCTTCTCCGGCCGTTTTCACGGGGAGTTTTAGTCTGGGCCTTCCGCTCAACTGCGAGCAACCCACTTGGGGCAGCAGCTCAAGCGAGCCCCGCGTCACGCTTCTCCACCGGGAGAAGCGTCGCCAGTCCTGACGGCCAGCAGCTTGTCGATGCGTCGGCCATCGAGATCGACGATCTCGAAGCGCCAACCATCCACTTCGATGTGGTCGCCGACGTCAGGTATCCGGCCGAAATGGCTGAGCAGGAGGCCGGCAACGGTCTCGTAGTCATGGGACACCGGCACCTCGAACCGCAGCAGCGAAGCAAACTCAACGGCGGACATCCAACCTGAGATCAAATACGAACCGTCGTCGCGTCTGACGGCTGCCGCTTCCGGCGGCCCCTCCTCCGTGTGAAAGCCACCGACGATCGATTCGAGAATATCTGCACTGGTCACCACGCCCTGGAACACGCCGTACTCGTCATGAACCAGTCCCATATGGACGGCGGAGTCGCGCAGGATCGCGACGACGTCCCGCGCATCGAGAAATTCCGGAATCACCGGCGCCGGACGAACCAGCTTGCCGATGTCAGGCGCCTGACCCGACAGACAGCAGTCCAGCATGTCCTTGGCATTGACGATCCCGACCGCGGCATCGGCGGCCGGATCGAAGACCACAAAACGGGAATGGCTGCTGGCGGCCAGCGCGGCGCGGACGGTTTGCATGTCGTCGGTCAGGTTGATCATGCTCACCTCCCGGCGCGGCGTCATCACGGCACCCACGGGAAGGTCGCCGAGGCGCATGACGCCCGCGATCATCTCCTTTTCGCCGGGTTCGAGCACGCCGGCATTCTCGGCTTCGACGACCAGCGTGCGGATTTCATCCTCGCTGACTTTCTCGCCGGCCGCACCACGGTGACCCAGCAGCCACAACAATGCTCTGCCCGATCGATCGAGAAGCCAGACGGCAGGCAGTGAGATCTTAGCAAGCAGCGTCATGTAAGGCGCTACGCGCACCGCCACCGATTCCGGATCGCGCAGGGCAATTTGCTTGGGCACCAATTCGCCGATGATGAGCGACGCGTAGGTAATAACCGTCACCACGGTGCCGACGCCAATGACGTCAGCCAGAGCTTGCGACCATCCGGCTTCAACCAGCATGTTCGTCAGTCGCAGACCGAGAGTGGCGCCGGAAAATGCCCCGGACAGCACGCCGATCAGCGTAATACCAATCTGCACCGTCGAGAGAAATTTGCCCGGATCGGACGCCAGAGCCAGCGCGCGGCGAGACCCTTTGACGTTCTTTTCAACTAGCGCCGCCAGTCGCGCCGGCCGCGAAGAAACGATGGCCAGCTCTGACATTGCGAGCAATCCGTTGGTGACAATCAGGACCGCAACGATCCCGAGATCGAGGTAGATCATTATCTCATTTTCTTGTGGCTACCGGTTCCCACCACGTTCCCACCACTTCCCACCACGGAAGCAAATCTCTTACCAGAAATCCCATCCGGATGAGGTCAAAAGAGCGTGGGAAGCCGCTGGGATTTTTATCCCGCCGGTTGGAACGAATCCGCGCGTGCCATCGCCCAGGCATCGCGGAAGCGCGGATCCTGGGTGCCCTCGATCAACTCGCCCGGTCGCAGCGCCGGATAGAGTTTCGCGAACGACATCACCTCTGTGCTCGACGTGCGCTTCGAGAAGTGGATTGGCCGCAGTTGCTTCGGATGGTCGAGGCCGGCGGCGGCGAGAAGCTCGGACAGCGCGTGCAGGGTGGCGTGATGGTACATGTAAACCCGCTCGGTCTTGAGCGGCACCACCAACGCCCGGGCGCGGATCGGATCCTGCGTGGACACGCCGGTCGGACAACGATCGGTGTGGCAACTCAAGGACTGGATGCAGCCCAGCGCGAACATGAATCCGCGCGCGGAATTGCACCAGTCCGCTCCGATTGCCATGGCGCGCGCCATGTCGAAGGCGGTCGCGATCTTGCCGGCGGCGCCGATCTTGATGCGGTCGCGCGCGTTGATGCCGATCAGCGCGTTGTGGACGAAGCTGACGCCCTCGCGCATCGGCATGCCCAGATGATCCATGAACTCCAGCGGAGCCGCGCCGGTGCCACCCTCATTGCCGTCGACGACAATGAAGTCGGGATAGATGCCGGTCTCCAGCATCGCCTTGCAGATCGCCAGGAACTCCCAGGGGTGGCCAATACACATCTTGAACCCGGCCGGCTTGCCGCCCGACAGCCTGCGCATCTCGCCGATGAATGCCATCATTTCCAGTGGCGTCGAAAACGCGCTGTGAGTGGCCGGCGAAATGCAATCCTCGCCCATCGCGACGCCCCTGATCTTGGAGATCTCCTCCGATACCTTGGCCGCCGGCAACACGCCACCATGTCCGGGCTTGGCGCCCTGGCTGATCTTGAGCTCGACCATCTTGATCTGGTCGTCGGCCGCGACGCGGGCGAATTCCTCCGGGTTGAACGAACCGTCGCGGTTGCGGCAGCCGAAATAGCCGGAGCCGATCTCCCAGATGAGGTCGCCGCCGTTTTCGCGATGATAGGGACTGACACCGCCCTCGCCGGTGTCATGCGCAAAGCCGCCCTTCTTGGCGCCGGTATTCAGCGCCCGCACGGAGTTGGGGCTGAGCGCGCCAAAGCTCATCGCCGAGATGTTGAAGACCGATGCCGAATACGGTTTGGTGCAATCCGGACCACCGACGGTGACGCGGAATTGCGTGCCGCCATGAGCCTTCGGCGCCACCGAATGATGCATCCATTCGTAACCCTCGCGATAGACGTCTTCCTGGGTGCCGAACGGCCGCTTGTCGAGCTGCATCTTGGCGCGCTGATAGACCAGGGCGCGGGTATCGCGGGAGAACGGCATGCCGTCCTTCTCGCTCTCGAAGAAGTATTGCCGTATCTCCGGCCTGATCTCTTCGAGCAGGAAACGGATATGCGCCGAGATCGGATAGTTGCGTAAGACGGCATGATTCTTTTGCAAGAGATCGCGAATGCCGAGCACCGTGAGCGCGCCGAAAATCACGATCGGGATCAGCAGAATTTCCCACACCTTCACGTTATGGTCGAAAATCCCGATGCCGATCAGCAATGCCGTGACGACGGCGCAGACCGTCAGCACGATGTAGCGTGGCGAGAATGGCAGCAGCAGCGTTTCCATAGAACCCTCAGCCGAATTGTCGTGTTGCCGGCGCCAGCTTAGTCCAACCGCCGGAACGAGCGCTACACGATATACGGAGCGGCACTCGCGGAAGTGACGGCGGCTTAGAAAAATAGTTGGCGGAATTAATAAACCTGTCGCACTTTTGCAGTGCAGCGTAACGAGCCGACGCCCGGCCAGTCAGTGGCTGTGCAGCCGCATCTCGTGCGGAATCTTGCCCTGCTGCAGGTCATGCTGGGCCAGCCACGCATCGGTGGTGAGGATGGCGCGATCGATGTGATCGGCGGTTCGCGAGAAATCGTAGGGTGAACCGACCAGCGGACATAGCGGCGGCACCACGAAATACTCGATATCGGGCCCAAGCATCTCGAGCTCGTTGACCAGTTGCCGCGCGATCAGGAGCGTAAGCGCATGCAGCGCGTTGGCGACCGCTCCGACCGGCGGCGCCTGGTTCGCGCAGGCGTGCCCGGTCGGCAAAATGATCAGGCGCCTGGCGCCCTTCTTCACCGCGACCTGTATCGGCGTGTTGCTGGAGATCGCGCCGTCGGCGAGATAATAGTCCTTGTAGCGGATCGGCGAGAACGCGCCCGGGATCGCGGTGGACGCGACGATCGCCTCCGCTGTGGAGCCTTCCGACAGTACCACGCTGTCACCGGAGACGATGTCGGTGGTGACGATATGCACCGGCAGCTTCGCCTCTTCCAGATTGCGATAGGGGATGTGATCGTCGATCAGCTTGCGGATACCGTCATGGGGAATCAGGAAATCGCGGTGCCACAGAAAACTCAGCACCGTCCGCCAGCTCATCGGAAAGACGTCGTGCCGCTGCAACCCGCGCCAGATGGCGGCGAGCCGCTGCACGCCATCGAGCGTGGGATCGCCCGCATAGAACGCGCCGTTCAGCGCCCCGACACTGCAGCCGACCACCATGTCGGCGTGTACGCCGTGGGCGGCAAGCGACTGCAGCATGCCGACCTGGATGGCGCCAAAGCTGCCGCCGCCTGCGAACACGAAGGCGGTCTTGGCACGGCCGATCTCGTCGCGTACCGACACGCAAACGCTCCCTCAATCGCAGCGTCGGCAACGAGCCGCGCGACGTGCGGGAGTTGTTATAGCAGCGGGGGGATAGGGTGGGCTACGGTGCCGTCATTCCGGGATGGTCCGAAGGACCAGACCCGGAATCTCGAGATTCTCAGGTGCGCAAGTGCGCACCATAGTTCGATGCTTCGCATCGCCCCGGAATGACAGAGAACTTTTCAGCGCTCGACGAACGCCTTTTCGATCACGAAATGGCCGGGCGTGTTGCCGCTGCCTTCGATGAAGCCGCCGGATTCGAACATCTGCTTCAGCTCTTCCAGCATCCCCGGGCTGCCGCACATCATGATGCGGTCGGTCTCGATGTCGAGCGGCGACTGGTGGATGTCGTTGAACAATTGCTCGGACGAGATCAGATCAGTGATACGGCCGCGGTTGCGGAACGGCTCGCGGGTCACGGTCGGATAGTACAGCAGCTTCTCCGACAACAGCGGCCCGAACAGTTCGTCGTCGCGCAACGTGGCGACCAGATCCTCGCCATAGGCGAGTTCGGATACCTGCCGGCAGCCATGGACGAGCACGATGGTCTCGTAGCGCTCATAGACGTCGGGATCCTTGATCAGGCTCGCGAACGGCGCCAGCCCCGTGCCGGTCGACAGCAGCAGCAGGCGCTTGCCCGGAATCAGATTGTCGGTGATCAGCGTGCCGGTCGCCTTGCGGCCGACCAGAATCTCATCGCCCTCGCGGATCTTCTGCAGTTTCGAGGTCAGCGGACCGTTGGGGACCTTGATCGAGAAGAACTCGAGCTCTTCCTCGTGATTGGCGCTCGCCATGCTGTAGGCGCGCAGCAGCGGCCGGCCTTCAACCTCGAGGCCGATCATCGCAAACTGGCCATTCTGGAAGCGGAAGCCGGAATCGCGGGTGGCCCGGAAGCTGAAAAGCGTGTCGGTCCAGTGGCGGACAGAAAGAACTTTCTCTCGATAGAACGCGCTCATGTGTTTTCGTTTTTCCTGACGTCTCGATGTAGAACGTTTCGGTCTTCGGGCCTCAAAGTGCCAAAAATCAGCGAAATCATCGGCGATTTGGCGCTTCATTTGCGCACGGCACACACATAGTCAATATGACCTACAGCACAATTGAGAACTCGGAATAGCTGTCGGTCTATTTTGCAAAAAGGTTCGATTGGCTTCGTTAATGCCGCCTTCACGCAATTAACTTGCTGAATTCGACGCTGATCTGGCAATAAATGACTACGGCAAATTAAGAACGTTTCAAAAAGAGATCGCATGCGAAGCCCAGGCGAGTTTCGAACGGGAAAACCGGGCTTCTATCCGGACCAGACGGTCTATGCGGAATTTGCCTGCGCCGAGTTCGGGCTGGAATTTCGCGACCTCGACGGCGGCTCGGGACTGCTGTTCAGCGTCGCCTCGCGCGACCGGCAGCTTCATTTCGGCGCCGGCCGATGCTCCTGGTACCCGCAGAACAATGCCACCGCCTCGACGCTGGTGTCCGACAAATATTTTGCAAGCCGGATTCTGCGCGACGCCGGCGTGCCGGCGCTTGGCGGCGAATACTTCTTCCTGCACGACCGCCACCGCGCGCATCGCCCGGCGGGACATGAGCGCAACGACGCGATCGACCATTTCAAGACGTTGGGCGGCGCGGCCTTCGTCAAACCACTCACGGGATCGCGCGGCGATTTCGCGCAGGCCGTTCGCGGCGAAGCGGCGCTCATTCGTTATCTCGACGACGTAACGAAGTATTACGACGCGGTCCTGATCCAGCCGATCATCGAAGGGATGGAGTATCGCGTTTTCGTGCTCGACGATGATTCGCTCTACTGCGCACGAAAATATCCACCGTCCATCACAGGCGACGGCGCGCACAGCATTCGCGAACTGCTCGCTGCCCATAACGACGCCCTGCGCGCCCGCGGCCTGTCGCCTGCTGCGCTGCCAGTCAACGATCCATCGCTCGATGCGGTGCCGGCAAAGGGCGAGCGCCGCGAGATCCCCGGCCGGATGAACCTGAGTGCGGGCGGCACGATGGTGCTGGCGCCGGCGCCTTCCGAAAAGGCAGTTACGATGGCGCGGCAGGCTGCCCGCGCGCTCGGACTTCGCGTCGCGGCGGTGGACATGTTCGTCGATGCCGACGGCGATCCGGAGACAATCGAGATCATCGAGGTGAATTCAAACCCCGCGATCCGCTTGCTGGAGGATTCCAATCGAAGCGACCTGATCCTGAAAATCTGGCATCACACCTTTTCCGCTATGGGATTGCTGTAGTGTTCGACCTGCCGAAATACGGCGACGGCATCAGCCTTGCGCGCATGGCGGAGCTGTTGGACGTGCTGGCCGTCGATCGCGCCTGGCTGCGACGCATCTCGGTGGTGGTGACTGGATCGAACGGCAAGGGCAGCACGGCGGCGATGTGCGCTCGAATCGGCCGTGCCTACGGTCTGCGCACAGGCCTCTTCACTTCCCCGCATTTGTTTCGTTTCAACGAACGCATCCAGGTCGATGGTGTCGAAATCGGCGACGATATGTTCGCCCGGCTGCAGGCTCAGGTCGAGACCGCTGTCGCCGATGTCGCGAGGAGACGCGGCGAACAATTCGGCAGCTTCGAAGCGCTGTTCGCGCTCGCCTGCCTGCACTTCCAGAAGAGCGGATGCGATTTCGCCGTGTTCGAGGCCGGCATCGGCGGACGCTACGATCCGGTCCGCCTGATCGGTGCCCGCGAAACCTGCGTCACTTCGGTTGATTACGAGCATGTCGAATTGCTCGGCAACACCCTCGAACTGATCGTATCAGACAAGAGCGACGCCTGCGCCGCCGGCGGCACGATCATCTATGGCGAGAACTGCGGCGGCCTGCGGCAGCACCTCGCCGAGTATAATCGCTGGCGCGGCTGCACTTCGCTGTTCGTCCGCGACGCGATCGACATCGGCAACGAGGTTGTGGCCGTGTCAGGCCAGCATTTCGATTTCCATTTCGGAGATTACGATTTCGCTGGCATCGAATTGAGCCTGCCCGGCGCGTTCCAGTTCAACAACGCGGCCATCGCAACGACGCTGTTTCTGCTCTGGCTGCAACGCGAGCACCCGCGCAAGATTCCCGAGCGGATCGAAACTGCCATCCGTTCGGGTCTGCGTGACGCGCGATGGCCCGCCCGCCTGGAGGTGATCCAGCAGGATCCGCTCACCGTGATCGATGTCGGCCACACCCCTGATGGCATCAGGCAATCCCTTGCGAGCCTCACCTCGGTCCATGGCGCCGACGGCTGGATTCTCGTCACCGGCGCTTCGCGCGACAAGAAGGCGGACGAGATCGTCGGCGCGCTGGCGCCCTCCTTCGATACCATCATCTGCACCGCGGCGCATCACAAGGGCGCCGACGCGCCATCCATCGCCGCCGCGGCGCGGCTCGGCAATCCCAAAGCAAACATTCAGGTTGCCGCGACAATCGCGGAGGCAGTGTGCCTCTCGCAGGATATGGCCCGGGCACAAAAGCGAAAAGTGTACGTGGCGGGCGGATTATTCCTGGCGGTCGAATACGCGACGGTCGTCAAGGGCGGCCGCGCGGAAGATTTGGATTTTTTCTGAACGTGGCGCACAATCGGCGCAACCGAACGGCTTGTCCTCGATCATGATCCGGAAGGCACGTCATAATGCGACACCGAGGGAGAAAACGTCATGAGCGACACCGTCAATCGTCAGATCCTGCTGGTCGAGAAGCCGACCGGTAAGCTGGGACCTGAGCATTTCAAGATGGTCAACGGGAGCGTTCCCGCGCCGAAGGACGGCGAGGCGCTGGTGCGGACGCGCTACATCTCGCTCGACGCCGCCAACCGCGCCTGGATGCACGGCGCCACCTACCGCGCCGCGGTCGAGGCCAACACCGTGATGGCGGGCGGCAGCATCGCCGAAGTCGTGTCCTCAAAAGCGCCGGGACTTGCGCCGGGAGATATCGTGTTCGGCGACACCGGCTGGCAAGACTATGCCGCCGTGCCGGCAAAGCATCTGAACAAGATGCCGAGGATGGAACCGATGACGCATCTGCTCAGCGTCTACGGCGTCGCCGGCCTCACCGCCTATTTTGGTCTGTTGCATGTCGGCAAGCCAAAGGAAGGTGAAACCGTCGTCGTGTCAGCCGCCGCCGGCTCGGTCGGATCGATCGTCGGGCAGATCGCCAAGATCAAGGGCTGCAACGTCATCGGCATCGCCGGCGGCAAGGACAAATGCCAGTGGCTGACGTCCGAACTCGGCTTCGACGCCGCGGTCGACTACAAGGACGGCGCGACCTTCAAGGCGCTGCGCGCCGCGGCACCGAAGGGCATCGACGTCTATTTCGACAATGTCGGCGGCGACATTTTGGAAGCCTGCCTGTCGCTGATGAACAACCGCGGCCGTATCGCCTGCTGCGGCGCGATCTCGCAATATGACGGCGTACCGTCGGCGCACGGCCCGCGCGGCGTGCCCGGCCTGATCGTGGTGAAGCGCCTCATCATGCAGGGCTTCATCGTGATGGATTACATGGACCAGAGCGCTGCGGCATTGAAGGACCTGCAGTCCTGGGTGGCGTCAGGCCAACTCAAGGTGAAAGAAGACGTGATCGACGGCATCGAGAACACGCCGCAAGCGCTGATCGGCCTGCTCGCCGGCGAGAACCGCGGCAAGCGCATGGTGAGGGTGTAAGGCGTTTTGCTTTAACCTCTCCCCGCAAGAGCGGGGCGAGGGAGTTTCGGCAGCGGAGACTAATGCCCTGCGACCGGCGCTTGTGGTGCGGCCTGCACCCCAACCTTTTTCTGCTTCCGGTCCTTCAGCCAGTTCTCGAACCGCTGGACCACCACAAAGAACGTCGGCACGAACAGCACGGCCAGACAGGTCGAGGCCAGCATGCCCGAGAAAGCGGTGATGCCGATCGATTTCCGGGCGTTGGCGCCGGCGCCGGTTGCAAGCACCAGCGGGATCATGCCGAAGATGAAGGCAAACGACGTCATCAGGATCGGCCGGAACCGGGCGCGCGCCGCGTTGATGGCGGATTCCAGCAACGGCTTGCGGTCGCGCACGTGAAGCTCCAGCGCCACTTCGACGATCAGGATGGCGTTCTTGGCCGACAGCGCGATCAGAAGGATGATGCCGATCTGGGTATAGAGATTGTTCTCGATCCCCAGCCCGGTCAACACGATCATCGGGCCGAGCAGGGACAGCGGCACCGCGAGAATGACCGAGATCGGTGCGTACCAGCTTTCATACTGTCCAGCCAGCACAAGATAGACCAGCAGCAACGCAAGCCCGAACGCCCAGTAGATCTGCCCGCCGACGACCTTCTCCTGGTACGACATCGCCGTCCACTCGAAGCCCGTGCCCGGCGGCAAGGTCTTGGCGGCGATCTCTTCCATCAACTTCATCGACTGGCCGGAACTGTAACCCGTGGCCGGCAGGCCTATGATGGTCGAGGAAGGATAGAGATTGTACAGGCTGATCAGCGAAGGACCGACCGCCGGCGTGATCTTCGCCACCGTGCCGAGCGGGATCATGTCGCCATTGCTGTTACGCACCATCATGTTCTGGATGTCACGCGGCGTCAGGCGGAATTGCGCGTCCGCCTGCGCATAGACCTGGAAGGTACGACCGAACTTGTTGAACTGGTTGACGAAGCTCGAACCCATGTAGGACGACAGCGTCGAGAAGATCTGGTCGGTCGTGACATGCAGCGTCTGGGTCTTGATCCGGTCCACCTCGATGTCGAACTGCGGCACCGTCGAGCGGAACGGCGAACTCACCCGCTGCAGCGCACTCTGTGACGACGCATTTGCGACGATGGCGCCGGTGATGGCCTGCAGCTTGCTGAAATCGGAACTGCCGTCACGCAACTGGACCTGCATCGCAAAGCCGGCGGCGTTGCCGATGCCCTGGATCGGCGGCGGCGGAACCACCAGGATCCGCGCCTCATCGATCACCGAGAGCTTCTCATTCAATCCGACGAACAGCGACCGCAGATCCTCGCCGGCGCCGCGCGCGCTCCACTCTTTCAGGATCAAATAGGCGACGCCCGCATTGGCGAGGCTGGAAGAGTTGTCGAGCGCAGAGATGCCGGCAATGGTGATCACCTGATCGACGCCTGCGGTCTTGCCGGTTATCTCGCTGACCCGGGTAAGCACACGCTGCGTACGCTCAAGCGCCGCACCATCAGGCAATTGCACGGCGACCAGGAGATAGCCCTGATCTTCGATCGGAATGAAGCCGGTCGGCACCCGCGACAGGCCGTAGCCACCGATGGCGATCAGGATCAGCGCGCAGATGACAGATATATTGCTGTGCGCGACCAGCCGGCCGATCAGCCGGCCATACCAGGCTTCCAGGCGGTTATAGACCGCGTTGAAGCCGCGGTAGAAGAAGTTGCGTTGCTCCGGCGGCACCGGCCGCCGCAGCCACAACGCACACTGCGTAGGTTTCAGCGTCGCCGCATTGATGGCGCTGAGCAGCGCGGTTGCGGCAATGACCAGCGCGAACTGCGCATACATCTGCCCGGTCAATCCCGGCAGAAACGCCGAGGGCAGGAACACCGAGATCAGCACCAGCGTGATGCCGATGATCGGCGCGAACAGCGCGTTCATCGCGCTGATCGCGGCGTCATGGCCGGACATGCCCTTCTCGATATTGTGCGCGGCGCCTTCGACCACGACGATGGCGTCGTCGACCACGATACCGATCGCGAGCACGATTGCAAACAGCGTCGAGATATTGATGGTGAAGCCGAGCGCCGCCATCGCCGCAAAGGCGCCGATGATCGTCACCGGCACCGTGGTCGCCGGCACCAGCATCGCGCGCCAGTCCTGCAGGAAGATCAGGATCACGACGAGAACGAGCAAACCTGCTTCGATCAGCGTCTTGTAGACCTCATTGATCGATTCCGAGACGAATTTGGTGGTGTCGAACGGCGTGTCGTAGGTCACGTCCTGCGGAAACGCCTTCGCCAACTCCTGCATCTTCTTCTCGACGGCCTGCTGAACCTCGAGCGCGTTGGCGCCGGGCGACTGGAACACGCCGATGCCGGTGGCCGGCTTGTTGTTCAGCGAGAACACCTGGCTATAGGTCTGGGCGCCGAGCTCGACCCAGCCGACATCGCGCACGCGCGTGACGTCACCGCTAGTGCCGGTCTTGACGATCACGTTCTCGAACTCGCTGGTGTCGTCGAGCCGTCCACTGACGTTCAGCGTATATTGGAACGCCTGCCCTGCGGGCGTTGGCGGTGCTCCGACCTGGCCCGCGGTGACCTGCTGGCTCTGCTGCTGGATCGCGTTGATCACATCCTGCGGCATCAGGTTGCGTGCATACAGCTTGTTCGGATCGAGCCAGACCCGCATCGAATACTGGCCAGCACCGAACACGGTGACGTTGCCGACGCCGGGCAGGCGCGAGAGCTCATCGCGAATGTTGATGGTGGCGTAGTTGCTCAGGAACAGACTGTCATAGGTCGCTTTCGGCGAGGTCAGCGTCACGAACAGCAGAATCGCCGTCGATCTTTTCTGCACCGTCACACCCTGGTTCTGCACCGATTGCGGTAACTGGGCCAGCGCGCTCGACACTCTGTTCTGCACCAGCACCTGCGCGAAGTTGAGGTCGGTACCGATCTTGAACGTAACCGTCAGCGTATAGGTGCCGTCGGCGCCGCTGTAGGACTGCATGTAGAGCATGTCCTCGACGCCGTTGACCTGCTGCTCGATCGGCAGTGCCACCGTATCGATCACGGTTTTCGCGCTGGCGCCGGGATAGCGGGTCGTGACCTGGACCGTCGGCGGCACCACCTCAGGATACTGCGCGACAGCCAGCCGGAACAGGCAGACGCCGCCGATCAGGACCATCAGGATCGCGATGACGTTGGAAAGAACGGGCCGCTCGATGAAAAACTTCGAAATCATGGCCGGCTCCTACTTGGCTGCAGCAGGCTGTGCTTCGATCTTCTTCAGTTGCGGATCGACCTTCTGGCCGGGAATCGCGCGCAACAGCCCGGCGGTGACGACACGGTCGTCAGCCTTCAGGCCCTCCTCGATGACGCGCAGGCCGTCTTCCAGCGGTCCGACCCGCACCTTGCGCTGTTCGACGATATTTTCGCCATTCACGACCAGCAGATAGCGTCCGGCCTGATCGGCGCCGAGCGCGACGTCAGGCACGAACAGCGCGTTCTGCACCTCATCCACGGGCACGCGGACGCGGACAAAGAACCCCGGCAGCAGCGCGCGGTCGGAATTGGGCAGCACGCCACGCACGGGAAGCGTACCGGTCGCCTGGTTGAGCGTCGCGGCGGCATAGTCGAGCTTGCCCTTGTGCGGAAAACCAGTCTCGGTCTGCAGCCCGACCTCGACCGGCAACTGCCTGAGATCATCCGGAGTCAGCCCGCGCCGGCGGGCTTCCGCCCGAATCCGCAGCACGTCCTGCTCATTGACGTTGAAATTCACATAGATCGGTTCGAGCGCCACGATGGTGGCGAGTTGCGTCGGCGACGACGCGCCGACGAGTTCACCAATGGAGACGAGATGCGCGCTGACAACACCGTCAAACGGCGCGGTCACGTTGGTATAACCGTAGTTCACCGCCGCGATCTTGGTATTGACCTGGGCCTGCAGCAGGTTCGCCTGCGCGTTGTCGCGGTTAGCGGTGGAGGTATCCAGCGTGGCCTGGGAAACGGCTTGTCGCTGGACCAATTCCTGCTGACGCTTGAAGTCCGCCTCGGCCTGCCGCAGCGATGCCTGTGAGCCGGTCTCCGCCGCCTGCGCCTGTTCGAGCTTCAGCTTGTAGGTATCAGGCTCGATCGTGAACAGCGACGTGCCTTCCTTCACATAGGCGCCGTCCTTGTAGTTGATCGATTGCAAGAAGCCCTGCACGCGCGCGACCAGATCGACATTCTTGAATGCTGCGGTATTGCCGGTCGCCTCCAGATAGCGCGTGAAGGAGCGTTGCACCGGCACCGCGACGTCGACCTTCGGCGGCGGCGGCTGGACAAAAGTATTTTGTTCGCAGGCACTTAAGATACCCATCGCCGCAATGGCGAAACCCGCACGCCAGGCGGCGGCGCCTTTTTGTGCGACGGTGCCGTATGGTCTCAAGCGTGCAGGCGAGCGCGAAGCCTTCATTTTCAGTGCCCCAACAGGTTCTGTTCTGGAAAAGGCTTTATTCAGAAATCGGCTTTCCGCTACCCCATGAAAATAGCAACAATCCGCTTGCAGCGGAACCGGAAAGCGAAAATGATGCAGCCCGATTTTTTATGTCGGCACGTTCGATATTTCACATCGGCTGAAGCGGCGGCTTCCGGCGACGACAAAAGGATTTATTCAAATGATCAACACGTTGACGCGCGCGACAGCGTACGGGCCGTTGCTGGCGGCCGCGATACTCGCAACTGCAGCACCCGCGTTTGCGCAAGCGCCAAGCCAGGCGCAACGCGACGCCATCAAATCCCAGTGCCGCTCGGACTATATGGCGCACTGCTCCAGCGTGCCGCCAGGCGGCGAGGCATCGCTGCAATGCCTGCAGAAGAACATGTCGAGCCTTTCATCCAGCTGCCAGAGCGCGGTGCGTGCGGTAGCGGCGCCGGCGGCCGCGCCCGCCAAGCCGGCCGAGACCGCGGCGCCGAAAACCGCAGCACCAGCGGCCGCTACGGCGGCGCCGGCAAAATCTGCCGAGCCAACGGCCGCAGCCGCCGCCCCTGCGGGACAGCCGACCAGCGCACAGGTTTCCGCGATCCGCAGCGCCTGCCGCTCCGACTATCCGAAGGTCTGCGCGGGCGTGCCGACCGGCGGCGCGCCGGCGCTGCAATGCCTGGAAAAGAACAAGGGGAAGCTGTCGGCTGGTTGCGAGAAAGCCGTCGCCGCCGCCAGCGGCGGTGGAGCGGCAGCACCTGCGGCGGGCGCGGCTCCGACGGCCGCAGCTCCGGCAGCCGCCGGCGCGGCACCGGCAGCAGCAGCGCCGACGGTCATCGTGCTGCGCCCGATGCGGCCGCGCGAAGAGCTGTTCGTGCTACGGTCCGCCTGCGGTGCCGACGTCCGCTCGATTTGCGGCGGTGTTCCTGCCGGCGGCGGCCGGATCGTGCAGTGTCTGGCGACCAATGCCGCCCAGCTTTCACCTGCGTGCAAGGACGTTCTGTCCCAGTTCGCGGCGCGATAATCGCGCACCTGCTGCGGCGGTCTTCCATTGATCCGGAGACCGCCGGTCACTCACCGCCGCGAAAGGCGAGGATGAGTTGTATGAGCCGCACTGACAGCGAGACATAAAGGATCGTCATCACGATTTGGTACGCAATATGCCAATTGAGCTTCGCGAGCCTGTAAAGCCCGTCGACGAAGTTCAAGAGCAGGAGAATGACGCCGAACAGCATGACGCCGCGGCCGATAAGACCATGGCGCAGATAGCCGAACAGGACGATCGCCGGCTCATTGCTGGAGACATGGGCGCCGGCGGATACGATCAACGTCCCGATGATCATCTTCTCGACGTGCGAAAATATTTCCTTGGAGACCGGCTCGACATGTTCGGAATAGAACGCCAGCCATCTGGCCCTGACCTGCGCCATGAGTTTCCCTCGAATTTTCCTTGGGTTTTCTTGCAGCGATGAATGGGAGGTTCACTACAGCGGGTCCGCGATCAAGAAGCAAGAAGGCCGCCTGGATTGCGGATAGTCAGCTCAACAATCGGCGGCTACGACGAAAGGAAAGCCGATGCTACGCACCCTCCTGACCGTCACTGCCATGCTCTGCATTTCCCCGGCCGCGTTCGCCCAGGAGTTGACCGCCGAACAGCGCAGCGCCTGAATGGGCGACTTCGAGAAATACTGCAAAAGCGTTACGCCCGGCGCGTGGACGCATCATCGCCGGCCTCGCCAAACAGAGCGACAAGCTCACCCCGGCCTGCAAGAAGGTGCTCGCAGCCGCCGAGAAGAAATGACTGATGATGGCTGGCGCTCATGCCGGCCACCGTAACGGGATCGGCGTACGCGCACGCCGAAACCGGCATCCGCAGAACCTTCCAAAACTCAACAAGAAACTTTCGATCAGAAATTTCGTGACTGAATGCCAACAATAAGAGTCCGGGAGACCAATATGCGTTACTCGCTGATTATTGCATCCGCCTTCCTCGCCTTGGGCGCTACCCTGAGTTTTACGTCGATCGAAGCCAACGCCGCAGTATGCGCCGACGGCGTCGTTCGCGCCGGCTGCGCCGGGCCTCGCGGCGCAGTCGTCGTCCGCAAGCCGGTCAAGGTTTGCAAGACCGTGTGGGTGAACGGCGTCAAGGTTCGCCGCTGCACCTGAGCCCCAATGCTTCGGCAACGCCCAAGTCACCGCAGAGCGGACAACCGTTCGCGGACAGAACGGGCGGTAAGAAACAGGGCCATTGCCGCCCGGTCCTGACGTCGGGACCGGGCGGCCGCCGCATTCCCCAATGATTTTTCTGTAGCGCAAATATCCGGCGCGGATTAGTCTCCATTCCAAATTAGTAAGTATACTGTCGATTGGGAGGAAGACGTGCGTATCGCCGTCATTGGCGGAGGCCCCGGCGGCCTCTACTTCGCCTATCTCTGGAAGCGGCGTCATCCGGACGCTCATATCGATCTGTTCGAGCAGAATCCCGAAGGCGCGACCTGGGGGTTTGGCGTGGTGTTCTCCGAGCAGGCGCTGGAATTCCTGCGCGCCGACGACCCCGAGACGGTCGATGCCATCGCGCCGCGGATGGAGAGCTGGAAGAATATCACGCTCAATCTGCGGGGTGAGAGCGTCGAGATCGACGGCATCGGCTTCTCCTCGATCGGCCGGCTCGAATTGCTGACCATCCTGCAGCAGCGCGTGCGTGCAGTTGGCGTGACGGCGCGATACGACACCACGATCCAGTCGCTGGACGAACTTGCGGGATACGACTTGATCGTCGCCGCTGACGGGCTGAACTCGCTGGTGCGCCGCGGTTTTGAAAAGGAATTCGGCGCCTCGGTTTCGCATTCGACCAACAAATTCGCCTGGTACGGCACCAGCAAGCGCTTTGCCACGCTGTCGCAGACCTTTGTAAAGACCGATCGCGGTTCGTTCAACGCGCATCACTATCGCTATTCGCCTTCCATGAGCACGTTCCTGGTCGAATGCGATGCGGCGACCTGGCGATCTTACGGCTTCGAGCACAAGACCATCGAACAGTCGCAGGCGATCTGCGAGGAGATCTTCGCCGAAACGCTCGACGGTCATCCGCTGGTCTCGAACAAATCGGTGTGGCGCAATTTTCCGTGGATCTGGAACGAGAACTGGTCGCACGCCAACATGGCGCTGATCGGCGACGCCCTGCACACCGCGCATTTCTCGATCGGCTCGGGCACCCGGCTCGCGATCGAGGACGCGATCGCGCTGACCAAGGCGCTGGAGGCGGAAGGCGATATTCCCGCTGGCCTTGCCCGCTACCAGGCCGAGCGCAAGCCGATCGTGCAGAA
Organism: Bradyrhizobium sp. CCBAU 051011; assembly: GCF_009930815.1. Lineage (NCBI taxonomy): Bacteria > Pseudomonadati > Pseudomonadota > Alphaproteobacteria > Hyphomicrobiales > Nitrobacteraceae > Bradyrhizobium > Bradyrhizobium sp. CCBAU 051011. The sequence continues at coordinate 2,710,137 of NZ_CP022222.1, read as the reverse complement.
GCTGGTGACGGCGGCGCGCACCAGCGCCGACTGGTACGAACGCTTCGGCGAACACATGAAGCTCGAGCTGATGGATTTTGCCTACAGCTACATCACCCGCTCCGGGCGGATCGCCGACGCGCGGCTGCGCGCGATGTCGCCGGAATTCATGGCGCGCTACGAATCGACAAAGAAAATCGGGAGCCAGGCATGACGACGACGATTTCCGATTTGGTGCCCCGCGACAATCCGGGCGCGCGCGAGATCGGCTTTGCGATCCCAGAACGCTATAACGCCGGCCGCATCCTGTTCGACAATCTCGCGGCTGGTCGCGGCGACCGGCTAGCGCTGACCGGCCCCGGTGGCACGCGGACCTATGCCGAGCTCTGCGCCGAGGCCTCGCAATGGGGTCACGGCTTTCAGTCGCTCGGCCTGAAGCGTGGCGACCGCATCCTGATGTTCCTCGACGACACGCCGGCCTATCCGGCGGCGTTTTTCGGCGCGGTGCGTTCGGGCTTCGTGCCGCTGTTGATCAACACGCTGACGCCGCCGGACCTCCTGCAGTTCTATCTCTCCGACGCCGGCGCCGCCGTGGCCGTCGCGGAGGCCGAGTTCGCGCCGCGGTTCAACGCCGAGGCCTGCAAGGACACGCCGCTGCAAACCCTTATTGTGGTCAATGGGACCGCAGGCGAACACGCCGTGCCGAAGGCCCTCAACGCAGCACAATGGCTGCAGGGATTCCCGACCGATCTGCCGGAGGCCGACACCGGACGCGACGACATGGCGTTCTGGATGTATTCATCCGGCTCGACCGGACGCCCAAAGGGCATCGTGCATCTGCAGCACGATATGGCCTATAGCGAGCAGGCCTTTGCACGCAGCGTGCTCAAGCTCGGGCCCGACGACATCTGCTTCTCGGTGCCAAAGATTTTCTTCGCCTACGGGTTTGGCAACGCCATCACCTTCCCGTTCTCGGTCGGCGCGGCGACGTTGCTGCTGCCCGGCCAGCCGAAGCCCGCAACGATCTTCGAGGCAATCGAAAAATATCGGCCGTCCGTGTTCTACGGATTGCCGACGCTCTATACCTCGCTGACCAAGGCCGAGGGTGCGGCAGCAGTCGATTTTTCGTCATTGCGGATGGCGCTATCTGCAGCCGAGGTGCTGTCGGCGGAAGTCTTCAACGGCTGGAAGACACTGACCGGCCTTGAGATCATCGAGGGGTTAGGCTCGACGGAGGTGCTGCACATCTATCTCTCCAACCGCCCCGAGCAGAAAAAGCTCGGCGCCGCCGGCCTGCGCGTGCCCGGCTACGAAATCCTGCTCAGGGACAAGGACGGCCGCGAAGTCGGCGACAACGAGGAAGGCATTTTATGGGTGCGCGGCGATTCCAACACGCCGCTGTACTGGAACCGGCCCGACAAGTCGGCCGAGACTATCCGCGAGGGTGGCTGGATCTACACCGGCGACCGCTTCATGCGCGATTCCGACGGCTTCCATTTCTTCCGCGGCCGCGCCGACGATTTGATCAAGATTTCGGGCCAGTGGGTCTACCCGCTCGAAGTCGAACTCTGCCTCGCTGAACATCCCGACATCAGGGAATGCGCCGTGTTCGCCGCCGAACTACCCGACCGGCGCATGACGCTGAAGGCGGTGGTCGTGATGAACAAGGGCGAGTTCGACACCAGGAGCGCGACCAAGACATTGCAGGATTACGTTAAGGCGAAACTGTTGCCCTACAAATATCCGCGCGAAATCACCTTCATCGCCGAATTGCCGAAAACCGGCACCGGCAAGATCGACCGCCAGGCGTTGATGAAGATGTAGCGGTTTCACCGTCATTGCGAGCCAACGGGTCGCGCCAATGCGCGCCCGATGACAGGCTCCGCGAAGCAATCCATCTTTCCACTCGGGGATAGATGGATTGCTTCGTCACTTCAGCGCAAAATTGCTCTGCAATTTTGTCGCGAGCTCCCTTGCACAAACGCTTCGCGTTTGTCGCAGGCAATGACGGTCTCAACTATCCAATCCGGTTCCGCCATAGAGCCACGCCAGATCGCCCTGCCACTCACCTTGCGTCTTTGCGCTCATGATCGCGTTGCGGATGCGGGCATGCTCGCCGGCCGGGTGATAGACGTGCTCGCCGATCGCGCGCGACAGCAACTGCACCTTCGCGGTGCGCGGGAAGCGCTGCGCGCGATAGGCTTCCAGCGCCGTCGCATAATCATCGTGGCTCGCCAGCATGTGCGACAGGCACACCGCGTCCTCCATCGCCTGGCAGGCGCCTTGCGCGAAATATTGCAGCATCGGATGCGCGGCATCGCCGAGCAGCGCAACCCGGCCGTCGACCCAGCGCTCGACCGGATCGCGGTCGCACAGGACCCAGAGCCGCCAGTTCTTGCCGTGACGAATGATCTCCTTGGCGCGCTCATTCACATGGCTAAAACCCTGCATGACTTCCTCGTCGGTGACGGGCTTGCCCGCCACCGGCTCCGGCGCGTCGTTGTGACAGGTGATGGCCAAATTGAACACCTTCCAGCCCGACAGCGGGTAATGCACGATATGGCATTTCGGCCCGGCCCACAGCGTCGCCGCGTTCCAGCGCAAATCTTCCGGCATCTGCTCGGTCGGAATCACCGAGCGATACGTCGTGTGTCCGGACACGCGCGGCGCCCCATCCGCGACCACCTGCTTGCGAACGTTCGACCACAACCCGTCGGCGCCGATCAACAGCCGCCCCGTGACGCGTTCGCCGTTCGAGAGCCGCGCCGTCACCGACGCGCCGTCCTGGTCGTAGCCAGCCACCTCGCTGCTGACGCGCAGTTCGATCAGCTCGTGGCTTTGGCAAGCACGCAGGAAAACGCCGTGCAGATCGCCGCGATGCACCACAGCATAGGGATTGCGGAAGCGCGAGCGAAACGCTTCGCCGAGATCGACATGGGTGATCTCTTCGGCGGTCAGCGCATCCATCAGCCGGAGCTGATCGATATAGACCGCCATGCCACGCGCCGCTTCGCCGACGCCGAGATAGTCGAAGGCGTGGAAGGCGTTGGGCCCGAGCTGGATGCCGGCGCCGATTTCGCCGAGCGTCGATGCCTTTTCCAGCAGGATCGAGCGGATGCCCTTTTGCGCGAGCCCAAGCGCTACGGCGAGCCCGCCGATCCCGCCACCTGCGATGAGAACTGGCCCTGCGTCCATCAGTTCGATTTCCCGAGATGTTCGAGCGCGTCTTCGGCACGCAGTGGTACGCGAGAGGCCTCGTTGTTGAGATCGACGAGCTGCGTCAATAGCGCCAGCAGCGTCTTGCGGTCGGCCGGCTTCAGCGGCTGCAGCATCCTGACCTGCGCACGCTCGACCGAGGACATGATGTCGCGCAGCACGATCGCGCCCGATTTCGAGAGATATAGCAGCTTGACGCGCTTGTCCTCCCGCGACGGCTTGCGCTCGATCAAAGCCTTGCTCTCCAGTCGCTCGATCACGTTGCCGAGCGTGGAGCGGTCGAACGCGATCACCGCCGACAGCCGCGTGGCGTCGATGCCGGGATGGGTGTGGATCGCCACCAGCGCCGCATATTGCACCGGCGTCAGGTCGAACGCGCTGCATTCCTCGACGAAGATCGAGACCGCGATCTGCTGCATCCGCCGGAACAGATAGCCGGGCGCGGTGTAGACCGCGTCCATGGTGATGGGCGGCGGCTTACTCGGCATCGGGCTGCCTGTCCGGCGCCGCATCCGCGAACGCCTTCATCTCTTTGGCCACGGCCTCGGCTTCGAGCAGGCGGGGAAAGCCTGATACGTCGACGCCGAAGCGCCGCGCATTCGCGAGCTGCGGCACCAGGCACAGATCGGCCATTGTCGGCGCTACGCCGAAGCAGAACGACCCCTTCTCGTCCCTTACCAGGGCTTCGCAGGCGGCAAGACCCTCGCGATTGGCCCATGCCGCCCACTCCGTCACCTTCTCCTCCGCCAGGCCGAGCTGGCGCAGCCGGGCCAGCACTTTCAAATTCTGAACGGGGTGGATGTCGCAGGCAATCGCAAGCGCAAACGCGCGCACCTTGCCGCGGCGCAGCGGATCTTTTGGCAATAGCGGAGGATTGGGATGGGTCTCTTCCAGCCATTCGATGATGGCGAGCGACTGGGTCAGCACCGTCCCGCCGTCGCCCTCCAGCGTCGGCACCAGCCCCTGCGGGTTGATCGCGAGATAGTCGGGCGCGGTCTGTTCGCCCTTGCGAAGGTGATGCGGCAGGTGCTCTGCCGTAAGTCCCTTGAGGTTGAGCGCGATCCTGACCCGATACGCGGCGCTGCTGCGGAAATAGCCATGCAGCTTCATCGGAACCTCCCGGTCTATTGTCATTACGCCCTTGATTGGCGGTCATTGACGCTACCCATATTGTAAGTATACTGTCAATTGGCAGAACACAATAATGACGGGAGGCTTGACCATGGAAGCCGTGCAGAAGACCCCGGAGCGCGAGGCGTTCTACAAGAAGATCGACGGCGAAAATCTCTCGGCATTGTGGAACGTGCTCGGCGACCTCGTCACGCCGGAGCCGCGCAGCGCCTGCCGCCCGCATCTGTGGAAATTCGATTCCATCCGCGACTACATGAACGAAGCGGGCAAGCTGATCACCGCCAAGGAAGCCGAACGGCGGGTGCTGGTCCTGGAGAATCCAGGCCTGCGCGGCCAATCGAAGGTCACGACCTCGCTGTTCGCCGGCGTGCAGATGGTGGTCCCGGGCGATGTCGCGCCGGCCCACCGGCACAGCCAGTCGGCGCTCCGCTTCGTGCTCGAGGGCAAGGGCGCCCATACCACCGTCGACGGCGAGCGCACCGCGATGGAGCCCGGCGATTTCATCATCACGCCCTCGATGACCTGGCACGACCATTCCAACGAGACCTCTGAGCCGATGTTCTGGCTCGACGGCCTCGACATCCCGATGGTGCAATTCTTCGACGCTTCCTTTGCCGAAGGATCGAACGAGGACCAGCAGAAGCTCTCAAAACCCGCCGGCGACAGTTTTGCGCGCTACGGCCACAATCTGCTGCCGGTCGACGAGAAGCGCAAATCCAAGACCTCGCCGATCTTCAACTATCCCTATAGCTACACCCGCGAGGCGCTGGAGCAGGCCAAGACGCGCGACGAATGGGACGCCTGCCACGGGCTGAAGCTGAAATTCTCCAACCCGGAGACCGGCGATTTCGCGATGCCGACCATCGGCACCTTCATCCAGCTGTTGCCGAAGGGTTTCAAGACCGCGCGCTACCGCTCGACCGACGCCACCGTGTTCGCGGCGATCGAAGGCAAGGGCCGCACGCGGATCGGCGAGCAGACCTTCGAATGGAGCGCGCGCGACCTGTTCGTGGTGCCGAGCTGGCACTGGGTCACGCACGAGGCCGACACCGATGCGGTGCTGTTCTCGTTCTCCGACCGTCCGGTGCAGCAGAAGCTGGATCTGTTCCGCGAAGATCGCGGGAATGCGTGAGGTGATGTGACGGTCTCTCCCCCGTCATTGCGAGCGAAGCGAAGCAATCCATAGTGCCGCAAGCGAAGTATGGATTGCTTCGTCGCTTTCGCTCCTCGCAATGACGCCGAGGGCCGCTTCTCGCGCCGCTTCACCGCCAGTGTAGCAGCTTCGCTTCCAGCACGTTGATCGCCTTCCCCACCGCCAGTCCGAACAGCGACAGGATCACGACACCGGCGAGGAGCTGATCAGTCTGCATCAGATTGCCGGCCTGCAGCACGAAGGCGCCGATGCCGAACTGGGCGCCGATCATTTCCGCGCTGACCACCAGCAACAGCGCCACCGACGCCGTAATGCGAAACCCCGCGAGGATCGAGGGCAGCGCGCCCGGCCAGATCACACGGCGGACAATGGCATGGAACGGCACATTAAAACTCTGCGCCATCCGGATCAGGTTGCGCGGCACCGCGTCGACGCCGCTATAGACCGAGATCGCGGTGGAGAAGAACACGCCAAGCGCAATGGTCGCGATCTTCGGCTCCTCGCCGATCCCGAGCCAGAGGATCAGCAGCGGTAGCAGCGCGATCTTTGGAATCGGAAACAGCGCCGAGATGAAGGTGATGCCGACGCCGCGCGCCAGCGTCGACAGCCCGATCGCAAATCCGACGATCACACCCAGCGCCGTGCCGATCAGCCAGCCTGAGCCGATGCGAACGACCGATGCCGAGACGTGCTGCCAGAGCGCGCCACTGATGGCGAGCTTGTAGATCGCGACTGCAATCGCCGACGGCGCCGGCAGGAACAGCGGATTGACCCAGCCTGCACTGCCGGCGAGTTGCCAGAGCGCGATCACCAGCACCAGCGCGATCCACCCCGAGACGCGCCCACCGCCGGGCATAAAGCCCGCGCCGCGGAAGCCGACCGGCCGCTTCTGGCTCTCGTCCTGCTGCTGCGCGGGGATGCGCTCAAGCATGCTGCACCTCGCGCTCGGCATCGATCGCCTCGTCGCGGATCAGCGACCACAGCTGATTTTGCAAGGACAGCAATTGGCCACGGGCGTCGATACCGCCGCGCTCGGCGCGCGTCATCGGGATCGTCACGACCTCGCGGACCCGGCCGGGCCGCCGCGACAGCACCACGACGCGGTCGGCGAGCCGCACCGCCTCTTCCAGATTATGCGTGACATAGACCGCGCCCATCGCGCCGTCGGCGAGCAGGCGGATGAAATCCTCCATCAGCAATTCGCGGGTCTGCGAATCCAGCGCCGACAGCGGCTCGTCCATCAACAGGATCGCCGGCCGCACCGCCAGCGCCCGCGCAATGCCGACGCGCTGGCGCATGCCGCCGGACAATTGCTTCGGATAGGCGCCGCGAAAATCCGACAGCCCGGTGCGGCGCAGCGCATCATCGACGACGGTGTGGCGCTCGGTGCTGCTCAGACCGGTATGAACCAGCGGAAACTCCACATTCGCCTCCACCGTGCACCACGGCAGCAGCGCAAAATCCTGAAACACGAACGTCAGTGGATTAAGGCTTTCGGCCGGCGGCGCGCCGCGCAGCTCCGCACTTCCACCGCTCGGGCGCAGCAACCCGCCGAGGATCGACAGCAGCGTGCTCTTGCCGCAGCCGGAAGGACCAACGATCGCGACCACTTCGCCGGAGGCGACGGTGAACGACACCTTGTCGAGCACGTCGAGGGGGCCGAAGCGATGGCTGATATGGTCGGCGATCAGATCCATGTGGTTCCGAGCTCGATACTGGCTCCGTCATTGCGAGCAGCAAAGCGACGAAGCAATCCATTCTTCCTTTGCTTGGCGAGATGGATTGCTTCGCTTCGCTCGAATGACGGCATTGGCTCCCTCAATCCGCCTTCACATATTCCTTCGCGATGATCGCATCCGCTGCAAATCCCTTGTCGACAAAGCCCTGCTCCTGCAGCCACGCGATCTGGTTATCGACATTCTTCACATCCAGCTTGCCGTCGGGATCGATATAGGCACAATTGCCGACCACCTGCTCGACCGGCAGATTGGTGTATTTGGCGATGATCTCGAGCAGCGGTTTTGTCTTGTCGTTGATCTCGGCCTTGCCGTCCTTCACGGAGGCCAGGATCACGTCGTGATATTCGCGGTCGGCGCGCACCAGCGCGGCCAAGAGCTTGGTGACCAGCGCCTTGTTGGCAATCGTCTTCGGCGAGGCGAACACTGCGCCGAGTTGCCACGGCGTCTCGTCGCCGACCCAGCCGAGAAATTTGGCGCCGCCGGAATCCACCAGCGCCCGCGCCGTCGAAATCGGCAGCAGTGCGGCGTCGACGGTTTCGCCCTTCAGCGCCGCCGCGGCGTTCGACAGCGACTGCAGCGGCATCACTTTCACGTCCGCCAGCTTGAAACCGTATTTGTCGGCCAGCAGTCCCAGCGAATAGTGAAAGGAAGAGCCGACCTGTGTCACCGCGATGCGCTTGCCCGCGAGATCCTTCGGCGTCTTCAAACCCGCCGCATAGGCGTTATTGCTGGCGAAATAGCCGATCAGGGGATAGCCGGCCTTCTCGCGGCTCATGCCGCCGATCACCTTCAGCGTGCCCTTGCCGGCGAGATTGTAGAGCCCGGCGGTAAACGCCGTGATGCCGAAATCGACGTCGCCGGACGTGGTCGCGACCGCAATCGGCTGCGCCGCGTCGAAGAATTTCAGTTCGATATCGAGGCCCGCTTCGCGAAAATAGCCCTTGTCCTGCGCGATGAACACCGGCGCCGACGACGACAGCCGGAGCACGCCGATTTTTGCCTTCAGCGCCTCGTCAGCCCGCGCGATCCCGCTTGCCGCCACCGCGAGCAGGCCCGCCAGCGCGAGCCGTGCAAATTTTGACATCCGGTTTCCTCCGCAACTCTTTTATAACCCCTCGGGCACGCTCTGGTCCCGCCCGATGAACGCGCCCTGTTGTTTCAACGTTTGTTGCAACTTTTCAACCGCAATGTCGCGCGGAATCGTATTTCCCGACAGCGCCAGCGCCGCCGCGAGACCCGCCGCCTCGCCCATCGCAAAACAGGCGCCGGAGACCCTAGCCGCCGACTGGCCCTCATGGGTCATCGAGGCACAGCGCCCGGCCATCAATAGGTTGTCTATGCCCTCGGGCACCAGCATGCGATACGGCAATTCGTTGAAACCGCGCGATTCCGGGATTGGCGGGAACTTGAAGATCACATCGCCCGCGACATGCGCTTCGATCGGCCAGCCATTGACGCCGATGGAATCGTCGAACGAGGCGCAGCCAAGCACGTCCTCGCCCGACAGCATGTAGCCGCCGATCACGCGCCGCGTCTCGCGGATGCCGAGCTGCGGCGGCAGATCGACGATGTAGGATTTCTCAAAACCGGGCACGGTGCGCAGGAATTCGAACGCCTGCACCGCCTGCCGCCGTCCGTCGATCTCGCCGCGCGTCATCTGGTCGGGTCGATCCCGCTGACCGCGCTGCCGTCCTCGCGCGCAAGCTGGGTGAAGTTGACCCGCCATTCGATGCCGGAGCGTTGCGGTCGCACAATCGCGGACTTGCGCGGGAAACGATGCGTGCCCGCGGCCTCGGCCTTTTCCATCAGCGCCGGTATCGTCCGCCAGGCTTCGCCCGCCTTTTCGGGATCGATGCCGTTGAGACGAAGCATCATCGACGGGTAGAGCATGCTGCCGGCATTGTCGCCGACCTCGAACGGCGCGCCCGCCCGGGCCGCGAGATCGCCATCGCCGGAGCAATCGATGAAGATGCCGGCGCGCACGGCCTGACGGCCCGCTTTGGTCTCCACCATCAGCGCATGGATGCGCCGGTCGTCATCCATCACCACGCCGGCGCCGAGCGCGTGAAAGAGGATGTCGACCTTGTGCGCGGCCAGGAGGTCATCGGCCGCGATCTTGTAGGCGGCGGTGTCGTAGGCCTGCGCAAAAATCTTGCCGAGGATCAGATGCGGCGTGTTGAGCCCATCGAGCCGGTCGATCCGCGCCAGCAGATCGGAGGCGATGCCCTGCACCACCCGGTGCATCTCGCCATGGACGTTGGCATGCAGCCCGCAAAAATTGGTCACGCCCGCCGCCGTGCCCATGCCGCCGAGAAAGCCGTAGCGCTCGATCAAAAGCGTGCGGCGGCCCGCGCGTGCAGCAGCCACGGCAGCCGCAATGCCGGCGGGCCCACCGCCGAGGACGGCAACTTCATATTCGCCATAGACGGGCACCCGGCGCGCGGGTTCTTCGATCGTTTTGGCCGACACTGGTGGCTTTCCGTCCCTGGTTTTGTTGCCGGCACTATGAATTGATGCGCAACAGACTACAATCCAGCAAATTGCGCGATCAGCTTTCTCGAATCGTGAAAAGTGGATGGATACGCTCACCAACCTTCAGGCCTTTTTGGCCTCGGCCGAGGCTGGCGGCTTTTCGGCCGCGGCCCGCAAGCTCCATGTTTCGACCTCGGTGGTGTCCAAGCGGGTCACGCAGCTCGAAGCCCAGATCGGCATCGCGCTGTTCCGACGCTCGACCCGCCAGTTGCGATTGACGGAGGCGGGTCAACGCTATCTGCATCGCGCCCGCGGCGTGGTGGCCGACGTCGGCGACCTGCTCGCGCGCATGGGCGAGAAGGACAGCGATCTGGTCGATCACCTCCGCATCAAGGCCCCGACCTCGCTCACCATCGCCCGGCTTGCCGATGTGTTCAGCGCCTTCCAGACCCAAAACCGGCGGCTGAAGCTTGAGATCGTGCTGATCGACCGCCCGGTCGATCCAGTGACGGAAGGATTCGACATCGCCATCGGCGCATTCCCGCATTCATGCGGCGGCGTCGTTGACGAGCCGCTCTGTTCGCTCAAGCGATTGCTGTGCGCCTCGCCGGCCTATCTCGCCGAGCATGGCGTGCCGCGGCATCCGCGCGAGTTGGTCGATCATCAGTGCCTGAGCTTTCTGCCCACCGGATCGGAATGGACTTTTGACGGCCCGCGTGGCCGAACCAGCATCCAGGTGCGCCCGCTGTTGAGTTCGAACGAAGGCCACGTGCTGGTGAAGAGCGCGGTTGCAGGCAATGGTATTGCCTTGATCTCGCACTATCTCGTTGCGGACGCGCTGAGCAACGGCACGTTGCAGGCCGTGCTGCCGGAATTTGTAATTCCCGAGCTGTGGGTCAAGGCGGCTATTCCCGAACGACGGGTCAACGCCGCCGCCGTGCAGGCGCTGCTACAGCAATTGAAGCGCGCGCTAGCGCCGGCGCTGTAGAAAAGGGATTACGTTCCGACCTGCAGCGGCGAGGTCAGCTTGCGCAGCGCCGCGATCACCGAGAGTGCGGTGATGCGGCCCGTCCTCGGATTTTCCGACGGCACGTTCTCGATCGACATCGAAAACGACGCCGAGTCGGATTCGACCCTGATCTGGTGGCAATTCCGCGTCACGGCCGGATCGGCCCAGATTTCGATCGTGGTTCGGTCGGGACCGATGCCGGCCAGCGATAATGCCGCCACGACATTGACGTTGGCGGGAAAGGCGGCAGCCGCATCGCGCGCCGAGCCCTTGAACACGCAGAGAGCGGATGTCAGCCCCTCCACCGAAATCCGGTTCTCGATCAGGTAAGGCGCCCCGGCAAGCCCCTTCGGCGGCTTGCGCGTAACCATCTGCACCGAATGGATCGTGCCTTCGGCGGCGGCCGAAACCGCATCGAAGCCGATCAGCGCACCGGTCGGCACGATGATCTGACCGCCATGCGCCCGCGCCAGATCGACGAGATCGGAACGCGGTAGCAGCGCGCTGGCGCTCAGCACCATGACCTGCTTGCCGGCGCTCAGCATCGGCCGGCAGATCTGATCGAGGATCGCTGCCGGCGCACATTCGACAACGAGGTCGGAGTGAGCGGGTATCTCATCGAGCGTAACCAGCGGGCAGGAGAAGCCTTCGCGATCGAGCCAGGCTTGCGCCTTCCCGTGATCCCTCGTCGTGATGGCCGCGAGCGAAAGACCCGGCAGTCCCTCCGCCAGCTTGCGCGCCACGGTTCGTCCGATCTCGCCCAGCCCGGCAATCGCGATTCGCTTGGATGGCAAATCCGATACTCCTGCAATGGACATCATACAGCGCGTGAGATTGAGCTTATGCGCCCTTCCCCCAATTCGCTGCCCGCTTCTCCGCAAACGACGCCAGCCCCTCGGACGCCTCGCTGGTCTGCCGCCGCGCGGAATGCAACTTCACCAGCCGCGCATAAGCCGCGTCATCGACGCTCATGCCACCGAATGAACTTTCCATCGCCAGCCGCTTGGTTTCGGCCAAAGCTTCTGGGCCATTGGCAAGCAGTTGCTCGACCGCCTTGGCGCCCGCGGCCTCCAGCTCGGCCAGCGGCACCACTTCATGCACCAGCCCGATACGGCGTGCCTCCTCCGCGCCAAAGCGTTCACCGGTCAGTGCATAGCGGCGGACCTGGCGGACGCCGATGGCGTCGCAGAGTTGTGGGATGATGATGGCAGCCGTCAGGCCCCAGCGCACTTCGGTGATCGAGAACATCGCGTTGTCGGCGGCGATCACGACATCGCAGGCCGAGATCACCCCCGTGCCGCCGCCAAAGCAGCCACCCTGCACCAACGCCACCGTCGGGATCGGCAGCGTGTTCAGCCGCTGCACCGCTTCGAACGTCGCGCGCGAGACCGCCTCGTTCTCTTCCGTTGATTTCGGCCGCACGCCATTGATCCATTTCAGGTCGGCACCGGCCTGGAAATGCTTGCCATTGCCCTTCAGCACCACGAGGCGAAGGCTCGGCTTCCTGCCAAGCTCGTCCATCGCCGCGAGCACGCCGCCGATCAGCCCGGCGTCATAGGCATTGTTCACCTCGGGGCGATTTAGCGTGACGGTGGCGACGCCGCGCGCGTCGAGATTCCACAGAACCGGATTGGCAGTCATTCGGCGGCCTCTTTTGTTGGGCATGTTGTTATGCCGAACCATAGGCCGGGATCGCAGGCGTTGTCACCGCCTCCGAACTAGCGGCGGCTGCGCCGTTGCATCATGTCCGCCCTGTCGGCGAAAGATGTCCGCCGCGGGCCGATGGCCTCGAACTGCGCCTTCTGCTCGTCGTTCAAGGTGACATAGAAGTCATCAAGCGCGGTGCGCACCTGCTTGACCGCCTGCAGCATGACATCGAGCCGCTTGCCTGCGGCGGCGAGCCGCGCGGACGGCGTGGCGGCCTCTTCGGGCCGGCATGATGCGTTCAGCATCTCGCTGGCCTTGGTGCTAGCGTTCTGCAGGGCCTTCAGGCCGGTGCGCTGCACGTCAGTCGGCTGCAGCCTTGCATCGATTTCCTCGGTCGGCCATTGCAGGGCCGATGATTGCGCGACGTCGCAGGGCCGCGCCAGGGACCTGCTGCGGCGCCTTTCGGCTTTCCGTTCCTGTTCTTCAGCGACGGCGTTCAGCCGCGCTTTCTGCTCGTCGTTCAGAAGACTGTAAAACCTGTCCAGTGGCGCCTGCACGGTCGCGACACCTGATATCATCGCCTCGATGCGCTGCTGCATCGAGGCCAGCCGGCCGGACGCCGTCAACGCGATCGACGTCGGGCATGCCGCCTTGATCTTCTGTGCAGATGTCACCGACGCATTGGCAAGATCGTCGAGGGCTGTGCGCTGCGCTTCGGTCGGTTCGATCGTCTGCGCAATCAGGTCGATCGGGAGCCCTGCGATTTCGCGGCTGTCTTCACCGCATAACAGCGCCAGCCGGTCCGGTCCGCCGCCCGGAGAACCGCGCGGCGGCAGGTAGCCGGTAAGGCCCTGATAGTCGTAGGGCCCGAACAGGCCGGCATAAATATCGTCGTAGCCATAGTACCAGAACGGCGCGCCGACATTCGGTCCCCAAAGCGTATAGTCGTAGATGTCGTAATAGGCGAACGGCCAGAACAGCGGCCCGACCCAGCCGTACCCGCCATTGCCGTGCCGCCACCAGCCGCCACCCCTGCCGCGCCCGTATTGCCACCCTGCCAGTGCGGCGCCCGCGGTCACGCTGGCCCGCATGGCGGGACTATGCAGCGCAGCGGTGTGGCGATAGCTGCGGGCGAGTGCGCGCGAATTCAGCGCGCGGCCGCTGCCGGCAAAGTTCATGCGATGTGCAGAGAATGAACGGTGTGCAGAGAATGAACGGTGATGCGCCCTGAATGAACGATGATGCGCCCTGCCGTGAAAATGGCCGCCATGATGACGCCCGCCGAAATGATGGCCGTGACCATGTCCGCCACCGCGATGGCCGCCGCCATGATGGCCGCCGCCACGACCACCGCCGTGGCCACCACCATGTCCTCCTTTCGCGATCGCGAAGTCCGCCACGCACAGCGCCGTTGCGAAGACAATGGCGGCAATTCCCACGGCGATCCTTGACATGGCACGTCCCCTCATCGTCGCATGTCCCATTATCACTAGGCCGCAAGCTTGACGGCATGTGGGCGAACGCCGACCGAATGCCAAAAGTTCCCGCGCCGACAAGGCCGCGTGCGCCGCAACCCAGCCTGTGCGGCGAGCCGGTTGCGCCCGATCAAGGCTTGTGAAAACTAGCACGGCCATTTCCCCCAGCAGGATTTCCTATCCATGCGGATTTGCATTTTCGGTGCGGGCGCCGTCGGCAGCCATTTTGCGGTGCGGCTCGCGCTGGCGGGCCATGACGTTTCCTGCGTGATGCGGGGTGCGCATCTGGATGCCGTGAAAGCGAACGGGCTGACGCTGCGGGTTGGAGATGGCGAGTTCAAGGCGAAGGTGCGTGCATCGAGCGATCCCGCGGCGCTGGGCCGGCAGGACGCTGTTATCTGCACGCTGAAGGCGACAGCTCTCTCCAGCCTCGCTACCGGCCTGCAGCCGCTGCTTGACGACGATACTGCGGTCGTCTTTGCGCAGAACGGTATTCCCTGGTGGTACGATATCGGGCTCTCGCCAAAACATCCGCCGGTGCCGGATCTGGCTTTCCTCGATCCGGCCGGGCGACTGCGCGCAGCGATCCCGAAAGAGCGCATCGTCGGCGGCGTGGTGTTTTCATCGAACGAAGTCGTCGCGCCGGGCGTGGTCGCCAACCTCTCGCCGGAGCGCAACCGGCTGCTGATCGGCGAGTGCGACGACCGCCAGAGCGAGCGAGCCGCAAAGCTGCGCATGGCGCTCAACGCCGCCGCGATCGACTCGCCCGAAGTCGCGCAGATCAGGGAGACGATCTGGTCAAAGCTGTTGACCAACATGTCGATGTCGGTTCTCTGCCTCCTGACCGGGCAGACCGCGCGCGCCGTGCGCGATGATCCTGACCTTGCCGACATCGTGCCGCGCCTGCTCGACGAGGCCAACAGCATAGCCCGAAGCTGTTTTCCCGAGGTCAAGCGCGTGACCCGCTCCGGTCCGGCGCCGGATCACAAGCCGTCGATCCTGCAGGATTACGAACTCGGCCGCGCCATGGAGATCGACGCGCTGGTCCGCGCGCCCGCCGCCTTCGCGCGCGCCGCCGGACTTTCGACACCGATGCTCGACATGATGGGCGCGCTCACCATCCGCCAGGCGCGCGACAAGGGGCTGTACTAGGCCAGAGAACAGCAAGGGGAAACCGCATCATGCACGTCAAGGGCAAGGTCTGTGTCGTCACGGGAGCCGCCAGCGGCATTGGCGAAGCGGTGGCGCGCGCTTATGCGGAGGCCGGAGCACGCGGTGTCGTGGTCGCCGATCTCAAGACCTCGCGCGAGAAGCTCGCCAAGGTCGCGGGCGATATCGACGGACTGCCGATCACGGCCGATGTCGGACTGGAGGAAGACATCAAGGCGCTGATCGCTGCGGCGGAGGACAAATACGGTCCGGTCGACGTGTTCTTTTCCAACGCCGGGCTTTCCCGCAAGGGCCAGGAGACCGCGTCGGATGCCGACTGGGACGTGAGCTGGCGTGTTCATGTCATGAGCCATGTATTCGCGGCGCGCGCGCTGGTGCCCGGCATGCTGGCGCGCGGCTCCGGCTATCTCCTCAACACCGCTTCCGCCGCAGGCCTGCTGGCGTCGCTGAACTCGATGCCCTACGGCGTGACCAAGAACGCCGCGGTGGCGCTCGCCGAGCATCTCGCCATTCAATATGGCGACCGCGGCATCCGCGTCTCCGTGCTGTGCCCGCAATCGGTGCAGACAGCCATGACGACGCCCGGCCCGAGCGCTGCAAGGGTCGACGGCGTGCTGCAACCGCCGGAAGTGGCGCGCATGGTGATCGAGGCGATGGCGGAAGAACGCTTCCTCATCCTGTCGCACCCGCAGGTCGCCGAATACATGCAGCGCAAGGCTTCCAACCGCGACCGCTGGCTAACAGGCATGCGGCGGCTGCGCGACAAGATCTACGGCGCGCCGCAATCGGTCTGACCACCGTCATTGCCTGCGACAAACGCGAAGCGTTTGCGCAAGGGAGCGCAAGCGACGAAGCAATCCATCTATCCCAACGCTGTTCTATGGATTGCTTCGCTTCGCTCGCAATGACGGCTCCGACGGCGAGAATTGTTCCAAGAGCCCTGTGTAATTCTTCACGCCCGGCGACGCATAAGAACCGCGCCGCGACGTCGTCAGCTTCAGCCCGGCCAACGCTTCGGCCTGCTTCACCGCCGCCGCCACGCCATCGACTACGGGCACGCCGAATTTCCGCGACAGTTTTTGCGAGAGATCGGCCATGCCGGCGCAGCCCAGCACGATCGCTTCCGCACCCTTGTCGAGCGCGCGGGCAATCTCGGCTTCAAGCTTGGCTTCGGCACCCGAGCCGGGCTTGTCGAGATCGAGCACCGCAACGTCGCAGGCGGTGACCTGCACCCTCTCCGCAAAACCGTAGCGGCGCACCAGCTCTTCCAGCGGCACGATCGAGCGCGGCAGCGTAGTGACGACGACGATGCGCTTGGCGATCTGGCCTGCCGTCACCAGCGCCGCCTCGCAAATGCCGACCACCGGAAAAGGCGCGGCGGTCCGCGCGGCGTCGAGCCCGGTATCGTCGAAACAAGCGACGATCGCCGCATCGGCGTCCGGCGCATTCATCAGCGCCTGGATCAGGCCGGGCACGGCGAACGCCTCGTCGTAATAGCCTTCGATCGAGACCGGCCCCATCGCCGAGGTCATGGCAATTATTTCGGTGCCGGATGCGGCGACAGCGCGCGCGGCGGCGCCGATCGTTTCGGTCATCGCGGCGGTCGTGTTCGGATTGACGATCAGGATTTTTGTCATTGATACATCGTAGCCAGGATGGCGCGCGGCGCAACTCTGTCATCTGAGAGCTTGGGCCACAACCTCCTCCACCCACGCCGCAAACGCATCCAGCGCCTCATCCAGCACCGCGCGATCGTTTCGTCCCGAGCTCTTCAGCACATGAAAGGAATGATCGGCGCCATCGAGCAGATGCAGCGTCGCCCGCGATCCCAGGCTTTGGACGACCGGCTTGAGCAGGCTCAATTCCGCCAGCGTGTCGCGCGTGCCCTGCAGGAACAGCATCGGGATTTTGACGTCGGCGAGATGCCCGGCCCGCTCGCTGGAAGGCTTTCCGGCCGGATGCAGGGGAAAGCCGAGAAACGCCAGCCCGCGAACGCCGGCCAAGGCTGACTTCGCCTGCGCCTGCGACGTCATGCGCCCGCCGAACGATCGGCCGCCCGCGATCAGCGGCAGCGCGGGAAAGCGCCGCCCAGCTACCGCCACCGACGCCCGCACCGCGGCGTGCGCGACCGCGGGCGGATCGGGCCGCTTGCTGCCTTTCTCCATATAGGGAAACTGGTAGCGCAGCGTCGCAATGCCGCGTTCGGCAAGGCCCGTGGCAACGGTTTCCATCGACGCATGGGCCATGCCGGCGCCGGCCCCGTGCGCGAACACGTAACAGGCGCGAGGCTGCGGCGGCTCGATCAGCAGCGCGGAAACCGCCTGATCGGAGCCCACCTCAATCCGGAGCGATTGCGCCTCGGCTGCCGTCATGTGATCTGGCTGACATTCAATGGCATCATCGGCACTTTATACTGGAAAAGCCGGACCGAGAGACCAACCATCAAAATCACCCGAGCGCGAAGAAGCTGGATTTATGGACAGACCTATGACGCCACTATAAGATGGGATCATATTCAATCGCACGCCGAGGGTGATTCGCCTTGCGGCGTTTTTTGATAACAGACCGATATTGCGCGCGAGCAGCGCGGTTTTAGGAAGGGGCAGGCCATGCGGGGCAGGAGGATTGCAAAAATCGTGATCGCGCTGGCGGTCGTCGGCATCGGTTACGCGGTCTTCAAGGACGACATCGCCAAGACCTGGCAGAATCTTCACGTCAAGATCGTGGAGCATCCGACCCCGAAGAAAACCGTCTGGCTCGACCAGGGGATCGATAAGGAAACGCTGAGCTGGTTCTATCACGCCGACCAGGGAACGCGGACCTTCGGCTTTCCCTATAAATGGTTCATGGCGCTGGAGCAGCCGACGATTCCCTGGCTCTTGTTCACCTCGCCCGGCCTGTTCAGCGACCCCGCCTATCTCGATCGCTACGGCTTCATTGCCGACACGATCATCCCGGGCAAGACGGCGCTTCCGATCGGGTTTGCGGAGGGCACCCCGATGCTGGACCCGACCGGGGCGACGTGGAAGAATCCGCGCGACAAGAAGGAGATGAACGGCATCGGGCTGACCTGCGCGGCCTGCCACACCGGCAGCCTCACCTATAACGGCACCGCCGTCGTCATCGACGGTGGGCCGGCGCTCACCAATCTCTTCGCGATGAAGCAGGGCATGGGCATCTCGCTCCTGCTGACGCGGGTGTGGCCCGGTCGCTTCAGCCGCTTCGCCGACGCCGTGCTGGGACCGGACTCCACCGTCGACGAACGCGAGACGCTGAAGACCCAGCTCGATCAGGTGCTCGCGCAGTACAAGCGGGTCAAGAATCTGGAAGAACGCGTCGCCTCCCAGAGCATTCTGGAGGGTTACGGACGGCTCGACGCGCTGAACCGGATCGGCAATCAGGTGTTCTCCATCGACCTGAACAAGCCGGAAAACTATGCCGGCTCCTCCGCGCCGGTGCATTTCCCCCGGATCTGGAACACGCCGTGGTTCGACTGGGTGCAGTACAACGGCTCCATCATGCAGCCGATGGTGCGCAACGCCGGCGAATCGCTCGGCGTGTCGGCGGAGCTCAATCTGACCGAACCGTCGAAGGGACTCTACAAATCGAGCGTCAACATCAAGGCGCTCGACGACATGGAGATGATGATAAAGGGCAAGAAGCCGCCGAACGCGAAGGACGGATTCTCCGGCCTGCAATCGCCGAAATGGCCGGGCAACATCCTGCCGCCGATCGACCAGAAACTGGCCGACGAGGGCGCCAGGCTCTACAAGACCCATTGTCAGGAGTGTCACCGGCCGCCGGTGACGAGCGCGGAGTTCTACGATTTCAACAACAAGGACTGGTGGACCAAGAACGAGGCCGGCGAAGCGATCCTCAAGGTCGAGAACGTTCCGATCTCGCATATCGGAACCGACGACGCACAGGCCGCCGACATGCTGGCCCGTACGGTCGCGGTGCCTGAAAATCTCGGCATCAAGAATCCCAGCTTCGCATTCGCGCTGGGCGAACTGGTCGAGAAGACCGTCAATTACAGCTTCGACCAGAAGAAGCCGCCAGTCAGCGAAGCAGAGCGGAAACGAATCGACGGTTACATGCCGAACGAACTCCGCGGTGAACTGGCCTACAAGGTCCGTCCGCTGAACGGGGTCTGGGCGACGCCGCCCTATCTGCACAACGGCTCGGTGCCGACCATCGACGACCTGCTCGGTGACCCCGAGAAACGACCGAAGAAATTCTTCCTCGGCAGCCGCGAGTACGACCCCGTGAAGCTCGGTTACAAGACCGATCCGATCAAGAACGGATTTCTATTCGATACCTCCATTCGCGGAAACTCGAACAGAGGCCACGAATTCCGGAAGGACTACAACAAGGACAAGGAAATCAAGGGCGTGATCGGGCCGGAGCTGTCGGAGGGCGATCGGAAGGCGCTGATCGAATACCTCAAGACGCTCTGAGCCGTTGGCGCTACCACGGCCGGTGTCCCGGCTGTGGGCCGTCCATCTGCACGTCGACGTCGCCGCAATCGAACGGCTGCATTACCTGCTGGCAACCAGCCGCAGATGCGGCTTGATCGTCTCTTCGAGTTCGGCCTTGAGCTGGTGCACGCGCGGATCGCCCGAGCGCGCCGCGCAAACCGAATATTGGTTGACCGAGCACGCCAGCGCGTGCCGCTCTTCGGCGGTCCGCGTCACCTGCGGGCTGGACAGTTTCAGCACCATGCCGCCGAGATGCACCAGCATTTCGTCGAGCGCCCGATCCAATCCGGAAATTTGATCCATCACACACTCCCTCTGGAGGGAGTAATGAGCGGTGTGCCCCAGCCGTTCCCGTGCACGCTTGTTTAAGGATAACCAGAAGTAAACGGCGCCCCGATTCTACCAACGCGCCTGCTTGCAGGAATCGTTATCAATTGAGGGAAATCGGCGGGTCTGGGCGGCGTCCAGCGCAATTGCCGCAGCCATGCCCGTTACCTATTCTGGCATTCCATCGCTCCTCGTGAGGTCCCGCATGATTCCGCCGCTCGATCCCGTCGTCGCCCAGATCATTCCGCTGCTGCCACTGCGCGATCCCACGACGATGACGCCGCAGAGCGCACGCGATGCGCTGCGCGCATTGGCGGCCGCGCGCGCGGCGGTTCCGCCGCCACCGGTGATGAGCGCGGAGGATATCAAGGTGAAAGGCGCAGCCGGTTTCCTGGCCGCGCGGGTCTACCGGAACTCAAGCGACAAATCGCCGACGGTCGTGTTCTTCCATGGCGGCGGCTGGGTGGCCGGCGATCTCGAGACCCATGACCGGCAGGCGCGCTGGCTCGCGATCGAGACCGGCGCGGTCGTGGTCTCCGTCGATTATCGCCGCCCGCCCGAGGTGCGCTTTCCCGGCGCATTCGAGGATGCCTTCGCAGCCACCCGGGACGTCATCGCCCGCATCGCCGAATTCGGCGGCGATGCGGCGCGCGTCGGTGTTGCCGGCGACAGCGCAGGCGGCAATCTGGCGGCCACCACCGCCATCGCCTGCCGCGACGCCGGCATCAAGCTCGCAGCGCAATTCTTGGTCTATCCCGTCACCGACGTCGCCGGAAATTTCGCCGACGCCAGGGAGAACGGGCGCTTTCCCTCACGCGCCGAAAACGCGGACGGCTATTTCCTCACCCGCGCCACCATGGAATGGTTCTGCGGCCATTACCTCGAAGACGGCGCCCACGGCACCGACTGGCGCGTCTCGCCGCTGCGCGCCAAAAACCTCACAGGCCTTGCGCCCGCCATCGTCTGCACCGCATGGTTCGATCCGCTCCGCGACGAAGGCAAGGCCTATGCGGAAGCGCTAAAGGCCGCCGGCGTGCCGACCAGCTATTACGACGGCCTCGGCCTGATCCACGGCTATTTCGGGCTTGGAGAAGCCTCGGAGACGGCGAAGCGCGAGGCGCAACGCGCGCGAGCGGATTTCAGGGCGTTGTTGGAGAAGGGCGTATGAGTGACGGCCCACCCCGGCCGCCAGCTAATTGCTCCGGGACCAGAAGAGAAAATAAGACTTCATTGCGCTAATGAACTGGCGATCCCGGGAAGACTCGAACTTCCGACCTACGGTTTAGGAAACCGTCGCTCTATCCGGCTGAGCTACGGGACCGCGGACCTGCTCGGACAAGCAGGTGCTTGGGACGCTTCATAGCAAAGCAGGTCTGGCATCGCCAGCCCTCTTCGCCAGGCCGCCAGACGCAAAAGCGCAGGCTGCGCAGATGTCTCAGCGTCGTCATGGCCGGGCATAGCCGTCTGAGGGACGGCGTCGCTTCCGCTCGCCTACGTCCCGGCCATCCACGCTCTTGTCAGGCGGAGACGAAGACGTGGATGCCCGGGACAGGCCCGGGCATGACGGATTTGCCGAAATCGGGTCACATATTTTGAGGAGCAGCGGGCCAGCAAAGAGCGCTCACGCCGGGAACGGGTTAGATGTCAGCGCGTACCGATGCGTTGGTGTCGCAGCAAGAAACCGGCAAAATAACTGCGTCCATCGTTCTCCGTTGCGGCCGGTTACCACCCGGCATGAGCCGATATTTCAACGCAGACCGCGAGAACATGTTTCCGAACCAAGGCGCAATAAGTCCGTTAGCGAGCGGACTAGTTTTGCCAGCCCGGCCCTGCCTGCCGGTATCGCTGCGCCGTCGCTTCAGGCCTGTTTCGAAACTTCTCCGAAACGCTCAGGAACATTCGCGCATGCGCCCTGTTCTAGGAGCATCGATCACTTTCGAGGAGGATAAAATGCAGAAGATCTTAGCTGCGGCTCTCTTGAGCGCCGCCGTGTTCAGTGCTCCCGCCTATGCGCAGTCGCCCCAGCCCGCGGATAAGGCCGCGCCTGCCGCGACCAGCGCCGGTGCCCAGGAAAAGATGATGCTCAAGGGCAATTGGCGCGCGTCCAAGCTCATGGGCCTCGACGTTTATAATGAAGCCAACGAGAAGCTCGGCGACATCAACGAGCTGATCCTCGACAAGAACGGCAAGGTCGCTGCCGTGGTCATCGGCGTCGGCGGCTTCCTGGGTATGGGCGAGCACGACATCGCCGTTTCCATGGACAAGCTCAAATTCATCGAGGAGCCTGTCCGCACCAGCTCGACGGCGACGACAACGACGAAGGACACCGCGACCGCGCCGCGCGAAACAACCACCGGCGCGGCCACGACCACCACGACAACGCGCACCAGCGACGCGAACGACTGGACGCCGGATCACGCGATGATGAGCGGCACCAAGGAGCAGCTCAAGGCGATGCCGCAGTTCAAATATTCAGACTACAACTGAGGCGTCTGACGCTTTGATGATTAAGGCCCCACCCTGTGGGGCCTTTTTCATGAGCATGGTGCCTGGTTGAAGCAAAGACGTGGATGCCCGGCACGAGGCCGGGCATGACGAAGATGACGGAATTAGCGTCCCACCGCGCTACGCCTTGATATTGTTCTCTCGCACCACCTGGCCCCAGATGCCGACCTGCTTGGCGAAGAACGCCGAAAATTCCTTGCCGTCGGCGAGCAGCAGCGTCATCTGCTGCGTTTCCTGCAATTGTTTCGCCACCGCCGGTTCGCTCAGAATCTCCTTCACCGATTTTGCCATGGCGGCAATGATATCGGCCGGCGTGTCCTTGGGCGCAAAGATGCCCCACCAGGCCAGCGTCTCGAAATCGGGAAAGCCTGCCTCGATCGCGGTCTGGGTATCCTTGAGCACCGGCATCCGCTCGCGCCCCATCTGCAGGATCGGCCGCAGCATGTTGGTGCCGAGCTGCGCCGTGATCAGCGCCGCCGATCCCACGATCATGTCGACATGGCCGCCGAGCACGTCGTTCATCGCCGGGCCGCCGCCGCGGTAAGGCACATGCGTGATCTCGACGCCGGCCTTCTTGCCGAGCACCGTCATCGCCAGATGGCCGAGCGTACCGATGCCGACGGAGGCGTATTTCACCGCGCCGGGCTTGGCCTTGCAGGCCGCCACCACGTCGGCAAAGGTCTTGTATGGCCGCTCGGCATTCGCCGCGACGACATAGGGCGCAGTGCCGACCAGGAACACCGGCACCAGATCCTTTTCGACATCCACCCCCGGCTTTTCCAGGATCGAGGGGATGACCGCGTGCGAATCGAAGGTCACCAGGAACGTCGCGCCGTCGGGCGCGCTCTTGGCGACCTGGATGGCGCCGAGCGAGCCAGCCGCGCCGGACTTGTTTTCCACCAGCACGGTGCGGCCGAGTTTCGTCTGCAGGTGGGACTGCAGCAGCCGCGCCAGCGCGTCGGTCGATCCTCCCGGTGGGAACGGCACCACCAGCGTCATGTTTTTGGCCGGCTGCGCCAGCGCGGGCGTCACCGCAAACGCGGCTGTCGCCGCAAGCAAGTTGCGTCGTGAAATCTTCACCAAAGCTCTCCTCCCATGGCCGCCCGCGATTTTTTTGTTCTTGTTTCGCAGGCTTGTTTTTAAGTGCCGAAGCCGGACCCGGCTTTCTTGTACTCGGGCCGAGGCGGGCTGAAGATGTCAAGCACGCGGGCGCCTTCCGGTCCAGCCCGCATCGTATGCGGCACGTTTCCCGGCGTCCGCCAGAAATCGCCTTTCTTGACCGGAATTTCCTCACCGCCCTGAACTCGGATGGCCGAGCCATCGAGCAGCACGCCCCATTGTTCCTCGGGATGATGATGCAGGGTGCCTTGCGCGTGCGGCGCCAGCGTCACCACCGACAGCATCGCGTGCTCGCCAGAGAAGATTCGTGTCGTGACCCCGGACGCGAGTTCGCGGAACAGGCCGTCGGCCGGATTATCCAGATTGTGAAATTCGTCCTTCTGACTCATCGTTCCTCCCTCAGGATTTTCCGTAGCTGCCCTGGTAGCGGCCTTCGCGAATCGCAAGCAACGTATCCTCTTCGCGCGCGATCTGGGCGCGGACCGCTGCCAGCAGGCCGACTGCGGTCGAAGCGGGAAACGACACCACGCCGTCCTCGTCGCCGACCACGATATCGCCGGGAGAAATCACCGAACCGCCGATCGATACCGGCACATTGATTTCGCCCGGACCGCTCTTGTAGGGCCCGCGGTGGATCGCGGTGCGGGCAAAGCATGGAAAGTCGGAGGCGGCGAACGCCGCGACATCGCGGATCGCACCGTCGATTACATAGCCCGCGGCGCCTTTGTATTCGGCGATTGTCTTCATGATTTCGCCCACCAGCGCCCGCGTCTCGTCGCCGCCGCCATCGACCACGATCACGTCGCCGGGCCCAACCAGTTCCAGCGCCCGATGGATCGCCAGATTGTCGCCCGGCCGCGTGCGCACAGTGAAGGCGACCCCCACCAGCCGCCCGCCGCGATGGAAAGGCCGCAGCCCGACGGCGCCCGGAAGGCGGGCGAGATTGTCAGAGATGATCGAGGTCGGCGCGTCCCTGAAAGCTTCGAGCAGGTCGGGTGCGGGCTTCGGCACGCTGGTCATGGCCGTGGTGATGGTCATAAAAACTGTTTCCCTCCTGCGGCTCCGGTACGCCCGGCACGAGGGCTCCAGACCAGCCGCCACATGATGACTTCGGTTGCGGCAAAACAACTAGCATTCCGCTTGAGCAGGTATAATGGATTTGGATGGGTCCGGGTGGCCGGTCGGCCGGTCGGGAAACGGGCGGCCGGTGCTGCGTGAACCCACGTACCGCGCGGGCCAGCGCCACACGTCGCGGAATTGACACCCCTGCTTTTTCTCCGCGACCGAAAGCCGCTTGAAATCTCTCCCGGCCACACTTCTTAATGCGGCCTTAACCAGACCCGCCGACGCTGGCGGCAACGATTCGCACGCTGCCGGTGCCTCACGATGCAGTTCCAGAAGCTTGCCCCCTCGCCGGCACTTTCGATCGTCCAGTTCTCCGACATCGATGCCTTCCGGCCGGTCGAATTTGTCGCGGACGCGCGCAGCGTCCCGCTCAGCCTTGCTAATTTCCATACCGCGCGCGCGATGGTGCAGTTGCCGGGCTGCCAGATCGCCGTGCTCAGTTCATTCCCCCGCATTGTCGACGTCAGCTACCGCGCGGCGCACGGCGTCGTCATCTTCCAGCTCGAGAACGATTACGACGTAGCCGTCAACGGCATGTCGGTGGACCGTCCGGCCTTCATCGGCATGCGCGGCAATGTCGATTTGCAGTTCGTCGAACCCCGCGGATCGCTGCACGCGATCATCACGCTGGGCGCCGGCCTGCGAGACCGGGAATGGTTCGATACGCCGGATCTGCTTTGCCCGTTCACGCCCACCCTCGAGGCTCTGGCAACCGTCAGATCCATCACGACGGGTATCTTGCAGACGGCTTCGGCCAGACCGGAGCTGTTGCTGGAGCCGCGTTCGGCGCTGGCTCTCCAGGAAGGCCTGCTGCTCGCCATCGACGAGATGTTCCGCAGCGGCAGAACGCCTGATGTGGCGGGCCGGATCGCAAGCAGGGGCTATTGCCGCCTCGTTCGCATGATCGACGAATATGTCGCGTTTCACGCCGCCTCGCCGATCTACAGCGCCGACCTTGCCGAGCAATGCGGCGTATCGGTCAGGACACTCGGCACGGCGGTGGCGAGCGTTCGCGGTATGAGCCTGCATCGCTATTTGCGCCTCAAGCAGCTTTGGTCGGCCCGCGCACAACTGGCGAAGGGTTCCGACGCGATCACCGTGACGTCGTGCGCGCGCGCCAACGGCTTCCACCACATGGGTGAGTTCGCGCGACTCTACCGCGCTACGTTCCATGAAACGGCGTCGAGCACTCTGGCCCGCGCACGCGGCGCCGACTGATTGTTGCCACAATGTGGCGCACTTATCCGCCCGCCCTCTGATGGTGCACTTGGAATCGCTGGAACTTTGCGCGCGCAGCTTTGCCTTGGCGTTGAATTTCCTCAAGATTTCTAATGGCCTAGCACTGTGTTCCATTGGTCACATCCAGCGGATAGAGTCACAACGCCAGCGGGAACATCGTGCAATTTCGGCGTGACAGCGCTGCCAAAATGATGACAATCGACTCAATCAAAGTTCCCAAGAATTCGACTGGAGCAAAATCGTCCGTGATCGCCTCACGTGCACCGTCATTTGTTTTTGCCGCGATCGGAGGCCTGCTCGTGTTCGTGCCGGCGCCTTCCGTCGCGCAATGGTGGCGCAGCACGCCGGTGGATTTCGAATCCTGCGCCGATGTGGCCGAGAAGTCGAATACCAAGGAAGAAAAAACGGCGAAGCTTGCCGAATGCAACGCGAAATTCGCCGGCCGCCGCAAGGCGGGCGGCGGTTACACCTATTACGATTTCATGCAGGACCGCACCTTCGACATCGCGGGCCCAAATCCGACGCCGGAAGAGCAGAAGAAGATCGACGAGCATTATACGGCCTATCTCGAGCGCGAGCGGCGCAATCACGCCGCCGCGGCGCAGGCGGCCAAGCAGCAGCAGCAGCAAGAGCTACCGCCCGCGCAAGGTGTGCAGCAGATCTCGCTGCGCACGGAGCAGCCTGCTCCGATGCAGGCCGCTCCGTCGATCGAGACCGAAAAGGTACCGATACCGGTGGCCAGTCCCGTCAAGCAGGCCGCACGCCTCCGGGCTGCCCAGTGCGCCAAGAACCAGTTCTCGTGCGAATGGCCGCGGCTCTCGGAGAGCATCAACGGACTGAAAAAGCTGCTCAACCCGCAGCAGCAGCCGCCGGCCAAGCAGAAGAAAAGCTAGATCCTTCCGTCGTCCTTGCGAACGCAGTGACCCCCGCGTGAGCGCCTGCGCTCATCGCGATACCGCGTGATCTATCCATAACGCGGAACGGCAGACGTCATTTCAGGACAACTGCATCCGGTGGCTATCGGTCCCTGCGCCCGTGCGCAATTGCGCTAGGCAGGGACGACGTGAGAGGCGTGCTCACGCGGTGATATCGGCGTCAGCGCGCACGCGGCTTCTTGACCCGACGTGGCTTGACACTCGGCGCGACGACCGCCCGCGACGCCGCCCGTTGCTCCTGCAGGCGCGCGTCATAGCCCGGCGATGGTGTCGCCGTCGGCGGCACGGCCTGCGCGGGCGCGAGTATTGCCCAGCCGGCCAGAATGGCGATCGCCAGCGGCGCAAGTCCCGTTCGTTTCATCTCGCTTCTCCCATCGGCTTTGCGATACGAAATTCGCGCCGGATCAGCACCATTTCAAGGCCCATCAATCGCGCGCGCGAATCTGCTCCGGCGTCAGGCCGGGCGAGCCGTTGGCGTTCCGC
The DNA here is from genome assembly GCF_009930815.1 of Bradyrhizobium sp. CCBAU 051011. Classification (NCBI taxonomy): domain Bacteria; kingdom Pseudomonadati; phylum Pseudomonadota; class Alphaproteobacteria; order Hyphomicrobiales; family Nitrobacteraceae; genus Bradyrhizobium; species Bradyrhizobium sp. CCBAU 051011. Next base: position 2,682,935 of record NZ_CP022222.1, on the reverse strand, counting down.
TCGGCCTGCCGGATCAATTCCACGATCCGGCGCGACAGCGGCGCATCCAGCCCGCGGCGATCGGCAATCCCGGTGATGACGCCCTGCAGATAGTCGACCTCGGTGCGGCGGCGGTGCTGCAGATCCTCCCACATCGACGAGCGCGCCTCGGGATCGATCTTCATGGTACGCCCGAGCAGCGCTTCGAAGACCGGATCCGGCAGGCGCAGCAGCGACGGCATCCAGCCGAACGGGATCGGCGTCGGCGAGACCGGCTTGATGCCTTCGGCCTTGATTGCCGCCAGCGCCTCAGTGACCTGATCGGCGAACAGTCGCCGCCATTCTCGTTGCGCCAACTGCCGCCGCAGCGGCAGGTCGGCCAGCGCATTGAGCGCGTTGTTGAGATTGAGCAGCAGCTTGCCCCATTGCACGCCCTCGATGTTGGCGGTCGGCCGCACCTTCAAGTCCGGCACCGACAGCATCTCCGCCGTGCGCGCCGCGTCCTGTTCGATCACGATGTCGCCCGAGGTGGCGCGATGAAACCGCCCATTGCCGAGCGCAATCACATTGAACGGCACCATGCCGCCGAGCACGCGCCGGCCCGGCAGGCGATTACGGAGCACGGTCGCATTGCCGACGCCGTTCTGCAGGCTGACCACGACCGCATCTGATGGTGCGTGCCGGGCGATGAGATCAGCCATGGCAGCGGTATCCGCGCTCTTGACCGTGACCAGCACGACGCCGGCATTCTCAAACACGCTAGGATTTTCCGACAATGCGAACCGATCGCGCGTGATGGTTTGGTCAAAGCCTTCAAAGCTCGTCGGCCGCAGGCCATTGGCTTCGATTTCAGTAATGACGCGCGGACGCGCCAGCAGCGCGACGCGGCGGCCGCCGGCCGCCAGCATGCCGCCGACGAAGCAGCCGATGCTGCCCGCCCCCGCGACACCGATCGTCTGGCCCGAAACCATTTGACACCCATCGCGTTGCAACAGGCCTCGATAGCAGAACCATCAGCCAGTGCCTATCGGACGCATCGCCGGGCGACTTGTAACCGTCACCTTGTAACCGTCATGGGCCGACTTTATGTTTCGCGCGGGGCTACGCGGAGGACACGACCATGGGTTTACTCGACGTACTCAACGGCATGCAGAATGGCCCGCGCGGCCCGAGCCGCCCCAGCGAACAATCCGGCGGCGGCGGAATGTCGCCCTTGACCATGGCGATCCTGGCGCTGCTGGCCTGGAAAGGCATCAAGCATTTCAGCGGCAACCAGACCGGCTCCGCGCCGCAACCGGCGCCGGCGCCCGCGCCTGGCAACGTGCAGGCCGGTCTACCCGGCGGCGGTGGCCTCAGCGACATGCTCAAAGGCGGATTGGGCGGCCTGCTCGCGGGCGGAGCGGCCGGCACCATCCTCAACGGCGGCCTCGGCGACCTCATGAAGCAGTTGCAACAGAACGGCCTTGGCGATCAGGCCGACTCCTGGGTCAGCAACGGTCCCAACAAGCAGGTCGCGCCCGGCGATCTCGCCAACGCGCTCGGCGCCGATGAGATCGATCAGCTCTCGTCGCAGAGCGGCCTGTCGCGCGACGATTTGCTGCAAGGCCTCAGCCAGTATCTGCCTGACGTCGTCAATCACCTGACGCCGGACGGGCGACTGCCGGACGACAACGAAATGTCGGGACGGATTTGACGCCGCGTCAGCGCGGTGCGCATGCCGCACCGCGCTGCATCACCATCGACGCATTGGAAAGGGACTTCCCATGGGCGGCATTATCTGGATCATCGTCGTCGGCTTTGTCGCCGGCATCATCGCGCGTATCCTTTCGCCGGGCCAGAACAACCCAACCGGCTTCATCCTGACCACGGTGCTCGGCATCGCCGGCGCGTTTCTGGCGACCTGGATCGGCCAGGCGATCGGCCATTACAGCCCCGATCAGGGCGCCGGCTTCATCACCGCAACGATCGGCGCGCTGGTGGTGCTGTTCATCTGGAACCGGCTGGTCGCGAGGGGAATGATTTCCGATCCGGGCAACCGGTGACAGCGTAGCCGCATCAGACCGTAGCCCGGATGGAGCGAAGCGAAATCCGGGAACGACAGCGGCAGTGGCCCCGGATTGCGCTTCGCTCCATCCGGGCTACGGGTGAGATCTCACAACACCAGATGCATGCCCGCATCCATGCGCACGAACTCGCCGGTCATGTTGCTCGACGCCGGCGACGCCAGGAAACACACGAGCTGCGCGATATCCTCCGCGGTCGACGCCATCTTCAGCGGCACCTTCGCCACCACGGCGTCGCGCACCGCCTTGGCGCCGGCCTCGCCGCGGCCCTTGGTGAACCAGGGCGTATCGATATAGCCGGGGCACACCGTGTTGACGCGGATCAAGGGCGCCAGCGCCCGCGCCAGCGATTGCGTCATGGTGTTGAGCGCGCCCTTGCTCGCGGCATAGGCAACCGACGAACCGCCGCCGGAAATGCCGGCGACCGACGACACGTTGACCACGGCGGACGCCCGCCCCGAAGCTTTCGCGCCGGCCTCGAGCTGCGCGCGCGCGGCGCGGATCATCTGGAACGGGCCGATCGTATTCACCGCATAGATGCGCTGAAAGTCCTCAGCCGTTAGCCCGTCGAGATCGTGATGCGGCACGTGCTTGGTGGTGCCGGCATTATTGACGAGAACGTCGAGGCGCCCCCACGGCACGGCCGCGGCCGCGATCTTCTTGCAGTCCTCGTCGCGCGACACGTCGCCCTGCACCACCACGACTTCGGCGCCCGCGCTGCGGCAGAGATCGGCCGTGGCTTCCGCTTCCGCCTTGCTGTTGGAATAGTTCACGACGATGCGCGCGCCGCCCTTTGCCAGAATGGCTGCAGTCGCCGCTCCCAAACCGGAAGCTGAACCGGTGACAATCGCGCACAAACCATCCTTCGACATCCGCATTTCCTCTTGTTGCTTTTGGCTGGGTTTCGATCCGCCCATGGAGAGGGCTTCAGTGGCTACCATATCGCGCGGCAAACCGCGTGCAAATCCGAAGAAGTCCGTTGCGCGGAATTTATTCTTCGCCCGCGATCATCATGCCACCGCCTCATGCCGCCCTGCGGACAGCGCTTGTCACGGCTATGGCTTTTGCTCATCATTGAGCGCAAGAAAAGACCGCAGCCGAACCCGGCACAATTGTCGGGACTGGCATGCCAATCTCAACATCGGGGAACGCTGTGGCGGAGAGTGAGAACATCGTTGCCGAGACCGCGGAGAAAATCTTCGCCGACCTCGCCGACGCCCAAACCATCAATCGCGACAAGCAGGGCGAGTGGAAAGCCCCGCTGTGGCAGGCGCTGACGGAAGCCGGCCTGCCGCTGGCCTGGGTGCCGGAAGATTGCGGCGGCTCGGGCGCCTCGCTCGCCGAAGGTTTTAGCGTTCTCAGCGCCGCCGGACGTTTTGCCGTCGCAGTCCCGCTCGCCGAAACCATGCTGGCCGGCTGGCTGCTGGCACAGGCCAAAATCGCTTCGCCCGACGGCGAGATGACGGTGGTGCCCGCGAGCCCGAAAGACCGGATTACCGTCAATGCCGACGGCAGCCTGTCAGGCCGGGCGCGCGGCGTGCCGTTTGCCAAGGCCGCAAAACATTTTGCGGTGCTCGCTGGCGATGCCAAGGGCAGTTTCTCCATCGCGCTGGTCGATGCCAGCAAGTGTCGGATCGAGGCTGGGATCGGCCTCGGCGGCGACAACTCCGATACGGTGACGCTCGACAAGGTGCAGCCGGTCACGACCAAGCCCGCGCCTGATGGTTTCGACCAGACCCGGCTGATGCTGATGGGCGGCGTCGCTCGGGCGTTGCAGATCGCCGGCGCTTTGGAATCGATGCTGGAAATTTCCGTGCGCTATTCCAACGAGCGCGTTGCGTTCGAGAAAAAGATCTCGAAATTCCAGGCCGTGCAGCACAATCTGGCGCGCCTCGCCGGCGAGTCGGCGGCGGCGCTCGCGGCGGCCACCTCCGCCGCAGACGCCATCGCCAACGCCACCTCCTTCGACGACGAAGTGTTTCTCGAAGCGGTGGCGGCAAAAATCCGCTGCTCGGAAGCAGCGGAAAAAGGCGGCGCGATTGCCCATCAGGTGCACGGCGCGATCGGCTTCACCGTCGAGCACATCCTGCATCGCTATTCGCTGCGCGCGCTGGCCTGGCGCGACGATTTCGGCTCGGAGAGCTACTGGGCGGTCGAGCTCGGCAAGCTCGTCTGTATCAGAGGCGCCGACGAACTGTGGCCGCTGGTGGCCTCGCGCTGACGTCAATACCGATTTGCCTGCATAGAGATTAGCAATGACTGCAGCCCTCCGTTTCGACCCGATCCGCCTGCCGCCCAAATGCGAACAATTGCGCAAGGAAGTGCGCGCCTTCCTCGCCGAAGAAATCGCCGCTGGCACTTTCGATCCGCACAAGCCGAACCGCGAAGATACCGACGTGCCGGAATTTTCCCGAAAGGTCGGCGAACGCGGCTGGCTCGGCATGACCTGGCCGAAGAAATATGGCGGCCACGAGCGCTCGTTCCTCGAGCGTTACGTGGTGACCGAGGAAATGCGCGTGGCGAACGCGCCGACGCGGCGCTTCTTCGTCGCCGACCGCCAGAGCGGCCCGGTGCTTTTGAAATACGCGCCCGAGCACATCAAGATGGAGATCCTGCCGCGCATCTGCAAAGGCGAAATCTGCTTTGCCATCGGCATGAGCGAGCCGAACTCAGGCTCCGATCTGTTCGCGGCGAAAACCCGCGCCACCAAGACTGATGGCGGCTATCTGATCAACGGCACCAAGATCTGGACCTCTTCGGCCCATATCGCCGACTACATGATCGCGATCTTCCGGACGTCGCCACCGACGAAAGAGAACCGCCGCCATGGGCTAACGCAATTCCTGGTCAAGATGAAGCAGCCGGGCATCCAGGTGAACCCGATCGGCCAGATCACCGGGCAGTATGAATTCAACGAAGTCGTGTTCACCGACTACTTCGTTCCCGACGATCACGTGCTCGGCGAAATCGACGGCGCCTGGAAACAGGCGACGAGCGAGCTCGCCTATGAACGAAGCGGCCCCGAGCGCTTCCTCGAAACCTATTACGTGCTGACCGAACTCGTCCGCGCCGTCGGCAAGGACCCGGACACTCGCAGCGCCGAAGGCATCGGCCGGCTGGTGGCGCAAGTGCACACCATGCGGCGCATGTCGGTCTCAGTCGCGGGCATGCTGCAAGCCGGCAAGGAGCCGGTGGTCGAGGCGTCCATCGTCAAGGACATCGGCACCATCTGGGAGCAGCAGTTGCCGCATCGCGTGCGCGAGCTCGCCGCCTTTGTCGAGGAGACCGCAACCAACCGCGAGACGCTGGAAAAGCAGCTCGACTTCGCCATCAAGACCGCGCCCAAGCTGACGATTCAGGGCGGCACCACCGAGGTGCTGCGCGGCATCATCGCCCGCGGGCTTGGTCTGCGCTAGCGCGCGGCTTGGCTTGCGCTAATTCAACGAGGAAAGCTCATGAGCAAATACACTGATATCGGCGTCGAGAAGCACGGGCATGTCGGCCTGATCGAAATCCGCAAACCGCCGCTGAACTTCTTCGACGTCTCGCTGATCAACCAGATCGCGGACGCGCTGGAAGAGTTCGACAACGACATCGAAATCCGCGCTTCGGTGCTTGCCGCGCAAGGCAAGGCGTTCTGCGCCGGCGCCGACTTCTCCGACCCCAAGCGGCAGGAGCAGGAAGAGAGCGCGCAAAAGGATCCGGCGGCGAACCTGCCGATCAACCATCTCTACGTCCAGGCCGTGCGCATCTTCCGCAACAAGAAGCCGGTCGTTGCGGCCGTTCATGGCGCAGCCATCGGTGGCGGCCTAGGTCTAGCCGTCTCCGCCGACTTCCGCGTCACCTGCCCCGAAGCGCGCTTCGCGGCGAACTTCACCAAGCTTGGCTTCCACCCGGGCTTCGGTCTCACCGCGACGCTTCCCGAACTGGTCGGCAAGAACAACGCGGAGCTGATTTTCTACACCAGCCGCCGCGTCACCGGCGAGGAAGCAACAAGGATGGGCCTCGCCAATGTCTGCGTGCCGCAGGACCAGGTGCGGGCTGAAGCAATGAAGCTCGCGGCAGAAATCGCCGAATGCTCGCCACTCGGCCTGATCTCGACCCGCGCCACCATGCGCGCCGGCCTCGCCGACCGCGTGCTCGCTGCCACCAACCACGAACTCGTCGAGCAGACAAAACTCCGCGCGACGGAGGATTTCAAGGAAGGCGTCAAAGCGACGGCGGAACGCCGCGTCGCGAATTTCAAGGGGCGCTGAGACGCGCCACTTGCGTCCCTTCCCTTCTCCCCTTGTCGGAGAAGGTGGCAGACGCAGTCCGCCGGATGAGGGGTTCTCTCCGCATGAGAGATCTGTGTTTGCGGAGACAGACCCCTCACCCGTCTCAATCGCGCTTCCGCGCGATTGATCCACCCTCTCCCACAAGGGGAGAGGGGAAGCACGGCGCTCACGCCACCAGGCTGAACGTCACCCCACAAAGATCGAACGCGTCGCCCGACACCTTGCAGCCCTTCGCCTTGGCGGCATCACGCACTTTCGCGCTATCGGCAACCCTGAACGTCAACCCGCTCATCAGATCGCTCGCGCCCTTAACGAAACGGAAGCTGGCATTGGGCAACTGCAATTCAGGCTCGCCGCCCGCATTGCTGACGGCGACTCGCAAAATCTTCCCCCAATGCTCCGCCAGCCCCTGCGGATCCGGGCTCTGCATCTGAACTTCCGTCAGCGCCACCGTCACATTCTTCCGGATTGCCTTCTGCCAGTCCGGTCCGGCCGGTGGATAGGGCCCCAGCACATCATCGCTGCCATCAGTGTGGTTGAACTCGATGAACGCGGCGCGGCAGTCACGCGGATGCAGTTGCACGCCATGATAGGGCGCGTGCGTGATCACGTTCGCGGTGCGCACGCCCATTCCATTGGCGTGCTTGCCACGCGCATCGGGGTCGTCGCAGCAGAAGATCGCCATGTAGCCGCCGCGGCCGCCGGTCTTGTCGAGGAAGCGTCCTGCCGCGGTGCCCGGCTGGGTCGGCGCCACCACTTCGAGCAGGATCGTGTCGACCGGCAGCAGCGCGTTCTCCAGGCCATACTTCGCGACATTGCCGTCGCGGTAGCAGACATTGAGGCCCATGATCGCGGAGATGTCCGAGATCACCGGCTCGAGATGCGGCGCTACCAGGCAGATCTGCCGCAGCCTGAGATATTCCGCCATCTCACTGCCCCTGAAATAAGGGCTTGCGCTTCTCGACAAAGGCTTTTGCCGCTTCCTTGTGGTCGGCGGTGTCGCCGGCGCGCGTGTGATGGATCGCTTCGCCATCAAAGCACGCCTCCAGCGACATGGTCTCGGCATTATTGATGTTGCGCTTGATATAGCCGAGCGCGATCGATGGCCCGTGCGCCAGCGACATCGCAAGATCACGCGCCTCGGCGTCGATGTCGGCGTCCGGCACAACCTTTGTCACCATGCCGAGGTTATAGGCCTCGGTCGCGCTCAGGACCGGCGACAGAAGATAGAGCTCGCGCGCCTTCGCGCTGCCGAGCAACTGGGTGAGAAAATAGGTGCCGCCGTAATCGCCGGAGAAGCCCACCTTGGCGAAGGCGGTGGTGATCTTGCAGGAGGCGCTGGCGACGCGCAGGTCGCAGGACAGCGCAATCGAAAGGCCGGCGCCGGCGGCTGCGCCGTCGAGCTGCGCCACCACCGGCTTCGGCATCTGGTGCAGGATGCGCGAGACTTCCATGCCGCGGCGCAAGTTCGCCATCTTGGCCTCGAAGGGAAGTGGCGCCCTGCCCTCCGCCATCGACTTGACGTCGCCGCCGACGCAGAACGTGCCGCCCGCGCCCTTGATCAGCACCGCGCGGACCTCGTGATCATCCTGCGCCCGGCGCGCCGCCTCCACCAGCCCGCGCGTCATGTCCGGATTGAGCGCGTTGCGCCGATCGGGGCGGTTCATGGTGATGGTGAGCAAGCCCTGTTCGAGCTCCTGGAGGACCATTTCGTTTGCGCTCATGTGTCGTGCTTTCGTTGTTGTTGGTTTGTTGCCGGCGTCATTCCGGGATGGTCCGAAGGACCAGACCCGGAATCTCGAGATCCCGGGTTCGATGCTGCGCATCGCCCCGGGATGACGCTTTGCGTCACTTCTTCACCAGCGGGCAGCGCGAGGCTTCCAGCGGCTGGAACGCCTCGCCGCCCGGGATCGTCGCCAGCAGCTTGTAATAATCCCAGCGCGCCTTCGACTCCGACGGCTTCTTGACCTCGAACAGATACATGTCGTGCACCATGCGGCCGTCCTCGCGGATCTTGCCGTTCTTGGCGAACATGTCGTTGACCGGCGTCTCCTTCATCATCTTCATGACCGCCGCCGCATCCGTGGTGTTCGCGGCCTTCACGGCTTTCAAATAATGCAGGACCGACGAATAGACGCTGGCCTGCGCCGCGGTCGGCGGCCGCTTGACGCGCTCCATGAAGCGTTTCGAGAATGCACGGGTGTCGTCGTTGAGGTCCCAATAAAAAGCCTCAGCGAGCAGCAGGCCCTGCGCGGTCTCCAGCCCGACGCTGTCGATATCGGTGACGAAGGCGAGCAGCGGCGAGAGCTTTTGGCCGCCGCTCCGGGTCAGGCCGAATTCCGCCGCCTGCTTGATCGCATTGATGGTATCGCCGCCGGCATTCGCAAGCCCGACAACCTTCGCCTTCGAGCTCTGCGCCTGCAACAGGAATGATGAAAAATCCGACGTATTGAGCGGATGCTTGACGCCGCCGAGCACCTTGCCGCCGGCCTTCACCACCACGTTAGTCGTGTCCTTCTCCAGGTCCTGGCCGAAGGCATAATCGGCGGTGAGAAAGAACCAGGTCTCGAAGCCGGACTTGACGGTGGCAAGCCCGGTGACGTTGGCCTGCGCAAAGGTGTCGTAGGAATAGTGCACGGTGTAGGGCCCGCAGGCCTCGTTGCTGAGGCGGATCGAGGCCGGGCCGCTATACATCACGATCTTGTTGCGCGCCTTCGCGATCTCGCCGGCGGCAAGCGCGGTCGCGGATGCCGCCACGTCATACAGCATCTCGACGCCCTGGTTGTCGAGCATGTCCCGCGCGATGCTGGCGGCAAGATCGGCCTTGTTGAGATGATCGGCCGCGACGATCTCGACCTTGCGCCCCAGCACCTCGCCGCCGAAATCCTCCACCGCCATCTTCGCGGCGGTCTCCGAGCCCGGCCCGGTGATATCGGCGTAAAGGCCCGACATGTCGAGAATGCCGCCGAGCTTGAGCGGCGGCTTGCCCTGCGCCAATGCGGCAGTCGCCGACATCGCCAATGCGGCGGCAATCATGCCTGTTATTGCTCTTTTCATGGAAGGCCTCCCTTGTCGGCGCGCCGCATTGATTTGCGGCTTTGAATTTTGGTCAGCGCGATCATGCCGTATGGTATCAACAGCGGCAAGGCGCTGACGTTTTCCGTTAAGCGGAATGCCTAACCGGAACGACCCGTAGGATGGGTAGAGCGCAGCGATACCCATCAACTCCCGTGCAAGAACATGATGGGTATCGCTGCGCTCAACCGATCCTACGCAAGGGCTCGACGGGAACGGTTTGTCCATGCTTGAGCAGCGCCGCAGCTTGCTCGATCTCGGGAAGATCTCGCCCCGCGCCGAAATCGACGACGATCGGCGCGAGCAACCCTGATATTGAATCAGCCCGGCCATTTGCGTTGTAGAATCGCGCGAGTCCAACGGCGCTACGCAGCTCAAAAGTCTTCGTTCGTTGGGTGCGGGCGATTTCCAGGGCTTTGCGGAAAGCGTCTTCGGCCATCGATACATCAGGCGGGTCAAGACGCAACAACAACTCACCCTGGCTGCGATGGAGTTCGGCATCGAGCCAATGCTGGCCGGAGCGTTCCGTCCAGCAGATCAACTCCCGCAGGATTTCCAGCCCGGCCTCCGTTTGCCCGGCCTCCGCATTCGCTATCGCCACCTGCATCCCCCAAAATGGCTCACAGAGATAGCAGTCGTTTTCATGAAGCAATGTCCAGCCCCGGCACATTTCCGCAAGCCCGCCCGCTCGATCGCCGGCGCGCCACTGTGCCAGCCCGTTCAGGTAGCTACCGGCTGCGACATACAACGGCATCGTATGCTCGCGGGCGAGGGCGAGCGCGAGAATCGTCTCCGTCTCCTGCAACATGCCGCCGCAAACTCCGTCGAACACCGCCTTGTGGACGAGCGCGTTGGCTTGGGAAAGCGCCCGCTTTTCTCCTGTGGCACATACCGCCTCGGCCGCGAGCCGTCGCGATCGGTCAATCATGCCAAGCGGCCAAAGCACCAGCGCAAGGAACCTCATGATGACGAACGGCAGGTCCAGCGCCGACGCCTTGAAGGTCACCGGATCAGGCTCGGCCTCATAGATCGCAAGCGCGCGCTCGAGATGCAGTCGCGCGTTGAGGTAATCGCCGCCGAACCAGCAGGTGACCCCTGTTGTCCAGTGTGCGACGACGGCGGCCACCGGCGAATCCGGCCGCCGCCCGGCAGCGCTCATGATGGCCTCTGCCAACTCCCGCATCGGCGCGATCTCGCCATGGGTCAGGCAGGCATTGAACAGGCCCGAATGGATCGGCGCCAGTTCAACGGGATCATTGATGTCGGCTGCTAATTGTCGCGCGCGCTTCCATGCCGTCACCGTTTCGGGAGCGCTGTGCCCAAGATTGCCCCGCAGCGCGCGGCCATAGGCGATCTGGAGCTGCAGCCGGTTCATGATGCGGCCCGGCTCATCGGGCAGCCTGTCCGCGATGGCCACCGCCTTGCCGAGATGCGCGACTGCCTCGGTATAGGCCGAGCGTCTCAACGCCTGCTGGCCGGCCTTGCGCCACCAGTCCAGAGCTACGCCGCTCAGTCCAGCTTCAGTGAAGTGGTACGCCAGCACTTCCGGCTCGGTCTCGGCGATGATTGGAAACTTGTCGCGCAGAACATCGCCGATATGCTGGTGGAGCAGTTGCCGCCGGCTCTTGAGCAGGCTCTCGTAAGCCGTTTCCTGTACGAGTGCATGCTTGAAACTATAAGTCGCTTCCGGCGGCGTGCCGCGGCATTCCAGCAGCTCCGCCTCTTCGAGCTGCGCCAGCGCCGCGCTCAGCGTCAGGTCATCGCGGCCCGCAACGGATCGCAGCAGCGTGTATGAGAACTCGCGGCCGATGGCAGCGCCGATCTGCGCCACCTCCTTGACCGGCGCCAGCCGGTCAAGCCGCGCCATCAGCGAGTCCTGCAACGTCGCGGGAATGGCGAGCGGCGGCAGCGGACTATCGAGACGATAGCGCCCGGCATCTTCGACGAGCAGTCCCGACTCCAGCACCATCTTGGTCAATTCTTCCACGAACAGCGGGATGCCATCCGTCTTGTCGATGATCTGCCTCATCATCTCGCCCGGCAGCTTTCGGCCGATGGTCACCTGCTCTACCAGCGCGCGCGTCTCCTGCCGGTCAAGCCGATCGAGTCGCAGCAGGCTGACATTGGCGAGCCCCGCCCAGGGCGGCTCGAACTCGGGCCGGAATGTCGCGAGTGCAAGCACCGGCAATCCCCTGATCCGATCGACTGCGAGGTCGAACAGTTCGAGCGTCGTGGCGTCGGCCCAATGCATGTCCTCGCAGACGATCAGCAGCGGTTGCTGCCGTGCCAGGCCTTCGAACTGGTCGAGCAGGACGGCGAAGGTCTGGCGCCGCTGCTGCACCGGACTTAAACCCAGCGGTGGATAACGCTCGCCGGTCGGGATCGAAAGCAGCGCGGCAATCAGCGGAACGGCCTTGGCCACTTGCTGCGTTCCAAGCGCAAGCATGGTCTCGAGCTTGTCGAGTTTCTGCGCAGGGGTATCCTGCAGCCCGATGCCGGCGGCGCGCTCAAGCTGCGCGACAAAGGGATGAAGCGCAGTATTCGAGTGGTAGGGCGAGCACTGATACCGCAGCCGTCGGGGCGCCCCTGCAGGGCTCTCGGAGAGCGCTGCCACAAGGCGCGACTTGCCGATCCCGGCTTCGCCTGAAATCAGCACCACCTGGCCTTCGCCCTGATACGCCAGTTGCTGGCGCGAGAGCACGAATTCGATCTCCGCCTTGCGGCCGACAAAGCCGATGGATCGCACTGTGCGCACCGCCTCGAAACGGCTCTCCGACGCGGCTCCGCCTTCGACCGCCCAGAGCGCAATCGGTTCGGAGATGCCCTTGACCTCGCGGTGCCCGAGATCCTGAAAGGTGAAGAGATCGCCGAGCAGCCGGCGCGTCGAATCCGCAACGACAACGGCCCCCGGCTCCGCCAGGGCTTGCAGCCGGGCAGCAAGGTTTGGCGTGTCGCCGACCATCGCCTGCTGCTCTGATACGCTTCCGCTGGTGAGGTCGCCTACCACCACAAGTCCAGTCGCGATGGCAACCCGCACCTCGACCCGCTCCTGCGTGCGCATGTCGAGCCGCCTCACGGCAGGGATGATGTCGAGGCCGGCGCGCACGGCGCGCTCCGCATCGTCCTCGTGTGCGCGGGGATAGCCGAAATAGGCGAGAATTCCGTCGCCCACAAACCTGGCGATCACGCCGTCATAGGCGGCGACGACCGTCGCACAGGCCGCGCGATAGGCACGGATCACCTCCCACATGTCCTCGGGATCGAGGCTCGCCGAGAGCGCCGTCGAGCCGACCAGATCGCAGAACATGACGGTGAGGTGGCGTCGCTCGGCATCGTGCCGGCGAGGCGCAATCAATTCGGCCTGGTTGAGATCAGCGATAGCGCGCAGCATCTTGCGGCGGTGGCCGAGCAGAACCCCGAGCCTGTCGAAGTCCTCGTCCCGCAATTCGGGCAGAACACTGACATCGATTCCATTTTCGACAAAACGCTTCGCGTATTGCCCAATGCCGAGATTCTCGAGCCAGTCTGAAATCTGCTGCATGGGGTCCACCGGATGTGTGGTTGACAGCAGGCCGAATGCGGGGCCACGGCGGGTAAAAACTTAGCCCAAGATCTCCGGCATGGCACGCCTTGATGCAGCAATTCGGCTGCGGTTGGCGCTCGATTTCCGGCAAGAACGGTGCCCGGCTACAGTGCTCGCTACCACGCAGCGCATGAGATGATGACGACAACTGAATCGTGACGCGCGCGGGATTTGCGTGAAGCAGCGTTGTACAACCGATGCGCAGGATGGGTAGAGCGCCTTGTCCCGCCATAGCTCAACGACACCTCCTCAATTCCTGAACCTTGATATCGTTCTGAAATCGAACTCGAACCCTCGACGCGCTCGTCGAACATGGACGAAAGAGTTCTTGTTATCGGCAGTTTATCCTCGGTCTTGAACTGGCTGAGCAGACAGCTGAGCAGATACACGATGCGCAATCGTGTACGCAGCAATTCCTGACGATCATTGACGCGCTCCCGGACACCGCAATGGATCTATGGAAGGCCTGCACCTCCCGCACCTTCTCCTACGGATTTGAACGCGGAGCGGACTATCCAGCGCTTGATACGACGATCAGCGCCGACCTGCTGCGCCAGATCGCGCGGATCGACGCCGATATCGCGATCACGGTGTATCCTTTTCAGCAATCGCAGGCACCTCACCCGTGATGAAACTCTTACTCCTGTTGCGGCCAGCGAGAATGGCTTCATGCCGCAGAATGCTTCCTTAGGATGGTAGAGCACAGCGAAACCCATCGTTTCATCCGCTGGCGCAACTATTCATTAATGCTGAGCGCTCGCTGTGCGTGTTTTGTCCTGACACGCCTGCTAGATTGCGAACCGGGATTCGATGAAAGCCGTCGGCTCTTTACGAGGCGTCCATGATTTCACATTGGATAGCAGCGACTGCACTCATCGTGCTCGTCGCAGGAGGCATGGCCATCGCCTGGCCTTTCCGAAAGAAGGCCAAGCTAGGCGCTGATATTTCCGGTCCCGGTCCGTCAATCGACGGATCGCATCACGGTTCGGATGGAGACGGCTCAGGTCACGGGTAGATGCAGGAAGAGCCAAGCGCAGAATCATGGATCATAGTTCGTAGGATGGGTAGAGCGCAGCGAAACCCATCAGCTCCTGCGGGGAAGCAGCAGGGCTTGCTGGAGTGGATCGATCCGTCTTCAACTCACGAGGCAGTCAGATGAAACTGCCGGAGATAATTCGAGCCGCGATCAAAATCGCTGAGGCCAGCCGCGCCATTACCTTCGATCAGTTGAACGAGCTGATCGAAGCAGAGAAGCTGGAGCCGGAAGAAATCGAAAGCCTATTCCAGGCTCTGCGGGATGAGGGCATCAATGTCGTGGAAGCGACGCCCGCTTCACCCGAAGTGGCATGTTCATTCTGCGGGAAGAGCCAACCGGACGTCTTGCAGATTATCGCAGGCGCTGGAGGTTTCATTTGCAATGAATGCGTGCAGCTATGTGTCGGCATCATTGCTACCGAGAATCCTGACTGGCTTGACCAACATCGTCAATTCCTCACGACACTACCGCTGAAATCCAAGGACTAAAGTGCTGGCGATGCAGCGCATACGAGCGTCCCATTGCAGGTTCTAACAGGCGACGCCGGAAAGAGGCTGTCGAATATGACAATGTCCTGTATGGATGAACGCTACTACGTTTATGAGAATTGGCACCGCAAACGAGGCCGCATACATCTTGCTGACTGCGTTTACTGCAATCATGGACGCGGCACTCAAAGAGCGGACAGCGGCAAGAATGGAAGATGGCATAGTCCGTTTGATCGCGGGAATGCATTCGATGCTGTAGATTGGCTGCAGAAGAACGCGGACATTCAACCTTGTGCTGTCTGCAATCCATGACGCGGAGTCCGTAGGATGGATAGAGCGAAGCGAAACCCATCAATCCCCGCGCTGTGGCGTGATGGGTTTCGCTATCCACGGCACCACACATCGCGGTGAACTACCCCAACAGCCCCTTCCCCGGCACATGATTGAGCTCGAGCCTGATCCCATCCGGATCCTCGAACAAAATCGAATAATATCCCGGCGCCCATTGATCCTCGCGCGGGGCGCGAATGATCTTGGCGCCGAGCGTCTGCAGGAAGCCGTGCAGCTCATCGACGTCGGCGCGCTCGCGGGCGCGGAAGCAGAGGTGATGCAGGCCGACGCGCTTCTGCTCGAAGGCGGCGCCTTCATGCTCCGCTGACGGCGCGCTGATGCCGACGGCGGTGCGGCCGCCGACGCAATAATAGGTCGTCTCGGTCTCGATGACAGGCTTCAGCCCGAGAAACGGCAGCAGCTTTGAATAGAAATCGCGGGAGCGCTCGAAATTCGAGGCCGTGAGGAAAATATGGGCGATGCCGTTGACTTCCATTGTCTCTCCCGGCGGCAATCTAAGGTAGCAATGTCGTTACTGACGTAGCATATAGGAACAAGCTGGGCCCAGAGCAGCGTTATGATGTGTCAGCAATCGCGTTGCAGCGCTGCGCTGCCGGCATATGCCGCATCTTTTCTCGCGCTGGCTTCGGTCGCACGCGCCGAGGCGGCCGATTGTGCGCTCGAGCCGCAGGGTGAAGGCCGCGTCGCCGCCGTGGTCGATGCGCGCAGCTTTCGCCTCGAAGACGGCCGCGAGGTCCGCCTCGCCGGCATCGAACGAGCTGGAACCGATCAGGCCCGAATCAGAGCCGCATTGTCCGCCATCGTCGGCGGCCGCGACGTGACGCTGCATGGCGAGGACGACACGCCGGACCGCTATGGCCGCCAGACCGCCTTTGTGTTCGTGGGGGGTTCGGAGCATTCGGTGCAAAGCGAGCTGCTTCGCCGCGGTGCGGCGTTGGTATCGGCCGATATATCGGAAAAAAATTGCGCTGCAGCACTGGCTGCGGCCGAGACCAGCGCGCGGCAGGCCAAATTGGGCATTTGGGCTGAAACCGCGGCCATAAAAAACACCGAAAGTCCGGGCGATATTCTGGCCGCGATTGGGCACTTTAGGGTGGTCGAGGGCAAAGTACTGTCCGTTCGGCAGGCGGGGGCAATTACCTATCTGAACTTCGGGCGGAACTGGACACAGGACTTCGCTGCGACTATTTCAAGGCGCATCATTCCGGCGTTCGAAAACGCCGGCCTTGGACCTAAGTCGCTCGAAAATCGACGGATTCGTGTCCGCGGCGTTGTCTCGTCGCGGGGAGGGTCACGGATTGAGGTGCTCCGGATGGAGCAGGTTGAGGTGCTGGGCGGGAAATAGTGCTTGATCCGAAGACTGGGCACCGGTTTTCATTTGGATCACGCGCGAAAAAGGGATGGGATCGACGATTCCAGTCGGATCGTGATCTTGGTGGCTGATTTGACGCATCGTGCACGACGGCGCGAAGGAAACACGGGCTGCCGCCTTCTGGCTGCGCCGGCGCTGCTGTGCGCCGCGCTGATTCTTTCTTCCTGTGGAAATCTCGGAAAACTCGAGACCGCCGCGCCGGTGGTTCCCCAACCGAAGCCGAGCCGCACCGTCGCGCAGACGCCCGCGAGCGAGCGCGAGCATGAGCGGATTCTGGCCTCCTATGGCGGCGCCTATGACGATCCGAGACTCGCGACCCTGATCGGCAAGACGGTCGACCGGCTGGTCGCGGCCTCCGACCGTCCCGACCAGGCCTATCGGGTGACCATTCTCAATTCCGGCGCCGTGAACGCCTTCGCGCTGCCGACCGGCCAGCTTTATGTGACGCGTGGCCTGGTCGCGCTCGCCAGCGACACGTCGGAACTGTCCTCGGTGCTGAGCCACGAAATGGCGCATGTGCTGGCCAAGCACGCCTCGATTCGCGAGGACCAGGCGCGGCAGGCGGCGGTGGTGACCCGTGTCGTCACCGACATGAGCAACGACCCCGACCTGACGGCGCTGGCGCTGGCGAAAACCAAGCTGACGATGGCGAGCTTCTCGCGCCAGCAGGAATTCGAGGCCGACGGTATTGGCGTCGGCATTTCAGCCCGCGCCCGTTTCGATCCCTATGGCGCCTCGCGCTTCCTTGCCGCGATGGAGCGCAACGCGGCGCTGAAGGCCGGCAAGACCTCGCTCGATCCGCGCGCGCAGGATTTCCTGTCCTCGCATCCGGCGACCCCCGAGCGCGTGCAGAACGCGCAGGCGAGCGCCCGGCAATACTCCTCGCCGCAAAGCGGCGAGCGCGACCGCGAGACCTATCTCGCCGCGATCGACAACATCGTCTATGGCGAAGATCCCAGCGAAGGCTTCGTGCGCGGGCGCCGCTTCCTGCATCCCAAGCTCGGCTTCACCTTCCAGGCGCCCGAGACGTTTACGCTCGACAATACCGCGCAGGCCGTGATCGGCGTGCGCGAGGGCGGCACGCAGGCGATGCGCTTCGACGTGGTGCGCGTGCCGGCCGAACAGTCGCTGTCCGACTACCTCAATTCCGGCTGGATGGAAGGCGTCGACAAGGGCTCGACCGAAGACCTCATGATCAACGGTTTCCCGGTCGCTGCGGCGAACGCGAACGGCGATCAGTGGCAGTTCAAGGTCTTTGCGCTTCGCTACGGCAGCGACGTCTACCGCTTCATCTTCGCCGCCAAGCAGCGCAACACCGAAAGCGAGCGCAATGCGCGCGAGACCGTCAACTCGTTCCGTCGCCTGACGATGGAAGAAATCCAGGCCGCGCGTCCGCTGCGCATCAAGGTCATCACCGTGCAGCCCGGCGACACCGTGGAATCGCTCTCCCACCGCATGTCCGGCGTCGACCGCCCGGCCGAGCGCTTCCGCATCCTCAACGGCCTCGACCAGCACGCGCAGGTCAAGCCCAGGGATCGCGTCAAGATCGTGGTGGATTAGGCTGAGCGAACGGAGCCCGGATGGAGCAGCGCAAATCCGGGACTCGCAATCCGGGACTCTTGGGCTTGAGGAGCCATCCCCCGGATTACGCTGCGCTCCTCCATCCGGGCTACGGATTTACTGAACGCACAGCCGCATGCAGCAGCGCTGTTCGCCGCTTGCATCGCTTCCGCCACTCACTCAATCATGAATTGCTGGCAGCCGCCTCGCGGGCGAGACGCTCCGCCCTGAGCCGCTCGAAATTTGCCCGGAAGGCATCATCGGCCTTCCTGCGCTCGTTGAGCGCTTTCTCGGCATCCTCACGGCGCTTTTCCATCAATGCCGCTCGCTCCTCGCGAGAGCGCGGGGGTGTCGTTCGGTTTTCATAAGTCATGCATTTCAACGCGTTGGTGCGCTCAAAGTTCCCGGTAACGCGTGTAAAGTTCCCGTTCTGGGAACCCTGAAGGATCTTGCCCGCAGCAAGCCCTCCGACGCGATGTGTGTCGTACTCAATGTCGGGCAACGAACTTCGGCTCGACCCACGCAGCCTTCACCGACGCAGCCCTCGGCTCTTGATAGGCTTCCCGTCGCCGCGGGCTATCCGAGACCCTATCTGGAAACGACGCGCAACTGCCACCGCGACTCAAAGCTATCGTCGTCAGACATCTGCGCCTGCGCATCCATGGGGTCGCTGCGAGTGGCGACACTGACGGTGACCGTTGCCGCCGCCGCGGCTTTTGCCGCCGCCTCGGCTTTAGCTTGCGCGGGCGCCGCGGCGGGCCAGCGCAACGATGACCGCGAGATCACGGCCTTGCCGGAGTACCAGCATTTGCGGCCGTCGATCATGCGCCAGGACCAATGCCCTTTCGCCGATTTGGGCACAGCGGCGCTGCACTGCCTGACCTGCGCGGCCGGCGCGCTCAGCGGAACAAGCGTGGCCACGAAAGCCGCGATGAGAACGGCGAAAAAGATGGACTGTACCTGCCCTTTCATCGAATCCCCCTTGCGGTAGATCTAGAAGTAGTGGCCGGGACAATCTCCCGCGATTCGGGTCACAAGAGGTCGAAAACTGGCCGTTTCCGCGCCAAGGAATGGAACCGGAACTCTCGCGTCGTTCGCGCCGACAGCGCGCTCGTAGATCTTCCGTTCGCGCAAGCACCAAACAAAAGGCGCCAAACAAAAAGCCCGGTCTTGCGACCGGGCTTTTCGTTTCAGTCCTCGGGATTCTTTCAGGCGGCTTCGTCCGCCACAGCAGCATCGTCGCCGTCGGCGTCGACATCCGCCTCGTCGGCTTCGCCGTCAGCCTCGGTCGCTTCCGCCTTGGCGCCGCGGCGCGGGCTCTTGGCGAGCTGGCTTTCGATTTCCTTGACCGCTTCGGTCTCGGTCGAATGCTGCACGACAGCGATTTCGCGCGACAGGCGATCGAGCGCCGCTTCATAGAGCTGGCGTTCGGAGTAGGACTGCTCGGGCTGCGATTCCGAGCGGTAGAGGTCGCGGACCACTTCGGCGATCGCGACGATGTCGCCCGAATTGATCTTTGCTTCGTATTCCTGCGCCCGGCGCGACCACATGGTGCGCTTGACGCGGGCACGGCCCTTGAGCGTCTCCAGCGCCTTCTTGACCAGCGCCGGCTCGGACAGCTTGCGCATGCCGACATTGGCGACCTTGGCGGTCGGCACGCGGAGCGTCATCTTGTCCTTCATGAAATTGATCACGAACAGCTCGAGCTTGGCGCCTGCGATCTCCTGTTCCTCAATGGCCAGGATCTGGCCGACGCCGTGAGCCGGATAGACCACGAATTCATTGGCCTTGAAGCCCTGACGCTGGGTCACGACCTTCTTCGGTTCCTCGACGCGCGGCGCGGCCGCAGCGGCCGGCTTGTGGGCGGGAGCCTTCGGCGCAACGGCAGCCTTCGCAGGAGCGGCCTTCACAGGGGTCTTTGCGGGAGCCTTGGCAGCAACTTTCGGGGCATTGGTCTTCGAACCCGTCGCTTTCGCGGCGGTCTTGGCAGTCTTTTCTGGCATCGCGCTTCTTTTGTTCTTTGAGGACTTTGTGGCCGAAACCTTCCTGGCAGCCTTTACGGACGCCTTGGCACGGCCCTTGGTTGCGCTGCGGCTGGCCGGAGCGGCTTTTTTCGTGGTCTTGGAAGCACTCTTTTTACGCGTTTTCTGTGACACAGCCTGCGCGCGGAACTGCCACGCCCCTGTTCGATTTTTACGGGTCACCCACCGGGGCCACAGGTTACGCATGGCCAGGATCGGCTTGTAATGTGCCCAATATAGCACATTTTCCGCAAAAATCAATGATTTACGCCGGGTTCCGGGCCCTTACGGGGCCGTTCCCGTCATAAGTCCGCTAACAGGGTTAAATCCAACAAGCTGGTTCGGTTCAGATTGGGGCCGGAATCAGGCCCAATGAGCCCTTAACTTATCCACAGGCTTAATCGCCGGAGCCGGGCTCCTTGGAAAAATATTTCTCGAACTTGCCCTCGACACCTTCGAATTCTTTCGCGTCCGGCGGCGCTTCCTTCTTCTGGGTGATGTTAGGCCAGCTCTTGGCGTACTCGGTGTTGACCTCGAGCCACTTCTCCAGGCCCGGCTCGGTATCCGGCTTGATGGCGTCGGCGGGGCACTCGGGTTCGCAGACACCACAGTCGATGCATTCGTCGGGATGGATGACCAGCATGTTGTCGCCCTCGTAGAAGCAGTCGACGGGGCAGACCTCAACGCAGTCGGTATATTTGCACTTAATGCAGGCTTCAGTGACGACGTAAGTCATCCAACGCTCCGAAACGGATCAGTTTTCCGGGGTTTGCGTAGCGCATGCGGTGCGCTGCCGCAAGTGAAGCAGCACGCCGCTGGCAGCCGTTTTTAAGGCCTCCTGCGGGCCCGCTTCACATAGTTATTGTTTGGCGTTCTGCAAATCCTCGTAGAGCACGCGCGCAACCGTGGCGTCGCCACGCCGCTCGGAAAATCCCACGATTTTCAGGACGCGCACGCTGTGATCCAGTGCGATCGTCAGGACGTCGCCGACCTTTATCGAATGGCCCGGCGATTTTTCGCGCACGCCGTTGATACGGACGTGACCGGCTTCGACGAGGGCGGCAGCGGAGGTGCGGGCCTTCACCACCCGCGCGTGCCACAGCCATTTGTCGAGACGCTGCCGCTCCAACTTCTCTCTCGAAGTCTATCCTTTTGACGCGTTTTGTTGGACCGCGAACCGCTGCCCACTTCGCTCGAAAACGCTTTGGCTATTCCTTTCGGCCGGCGAGCTGTTCCTTCAGCGCCGCCAGCTTGGCGAACGGCGAATTCGGATCGGCCACGCGATCGCGCTCGCGCGGGTTCGCGCTGGTCGCCCATTGACGGTGCGAGGGACCAGAGTCGCGCTTGTCGCGACCGCCCTTGTCGCGTCCGCCGAAATCACGGCCGCCGCGTTCCTTGTCGCGACCACCCTTGCGCTCGCCCTTGTTGCGATCGAACTTGTCGCGGCGGTCCTCGCGATCACGGCCCTTGCCTTCAAAGCGCTCGCGGGAGGGACGGTCCTGACGCGCCTCCGTTGCCGGCGCGCCCTCTGCAGCCGGAGCCGCTGCAGCATCGGCCGGCGCGCCCTCGCGCGGCTTTCTGAATTCGTTGTGGCGACGTCCGCGGCGATGGCGCTGCTCGCGCTGCGCACCCTCACCGCCTTCGCCGCTGGCGGCCTGCGCGCCCTCGCGATGATGGCGCTGACGGTTGCGGTCGTGATGCGGACGGCGCTCGTCGGAACGCCCGCCCGGCCGCCAGACTTCGACGAGTTGCGGCTCGGCCGGCGTCTCGGATTTTGCCTCAGCCTTGGTTTCAGTTTCAGGCTTGGCCTCAGTCTCAGGCGCGGCTTCCGTTTCAGACTTGGCTTCAACGGCTTCAGCCGGTGCCTCGGCTTCAGCAGGCGCTTCGCTCGCGGTCAAAGGCTCGGCAGCGGCTTCCGCGGCGCTGGTGACTTCGGCCGTCTCCTGTTCCGGCGGCGCATCCAGGATCGCAGCCTCCGCCGGCGTTACCTCGGCGGGCGCCGGCTCTTCCGCAGCGAACGGCGTCACGTCAGGCAGCAGCGAGGCCGACGATACCGGCTCGCTCATGACCGGCTCGCTCATGACAGGCACTTCCGCCGCGACTTCCTCCGCCAGCGTCTCTGCCGTTACTTCAGCGCTCGCCTCGACCGGCGGCGTCTCTGCAGAAACCGTCTCGACAACGACTTCCGGCGCGGGCTTCGGCGGCAACGGCGGGCGCTTGTCCATGCGGTAGCCGAGCGCGCGCAGGATCGAGGCGAAATCCTCGCCGGCCGAACCGGTGAGCGAGGTCATCGCCTGCGTCACCACGAAGCCGCGGCCATCGAACGCGCCGGCCGGTTTTTCGCCGGGCGACGTCTCGCGCCACGCCAGCGCAGGACGAATGAGATCGGCGAGACGTTCCAGAATATCGACGCGCACCGCGCGCTCGCCGCACTGGCGATAGCCGAGCACGCGATAGGCATCGCGCGGCAGCGCCTTGTCCACGGGGAACGAGGTGCGGCCCGAGCTTGCCAGATGCTGCGCGCCCGACAGCGCGGACATGTCGACATTGTCCTGCTTCTCGGCCCACAGCAGCGACGCCAGCGCGCGCGCCGCGGGCTTGAGCAACGCGGGGAAGTAGATGTGATAGGCGCCGAAGCGCACGCCGTATTTGCGCAAGGTCGCGCGCGAGGCCTGGTCGAGATCCTTCATCTCCGAAGAAATCTTCGATCGCTCCAGCACGCCGAGCGCTTCGACGAGCTGGAACGCGATGCCGCGCCCGATGCCGGTGATGTCCTCGGCCTTCGAGAGACCGAACAGCGGACCCAAGAGCTTTTCGATATGCGTCTTCAGCCACAGATCGAGCCGCGCCTGCACGGCTTCGCGCGGCGCGCCTGACAGCCGCTCATCGGAAATGATGCGGATACGCGGATGCAGCGCATCGTCGGCGGCGACGAGCTTTGCCACGGCATCGCCGGTCCAGCGGATGGTGCCGTCGGAGGTCAGCACGAACTGATCGTCGGGCGCTGCCGAGAGTTTTCCGGCGCGCGCGTCGATCTCGCTGGCCAGCACCTGTTGCGCCGCGGCCTGCAACGCCTTGGCGTCCGAGCCGGCTTCCGCCGCATCGGGTGCAAAGGTAAATCCATCGAGCCGGCCGATCGCGTGGCCTTCCACAATCACTTCGCCGGTCTTGCCAATTTCCGTATTCAAAACACTGTTCTCCCGCAGGCGGCGCATCAATACACTGGTCCGCCGGTCAACGAAACGCTCCGTTAGACGTTCATGCAGCGCATCGGATAATTTATTTTCGACCTCCCGGGTGATCCCCTGCCAGTGATCGGGGTCATACAGCCAGTCCGGGCGGTTGGCGACGAAGGTCCAGGTGCGGATTTGCGCAATCCGGCCCGACAGCGTGTCGATATCGCCGGTGACGCGGTCGGCCTGGTCGACCTGGGCGGCGAACCATGCGTCCGGTATCCGACCTTTCCGCATCAGGAATGCATAAAGCGTAGTCACGAGCTCGGCATGGGCAGCCGGCGCGATCTTGCGGTAATCCGGGATCGCGCAGGCGTCCCACAGCCGTTCCACGGCAGCCGCACCGTGGGCCATGTCCCTCACCTCGCCGTCGCGGGCGGCGTGATCGAGCACGCGCTGGTCTTCGGCGATCGGCGCGCGGGTCAACACCTCGTGCCCCGGCGGCAGCGCCAGCGACACCTGCAGCGCGCCGAGCGAGGAGAAGTCGAGCTTCGAATTCCGCCACTGCAGCATTTTGACGCTGTCGAAGGTGTGGTTCTGCAGCGCGTTCACCAGTTCAGGCTCGAACGGCGCGCAGCGTCCCGTGGTGCCGAAGGTGCCGTTGCGGGTGGCGCGCCCGGCGCGGCCGGCGATCTGCGCGAACTCGGCGGGCGTCAGCCTGCGGAACTGATAGCCGTCATATTTGCGGTCGGAGGCGAAGGCAACGTGATCGACGTCGAGGTTCAGCCCCATGCCGACAGCGTCGGTGGCGACGAGATAATCGACGTCGCCGTTCTGGAACATCGCCACCTGCGCATTGCGTGTGCGTGGCGAGAGCGAGCCCAATACGACGGCAGCGCCGCCGTGCTGCCGGCGGATCAACTCGGCGATCGCATAGACTTCATCGGCCGAGAACGCGACGATTGCCGTGCGCCGCGGCTGGCGCGTGATCTTGCGGTCGCCGGCGAATTCGAGCTGCGAGAGCCTTGGCCGCGTGATGATGGACGCGCCCGGCAGCAGCCGCTCGATGATCGGGCGCATCGTCGCTGCACCCAGCAGCAGTGTCTCGTCGCGACCGCGGCGATGCAGGATGCGGTCGGTGAAGACATGGCCGCGCTCGAGATCGGCGGCGATCTGGATTTCATCGACGGCGAGAAAACTCACGTCGAGATCCCTGGGCATTGCTTCGACCGTCGACACCCAGTAGCGCGGATTCTTCGGCTTGATCTTCTCCTCGCCGGTGACGAGCGCGACGCTTTCAGTGCCCGCGCGATCGGCGATCTTGTTGTAGACCTCGCGCGCGAGCAGGCGCAGCGGCAGGCCGATCACGCCGGACGAATGCCCCAGCATCCGCTCGATCGCCAGATGCGTCTTGCCGGTATTGGTCGGCCCGAGCACGGCGGTAACGCCCGCGCCGGGCGCGCGTTCGGTTGCGAACGTGGAAGGAGAGAAAGCCATTCTGTGCAGGTGTTTCTTAAAAATTCCGCCGCTTCAACCGTCATTGCGAGGAGCAACGCGACGAAGCAATCCATTCTTTCTTTGCGGCCCGATGGATTGCTTCGCTTCGCTCGCAATGACGGGAAACTGTTTCACTTTGCGACGGTGATGCGGTCGCGGCTTAAGCTCTGGAACGAGTCTGGAACGAATCGCGTCCGAATCGCTGACTCCTCCCGAGACCCGATACGTTCACCGCAACATCTCGCGCTGACACGCCCGGGGCGGCACTAGATCAAGTTTACGCGGGCTCCACAAGCAACGGTTTCGGGACCAATTTCTTAAGGCACGGAGTCGAATCAGAAGTGGTCAGGAGTCAACATGATTCATGCGGGTTGCGTCGACTTCGCCGCGACCGAGCTGCGCCCCCTCGCCCCGCCCTTCGCGGGGAGAGGGCCGGGGTGAGGGGCTGTCTCCGCGAGTCCCGCTATGGAGACAGCCCCTCACCCGGATTGCTCCGCAATCCGACCTCTCCCTGCAAAGAGCGGGGCGAGGTGACTTCAAAGGCTTCAATTCGTCTTCGCTACCCGTGGCGGCGTCGCGGTCGTGACAAACGACGTCGCCTCCAGCATCGCCAGGCCAAACGGCGTCGGGATGGTCATGCGGAAGGGAACCAAAATCCGGGTTCCCACGATCGGCACGAGGGTGACCTCCATCTTTCGCTCGGTGGCGAGATATTTGATCACGGGGCGATCGGGGATGTAGCCCGCGACCGGCGTGAAATAGATGGCGCAGACCAGCGCCGGCCCGTGATAGCCCTTGTCGGCCTTCACCGTTTCCATGCGCTTGTAGTCGAGCTTGAGGTCGTAGCGCAGCCTTCCGTCGAAAATCCCAGTGCCAGTGCGGCAGGAATCCGGGCTCAGCACCTCGGCATTGCCCGGCACGCGCAGCATCGAGCCGGTCATGGGATCGAGCACGCCCTTGCGGTGCGCCTCGGTAACGGGAATGCGGTCGGCATCGACCGGCGGCGCCGGGTCGATCGAAAAATCCTTCACGCCGCCGTTCGCCAGCGAAATCCGGATGGTCTCGGATTTCTTCTGCGTGGTGGTGGTCGCGGTATAGGAGTTGGGGACCAGCGCGCCGTTGAGGATCCGGCCGACGCTCGCGCCGGAACCGCTGCCGCCGGAAAACGCCTTCAGAAGCCCCGCGGTGCCGCCCTGGGCGGTGGCGGCATACATGTCGTCGCCGATTTCGATGGTCCAGGTGCCCTTGCCGACCGGAATGCCCGCCAGCGTCGCCTCATATTGCGCATCCAGCCGGCCCTGCGCCAAAGCTGCCTGCGGTGCCAGCCAGAGGGACGCGGCGGCGCACAGGCCGAGCGTGAGCCTGGTGAGGGATGAAGGGGTTTTGCGGCTGGTCAATTCCTGCAGGTCCCGGGATCGGCGCAAGCTATTGTTCATTTAGGCAAAAATATCCCGCAAACAACGCGTGTTTACGCGAAAACACGCTTCACACGACCCGGTATAAGCGCCGCCTCCGGCGGCCGAGGGTCTCAATCGCGAAAGCCATGATGTCGGCGCGGATTGCGCCCTTTATAAGGAGGGCTTAAACCGCTGGAACCCCTTATATTCCGCCCCATTCCGCCCCGCGCGGGCGGCAAAAACCTTGACCCCGTGGCCGTCTCCCCCTATACGTCCGCGGTTCCTGGAAATGGACGCGATTTTGGACCCCCGCGGCGCCCGCGAGAAGCGGCTTGGCCTAAAGGCGGGGATGGAAGAGGATTTTGCAAGATGTCCCGGCGCTGCGAACTGACGGCCAAGGGCCCCCAGGTGGGCCACAAGGTGAGCCACTCGAACATCAAGACCAAGCGGCGTTTCCTGCCGAACCTGACCAACGTCACCTTCATCTCGGACGCGCTCGGCCGCAACGTGCGCCTGCGCGTGTCGACCAACGCGCTCAAGAGCGTCGACCATAATGGCGGCCTGGACGCGTACCTCATCAAGGCCAAGGCCGACGTCCTCTCCCCCCGCGCGCTGGAATTGAAGCGCGCGATCGAGAAGAAGGTCGGCAAGCCCGCGTTCGTGAAGAAGGCGAGCTGAGCCCAAAGCGAAATCGGCGGATCGGAGTACGAAGCGGCCGGGTCGGAAGACCCGGCCGTTTTTGTTTTAAGAACGGCACCACTCTCTCCGTCATGGCCGGGCTTGACCCGGCCATCCACGTCTCTCTTGCTTCGCTTAAGCCAGATGGTCGATCGGCAGCGCTGTCCAGGCACGCCGGACTCAGAACGCCTTCGGCAATCCGGCCTGACGCAGAATGGCGTTGGCGGTATGTCGGCTCGGAATGCCCACCGGCACCGGAAAATTCCGTTTGGTGATCGGGCTATGCCAGATTTCGTGGCTGCCCTTGCCCTGCCGGACCAGCATGCATCCTGCGGCGCGCAGCAGATCGCGCAATGGCTTGTCGAACTGAGGAGCCACTTCAGGCGGCAGCCGGCTCGGCTTCGCGCAGCGCGGTGATTTGCAGGAATAGCGACGCCGGATCGACGTCGGGATGATTGTCAGGCAGCAGGTCGAGCGCCATCGCCGATATCTTCGCCAGCAATTCGTCGAGCGTGGCAGCATCGGCCGCCGCCGGAATGTCGTCGCAATGCCCGGTCCAGACCGAGGCTTCATCGTCCCAGGTCGCGGAAATGGTAAAAATGACCGGTTTTGACATATCGGCTCTGCCTCACCTCACAGGGCCACACCAAGGCGCCCTTGCAAGACAGATATAGCATGCCGCTACCCTCCGCGGGAGATGGCATGAACCAGAGCGAGCGCACCGCCGAAGCACCGTATTTCCACGGTGAGGACGGACGCGTGTTCGCCCTTGCCCACCCCTTGCGGTTGCGATTGTATCGCTGGCGGGTCTGGGGGGTCTTGTCATGCGTAATCTGGGAATCGTAGCGCTTTGCGCTGCCTTGGGCGGCTGCGTTTCAAACGGCGAAACCATTGCGTTTCGCGCATCCAATCCACAGCAACAGGCCATGATGCGCGACGGGCAACCGGCGCTGGTCTCACGCCAGAAGAGTTCGCTGGTGCTGGTGCGCCCGGCATCGCGCCAGTTGCAGGCGAACGGACGCCCGGTGTTTGTCGTTGGCATCAACAACATCGGAAAACAGCCGACGGAATTTCGTGTAGCCCAGGTGGAAGCCATCCAGCACGTCGGCGGCTCCGACTTCGGAATGCAGGTCGTCACGTTCGAAATGCTGCAGCAGGAAGAAAAGAACCGGCAAGTGGCAGCGGCCATTCTTACGGGCGTTGCCGTTGCTGCAAATTCCTACAGCGCCTCAAACGCCGGTCGCGGCACCTACACGACACCAAGCGGCCGCACCGGCACTTTCTACAGCCCGACGGCCGCCGTGATCGCACAGAACAACGCCGCCATTCAGAACGAGGCCATGGTGGCTGCCACCGTCGAGTCGGGCCAACGCAACATGGCCATGCTTGAGCAGACGGTCATCAAGGACAACACGCTGATGCCGGGCGAATGGTACGGAGGTCAGTTGCACCTTGCGCCGCCGACCGATCAGGCTGGCGGGAAGAAGAGCTACACGATTGTTATTACCGTCGGACAGGACCGGCACGTGGTGGACGTTAATCAAGGACCGGCGGGAGCATAAGACTGTGCGTAACGCACTGATGGCCTTGGCGATGCTCGCACTAACCAGCGCAGCTACTCCCGCGGCTGCCTATTGCTCTCCGCCATCGGTCCTTCTTGCGCCACGCGGTATGGTGCGTTCGATAGTCAAGACGACTTCGACCGCTGCAAACGTCAGATGTCATCGTATCAAAGCGAGGCCCAGGATTATCTATCGTGCGTACGCCGCGAAGCTGACAGCGCGATAGAGGAATATAACAGCGCGGTTGATAGCTTTAATCGGAGAGCCCGGGGATAGGAACCCCCGGTGCCGGTGACAAGAGGCAGGTTCTGACGCCGGGGCTGGAGCTGAAGCACGTCGGCAGATCAGAGTCGTAAGCGGCCGCGTCGAAAAACGGCGATTTCTCTGTTGGCCGATGAAAAAGTTTAGCGCAATTTCAGATTGCAAAACGCAAAGTTTTGCGCCAAGAGTAACGTAGAGCTTACAGGCAGAGTTGTTATCGCGCATCGCGATATAAGACAAAGATGCCAAGTTACGTTTGCTTCCAGGGCAATCGTAATGCGTCGTTTGGTCGATAAGACGATACGATATAATCGCATAGGAGTGCCTGTAAGCTCCCTTTTTGGGGGAAAGGTGTCGGCACTCCTTAAACTGAAAGCTGCTAAATCCCTCGACGATATCGCGGGGCTCTTAGGCTATAAGCCAAGTGCTCTCTCATACATTGTCTACAAGATTCCAGACGCAGCAAAGTATTCAGAATTTGAGATCGCAAAGCGAAACGGCGGGAAGAGAAAAATAGAGGCGCCCGAGCCTCACCTAAAATCGTTACAGAGGCGACTGGCTAACCTGCTCTATCTTTGCCTCGCCGAGATTGACAAGAATGGCAATCCGCGTCGTCCTCTCTCACACGGATTTGCGCGATCTCTTTCAATAGTAACTAACGCATCAGCCCACAAACGTCGGCGTTTTGTACTGAACCTCGATCTCGAAGATTTTTTTCCGACTATTAACTTTGGCCGGGTGCGCGGCGTGTTCATAAAGGACAAGCGCTTCGAGCTTTCGCCAAAGATTGCAACCATCGTTGCTCAGATTGCTTGCCATAACAATAGACTTCCGCAGGGGAGTCCGTGCTCGCCGGTCATTTCAAACATAGTCGGCCATCTCCTGGATATCCGACTAGTTCGGTTCGCCAAGGAACATAAGCACGTACTCGCGATATGCAGACGACATCACATTTTCTACTAACCGCGCAGACTTTCCAGCCGACCTAGCCGCTCCGATCGCAGGCGCGAGTGGTGAATGGAAACTCGGCACGGCTCTTGTGACTGAGATCAACAGGGCCGGATTCAAGATAAATGACGCAAAGACACGTATGCAGTTTCGCGGATCGCGACAATTGACGACGGGACTATTGGTCAATGAAAAAGTAAATATTCGGCCAGAGTACTACAGAACAGTACGCTCCATGTGCTCTGAGCTATTCAGCAAGGGTGTTTACTACCAGATGGTCCCCGCGGCCTTGTTGGGTGGACAGAGGGGAGATCCCGATATCAAGGAGGAAGCAACGTCGCTCGCGCCTCTGCAAGGTAAGATTGATCACATCTACCACGTTCGCAATAGCGTCGATCGACGGAAAAGCGCGGATAAAAAGAAGGACTCCACAGCGACTCGCCGGCTCTATCATCGTTCTCTTTTCTATAAGAACTTCGTCGCACTCGACAAGCCACTCATAATTCCTGAAGGCAAGACAGACGCCGTGTATCTGAGAGCAGCGATCACAAGCCTGACTGCATTTCATCCAAAACTTGGCGCGATTGAACAAGGCAAGCTCAAGCTAAAGATTCGATTCCTCAATCAAACAAGTACTGTTCATGATGTCCTGCAACTTGGGGGAGGCACGGGAGATTTTAAATTCTTTATGCTTCGCTACAAGGAACTATTAAGCAGCTACAAACACTGCCCACTTTCTCATCCAGTGATCCTACTGATCGACAATGACGATGGAGCAAATGAGGTTTTCTCGGTTGCAAAGCAGCTGGGTGTCACGGGAATCTCCCATACATCGACAGCACCGTTCTACAGAATCCATAACAACCTATTGTTGGTGAAGACCCCTGAAACCGGCCCCTCAAAAGGCAAGACATGCATCGAAAATCTTTTCCCTCTTAGTGTGCTGGCGACTGAACTCGATGGCAAGAAATTTGACCCAGACAAGAAGCACGGTGAAGCTGGAAAATATGGAAAGACCCGATTCGCTGAGAAGGTAGTAAGACCTAATGTCTCAACGATCGACTTCAGTAAGTTTGCAGAACTACTGAATCGAATCGCTCTGGTCATGGACGATTATCTAGCCGCTAAATTACAATAGCTAGTAGTGAGCCTGGTGCTAAGGTTGGAAACTAACAGGGCAATCTGACAAGCGTACTCTTAACCCAGAACAACACAGTTGAGTGCCTCTCATAGAGCAAGGCAGGCGATGCATGCCGGACGATGCCGAATTCATTGCACGATATAATAACAATCATCTCTATGTTCACCCCGGAAAGGCCGGCGCTTACGCGACCATCGCCGGCGAGAGTGAAGAGGTCATTGGCGAAATCGATGTAACCGTGCGAAGCAAGATTGCAATATCTGCCTTTTACGTGAATGATCGACGCGATTTTGGCACCTTTAGAATCACTAAGCTCCAGCTCCATTCCCGGTTCGGCTGGCGGGAACGCGGAAGCGTTCACATTAACGGCTTCCAACTAGCGCAGATGCGCGAATTCCTTTCGATTGTCTCGACGCTTGACCTCAGCGATGCTCGGAAGACAAGGATATCACTGGATAACATACATCTGAGCGCCTTGGGGGCTCTCTTGGGCAGCACGAAGGGAGCTGAACTGATCAGGGAATTGGCAGCGACGCCGGAATTACATCATGACATCTATGCAGTCGCCACAAAACGCTCCGCATTAGCAGAATTCGATGCCATGCTTAAAGAAGATGGCGTATCCGAGCCCGATTGGCAGGCCTTTTTCGAACTCAATCCATGGATCTTCGGCCATGGATTGAACTACGTTTTTCTTGACAAAGTCAGCACGAAACTCGAGGCGCGAACTACTGGTGGGGCATTTGACCGGCCGGGTAAGCGAGCCGATGGCTTGATGCGGACTCGCGCCGAAGTAAGCCAATACGTATTGGTTGAAATCAAGAAGAACAGTACGGAATTGCTGCACCGAGCCACTTATCGCCCGGGCTGCTGGAGGGTTTCCGACGAAGTATCTGGAGCGGTAACGCAGACGCAGAAAACGGCGTTCGAGTTCGCTCGCGATCGTTTCCGAGATAACCTAAAAGACGAAATCGGAAACAGTACCGGGGCCATTGCCTATGCGATTCAGCCTCGGAGCTTTCTCGTCGTCGGCAATCTCGCTCAACTCACAGGTAACGACGATAAGGTCGCCTGCTTCGAGCTTTATCGGAGAAATATTCACGCGCCCGAAATCCTTACCTTCGACGAGCTGTACTACCGGGCGACTTGTATCGTAGAGAATATCAGCAATGATATCCACCAATTAGCAAAATAGGATTTCTTTCGACAACCGCGATCCGATCGAATTCGGCTCCGCACTCAACAAAAATTGCGCTATACTCGCCCAGGTAGCATCACCCCTGCCTCCGCGAGTCCCACCATGCGCAACATCATCATCTGCTGCGACGGCACTGGCAACGAGATTTCCGAGAACATCTCCAATGTGCTGAAGCTCTATCGCTGCCTGCGCAAGACGGAGAAGACGCAGCCGCGGCAGTTGGTGTTTTACGATCCGGGGGTCGGCACGCTGGAGCGGCCGGATCCGTGGCACAAACTGAAGCAGGATTTCAACGCCATTCTCGGGCTGGCCACCGGCTATGGGCTCGATGACAACGTGCTCGCGGCCTATGGCTTCCTGGTCCACCATTACCAGGCGGGCGATGCGATCTACCTGTTCGGCTTTTCCCGCGGCGCCTATACCGTGCGGGTGCTGGCGGGGCTCATTCACAAGGTGGGCCTGATCTCGCCGGAGCAGGTCAATCTCGCAGGCTCGGGGCTCATCGCCTACAAGCAGTTCTCCTCCGACGAGGCGCCGAAGTTGCGGGCGAAGTTCAAGTCGGCCACCGATGTCGCCTCAGGCGAAGACGCGCTGCCGCAGAGCGCCTTCGACAACGCCGCGCAGTTCGCCCGCATCACCTCGACGCGCTGGCCCACCATCCGCTTCGTCGGCGTCTGGGATACGGTGGCGAGCGTGATCGTGCCGCGGGCCGATCGCTTCTATTGGCCGAGCCTCGAGGAGCTCGCGTTCACCATTGTGAACCCGAGCGTGCAGACGTTCCGCCAGGCGATCTCGATCGACGAGCGGCGCTGCATGTTCCGCCTCAAGAAGTGGGATGACCCGCAGACCTTCAAGCACAACCGCTTCAACGACGCGCATGCCGAGCCGCAGGATATTCTGCAGGTGTGGTTCGCCGGCGTGCATGCCGATATCGGCGGCGGCTATCCGGAAAAGGAAAGCGGGCTTTCGAAATATCCGCTGCTCTGGATGATCGACGAGGCGACCAAGTGCGGGCTGCAGGTCAACCAGGCCACCGTCAACCAGCTCGCCTGGGGCATTCAGCGCAAGGGCAGCCCGTTCTCCTATGTCGTGCCTGACATTCGCGGCGATCTGCACACCTCGCTGACGGGCGCGTGGTGGCTGCTCGAATATCTGCCGAAGAGCGCGAGCTACAAGGAATGGCCGGCGCGAAAGGCGCATTTCGGCTATTACATCCCCGACGCCGAGCCGCGCTTCATTCCCGACGGCGCCGTGATCCACGAGTCGGCGCTGCAGCGCATGGACGCGCTGCCGAGCTACCGCCCGGTGAACCTGCCGCGCCAGTACGAGAAATTCCCGATGCCCGTGCCGCCGGCGCATGCCAGTGCGGAGGAGGTCGTGGCGGATTGAGGGGTGCGCTGTTTCCACGTCATTGCGAGGAGCGTCAGCGACAAAGCAATCCATCTATCCGTTATGCCGCGCGATGGATTGCTTCGCGGAGCCTGTCATCGGGCGGCGCTTCGCGCCGACCCGTTGGCTCGCAATGACGGGGAGAGAGTTTGCGTAGAGACGCACACCGTCGCCGCACCGGCAGTCGGCGGGAACACACCTTTTGTGCGGAAGCAGCAGTGGCAACTCGCAACACCTTCGCGGCACGTCCCGGCACCGCAAAACCCGCTGCGGCAATAATCTAATTTCACCAGCCGATTCAACGTGATTTGGGTCGTCCAGATCGCTTGGCAAAAATATTCCGCTTTCCTTCCAACGCAAATCACCCTCCTTTGCGCGCTATCCCGCCTCATCGAAGAGGGGCGTACGCGTCGTCACGATACGTGGAGTGCGGGGAGCGGTGGACGTGAAAGCGCTCGCGCGCGCGAGACGTTGCAGGGCGGCCGATAAGGCCGTGAGCAACCAATCAGCGCAGGACGAGCGGCGCAATCGCGTACGGCAAAACCGTGTGGTCCTGGCGCCCGTGGCTGGCGTTAAGCCGGCGGAGGATTTGCGAAAGCCCGACCGGGTTTTTCAAACCCTTCAATCCGCCGGCGATGGAGGCAAAAGGAATTCGTCTCCAGGGAGAGCACGGCATAAGCCGTCAACCCATCGCGCAGGGAATGCCGGCGTGCCCCGGCTGTACCTGTATGCTCGTGTGCGCATTCTCTTAGCGCTTATTGCACACGAGACCGCGGGTGGCAGCCGTCACCCGGCATTCCCTGCGCCCTCTCGATTCTTGGGGGCGTGAACGACATTGAAAGACTCGGGCGAACAGGCCGCGAGAACGCGGCGGCGCGCCTCCCCCTCTCCCGCTCTTGCGGGGGAGGGTCGGGGTGGGGGTGCTTCCGCATAATGACTCGTCGAATGGAAGCAAGGCGCCGCCACCCGTTGATGGAAATTCAGGATGAGAAAATCGGAAGCGCGCTCACGATTCAAAACCGACAGCGCGTTATGCGGAGACACCCCCACCCCAACCCTCCCCCGCAAGCGGGAGAGGGAGAAGAGCGCACCACTCGGCCACTGGCCGACCACCCCGCAATCCTGCGGCCCCAGTTCCGCCGCCGCGCGACCCAAATGGTTTACGAATCGTTCAACACTGCCCCCTATTCTCACCCATCTGGGGCCAGAACCGGCTTGAAACGCTCAGGACGAGCGATGCTGACACGATCGATCGCCGAGGAGGTCGAGGCGGCCATCCAGGCCGGCTCGGCGGAAAAACATCTGGATGCGCTGAAGCAGGTCACCGACCTGTTTCTGCTGTCTGCCGACGGCTATTCCGGCGAACAGATCGAGCTGTTCGGCGACGTGCTCGAACGGCTGATCCGCACCATCGAGCTGCGCGCGCTGGCCGATGTCTCCGCGCGGATTGCGCTGGCCGAAATGAGCACGCAGCTCGCCTCGATCAAGCAGGCGCCGGCGGCCGTGATCCGCCGCCTCGCGCACAATGACGAGATTACGATCGCCCGCCCGGTGCTGGCCGAATCGGCGCGGCTTTCGGCCGACGATCTGATCGAACTCGCCGAGACCAAAAGCGAGCAGCATCTGCTGGCGATCTCCGGGCGCTGGTGGCTGACCGAGATCGTCACCGATGCGCTGCTGAAGCGGCATTATCCCTCCGTCAGCCGGCGGCTCGTCACCAATCCCGGCGCGCGGATGTCGGCGTCCGGCTATGCCATCGTGCTGAAGCAGGCGGAAAGCGATCCGGATCTCGCGGTCGAGACCGGCATCCGCGTCGACCTGCCGGCCGAGCAGCGCCGGCAATTGCTACAGAGCGCCACCGAGGTCGTGCGCACGCGGCTGTTGTCGCGCGCGCCGCCGCATCTGTTTGAGGAAATCCGCAGCGCGATCGCAGCCGCGTCCGTCGGCGCCAACCGCGAAATGTCGCGCACCCGCGATTTTTCCGCAGCCCGCCGCTTCGTCGCCGCGCTGGCGAAACACGGCAAGCTCAACGAGCCGGCGCTATTGGCATTCGCGAAAGAGCGCAAATACGCCGAGACGGTCGCGGCGCTCGCCGAACTGTCGGCGTCGAGCGTCGAGGTGATCCGCCCTGTCATGCAGAGCCTGCGCGACGACGGCGTGCTGATCCCCTGCCGCGTCGCCGGCCTGAGCTGGGAAACCGTATCCGCCATCCTCGACAGCCGCTTCGCTTCGGGGAGCATGGGCCGTCACGAACTGGCGAAGGCGAAAGAGCAATACGCCAAGCTGACGGTCGAGAACGCCCGGCGTCTGCTAAAATTCTGGCAGGTCCGCGCCGCGGATGCCGCGAAGACGCATTGAGGAAGTGGGGCGACGCGCTCCCTTCCCTTCTCCCCTTGTGGGAGAAGGTGCCGTAGCGAAGCGAAGGCGGATGAGGGGTTCTCTCCGCAGAGACAGACCCCTCATCCGTCTCGCTGCCGCTTCGCGTCAGCGATCCACCTTCTCCCACAAGGAGAGAAGAAGGAACAACCTCACGCCGCTTTCGTGAGGCTCGCGTCGAGATGCTTCAGCCGCGGCATCACTTCGTGCCGCAACAGGCGCAGCGAATTGTACCACGCCTCGGGCTTGTGCTTGTAGTCGAAGCCGAACACCAGCAGCGTGCCGAAGCCGCCGACCTCATGATAGATTTTTTCGATTTTCTCGGTGACGGTCGCAGGCGAGCCCACGATCCAGTTGTTGCGGGCGCAGTATTCGGCCGTGACATCGGAGTCCGCGATGTCAGGCGTCGCCTTCAGGTAGTCCTTGAAACCGAAATGGCCGAGCAGCGGCAGGAAATATTCGGTCATCATCCGGCCCATCATGTCGCCGACCGAGAGCCGCCACGCCTCCTCGTCGGTATCGGCGATGAACACTTCGCGCACCAGCCGCCAGTCGCTGCGCTTCGGCTTGCGTCCGGTCCTGGCCGCACCAATCTCGACCGATTCCCAGTGGCTGCCGACATAGGCCGGGTTGAGGTTGAGGCTCATCGGGATATAGCCGCGCTCGCCCGCGAGCTTGAGCGTGTCCGAGCCCTTGGAGAGGCCGGCCACTCCGATCGGCGGATGCGGCGCCTGCAGCGGCTTGAGGTGGGGCTTGAGGAAGTCGAACATCGTGTCCGGCTTGTTCACCGTCCAGAATTTTCCGGTGTGGGTCCAGGGCGCGTCCTCGGTCCACATCTTCAAAATGATCTCCAGTGCCTCGCGCGTCATGTCGCGGTTCTGGCCGGACATGCCGTCGACATTGAACATCGCCCAGTCGCTCGGCAGGCCCGAGGCGGCGACGCCGAAGTTCAGCCGTCCGCCGGAGAGATGGTCGAGCATCGCGACACGGTTGGCGAGTTCGGCCGGGT
This sequence comes from Bradyrhizobium sp. CCBAU 051011, assembly GCF_009930815.1. NCBI lineage: Bacteria > Pseudomonadati > Pseudomonadota > Alphaproteobacteria > Hyphomicrobiales > Nitrobacteraceae > Bradyrhizobium > Bradyrhizobium sp. CCBAU 051011. The sequence goes on along the minus strand of NZ_CP022222.1, from coordinate 2,646,501 downwards.
GGTGATAGGGCAAGAGGAAGCCGCCGGGCCCGAGGCGGATATTCTTGGTCTGCAAAAATGCCTGCGCAAGAATGAGATCGGGCGAAGGATGCGGCTCCCAGGGCGCGGTGTGGTGCTCGCCGATCCAGGCTTCCTGGTAGCCGAGCTCGTCGAGCCAGCGCAGCGTCTGCAGGTCCCAGTCGTGACCCTCTTTCAACCCGCACTCCGGCGGATGGGACGGCATCGTGAAATATCCGATCTCCATGGGGCATCCTCGCTGTATGTTGTTGTTGAAAGCGCGTCTGTCGCGCGCAAGCGAGACCATAACACGCCTGGCGTGCGGCCGAGTTATGACGAAACGGATGGGCAGAGGTCAGGATTCGAGATCGTCGTTGCGAGCCAACGGGTCGCGCGCGAATGCCCTCCGCCGTCATTGCGAGCGAAGCGAAGCAATCCATCTATCCCCGAGTCGAAATGTGGATTGCTTCGCTTCGCTCGCAATGACGGCGAGAGAGCACTCCCTCCCCCTTGCCCCTTGCGGGAGAAGGAAGGGCGACTGCGTATGCGGCTACCTTGTCCCGAACGTGGTCGCGCCGAACAGCGCCTTCTGCGTCGAGGGCTGCGAGCGCCAGTATTGCGGCGGCGCGAACACCTCGCCGCCGAGTTCGGCGGCGGCGTGCCAACCCCAGCGCGGGTCGTAGAGCATGGCGCGGGCGAGCGCGACCATGTCGGCCTTGCCCGAGGCCACGATCTCCTCGGCCTGCCTGGCTTCCGTGATCAGGCCGACGGCGATGGTGGTGAGCCCGGTCGCCTCGCGGATCGCCTGCGCGAACGGCACCTGGTAGCCGGGGCCGAGCGGAATCTTCTGCAGTGGCGACACGCCGCCCGAGGACGCGTCGATCCAGTCGACGCCGTGCTTCTTCAGCTCATGCGCGAACTCGATGGTTTGCGCCAGATCCCAGCCGCCCTCGACCCAGTCGGTGCAGGAGACGCGCAATCCGACCGGCTTGTCGTGCGGAAACGCCGCGCGCACTGCATCGAACACTTCGAGCGGAAAGCGCATGCGGTTCGCAAGCGAGCCGCCATATTGATCGGTGCGCTGGTTGGCGATCGGCGACAGGAACTGGTGCAGCAGGTAGCCGTGCGCCGAATGCACCTCGATGGCGTCGATGCCGAGCCGCTCGGCGCGCTTCGTCGCCGCCACGAAGGCGTCGCGCACGCGGGCAAGGCCGGCGGCATCGAACGCAATCGGCGGCGTCTCGCCTTGCTTGTGCGGAATGGCCGACGGCCCCTCCGCCCGCCAGCCGCCTTCGCCAACGGGGATCAGTTGCCCGCCGTCCCACGGCGTGTGGCTCGACGCCTTGCGGCCGGCATGGGCGAGCTGCATCATCACGGCGGCCTTCGAGCGCTTGCGCACGGAAGCGAGGATCGGCTTCAGCGCGGCTTCGGTGGCGTCGTTATAGAGGCCGAGGCAGCCCGGCGTGATACGGCCGGACGCCTCCACCGCCGTCGCCTCGATGCAGAAGATGGCGGCGCCCGACAGCGCCAGCGAATTGATATGGGTGAAGTGCCAGTCATTGGCCTCGCCATCGACGGACGAGTACTGGCACATCGGCGCCACCATGATGCGGTTGGGAAGCGTGAGGCCGCGCAGCTTGATCGGGGTAAACAGAGCGCTCATGGGCTAAGGGATCCGGACCGGAAGGAAAGCGACCCGCAATGCTAGCGAGCCGCTCTCCCCTCCTCAACCCGCCGGGACTGCAACCCTCCCCCTATTGTTTGATCCCCGCCGCCTTGATCAGCTCCAGATTGGCCGCCGCCTCGCGCTTGACGAGGTCGTCGATCTCGGCCGGCTTCATCGGCATCGGCTCGACCCCGAGCTTCGTCAGGCTCGCCTGCACGGAGGGATCGCTCAGTACCTTCATTCCCACTGCATGAAACCTTTCCACGATGTCCCGCGGTGTCCTCGAAGGCACGAACACGCCGAACCAGCTCACGCTTTCTGCATTTTTCAGGCCGCTCTCTCCAGGTGTCGGCACATCAGGCAGATCGGCGGCGCGCTTGGGCGTCGAAACCAGCAAGGCCTTCACCTGCCCCTGCCGGATCAGTGGCAAGGCGGTCGCCAGCGGACAGAAGTAGAGATCGATCCGTCCTCCCATGATGTCGGCGATCACCTCTGGCCCGCCGCGATACGGCACATGCGTTGCCTCGATGCCGGCGGGGAGCCGAAACTTCTCCGCGGCGATGTGCACCGCACTGCCGACACCAACCGAGCCGAAAGAAATCGATCCCGGCTTGGCTTTGGCCTCCGCGATGAAGTCCTGGATCGATTTCCACGGACGCTCGTTCGGCACGATCATGACGCTGGCGCTCGAGCCGATCATCAGCACCGAGGAGAGGTCCTTCGTCGCATCGAAGGTCAGGTTGGGGAATATCGCCGGTGCGATGGCGAGTGCCGAGGAATGGGCAAGAATGCTGTAGCCGTCGGGTTCGGCTTTCGCGACCAGACCCGTGCCGAGCGTGCCGCCGGCCCCTGCCCGATTTTCGACCACGATGGGCTGGCCGAGTTCGGACGAGAGACGTTCGAACACCAGGCGCGGCACCACGTCGGTGGCGCTGCCCGGGCCGAACGGAATGGTCGCCTTGATCAGCCGCGACGGCCAGGTTTCGGCATGCGCCGCTTGGGCAACAAGAAGGGTGGACAGGACACAAAGGGCGTGAATGGACTTGTACATCGAAAGCTCCGGTTTACGTCCCGGAGCGTTGCAAGAACCGTTCCGTTATTCGCGCGAGGACGCTACTCCACCAGCGTGAATTGCAGCAGCAGATTGCGTTGTATCATCGAGAAATTATCGTCGGAGACGAGCGTCAGCACCGTTTCGCCCTCCGGCGTGACATGGGCATCGATGCCTTCCATGTTGTCGATCTCGTTGCCGAGATCGGCTTCGAAGATCGCGGGACCATCGATCACAGCGCCGGGGGCGATGGAGGCGAGCGCGACGCGGCGGATGCGGATGCCGACCCCGCCGAGCCAGGAGAATTTGCGCTCCAGCAGCAACAGCCCACCGGAGGGCAGCAGCACCGCGTCGCTGACGTCGAAATTGTCGGTGCGGCGGATGCTGAACAGCCCCAGCAACTTGCCGCCGATCAGGAAGGCTGTGATGTTGCCCTGGGCGTCGAGCCCGCGTTCGGAGATCGCGATCAGCGTTCCCGCCAGGGACGAGCCCTTCGGCACCACCACAAGCGCCTCGATGCCCTTGTTGTTGGGCAGCTTGCGCACGCCCAGCGGCAACTGAATCAATTCGCCTTGCGCGCGCGTAAATCCCTTGGCGAAGTCGAAGCGCAATATCTGATTGACGCGCTCAAGGCCGACATAGACCAGCGAGCCGTCGAGCGCGAGCGCCTCGGTGTCGTACCAGCCGCGCGAGGTGATCGGCTTGCCGTCGGGACCGAGTACCGGCGAAGCCTCGACGTCGTCGAGCCCGGTCATCTCGCGGCCCTTGTAGACGATGCGTCCGGTGAACCAGCCGCCCTTGTCGCTGATGGCGATGAAGCGCTCGCCCTTGGCGTCCAGCCGTAGTCCCGACAATCCGCCAAATCCGCGGAAGCGCGAGGTGAGAATGAGACCGCTGCGATATTCGAGCTCGCCGAACCGCACCCGCGATCGGTCGCGGGTATCGAACGAGGGCAACGGCCGGGCGTTGACGTCGATCGAAACCGGGGTGCTGACCGTGAACTCGTCGGGGCTCGCCTGCTTCGGCGGCCGCTGAACAGCCGTTTGCGCCGCCGCGACGGCCGGCATGGCCGTCAACGAAAGCCCCGCCGCTGCATATTTCAAAAGGCGGCGGCGGCCTATGGGCGGGAGCATGTTCTCACGAATGCAGGCGGCGCGGCCGGTGGTGGCCTGAGACGGGCGCGGCGCCGTGGGTCTCGCTGAACAGTTCAGCGAGTTTTTCGGTGATGGCGCCGCCGAGCTCCTCGGCATCGACGATGGTGACGGCACGGCGGTAGTAGCGCGTGACGTCGTGACCGATGCCGATCGCGATCAGTTCGACCGGCGAACGGGTCTCGATCTCCTCGATGATGTGGCGCAGATGCCGCTCGAGGTAATTGCCGGGGTTGACCGACAGCGTGGAATCGTCGACCGGGGCGCCGTCCGAGATCATCATCAGGATCTTGCGCTGTTCGGCCCGGCCGAGCAGGCGCTTGTGCGCCCAGTCCAGCGCCTCGCCGTCGATGTTCTCCTTCAACAGGCCCTCGCGCATCATCAGGCCGAGATTCTTGCGCGAGCGCCGCCAGGGCGCGTCGGCAGACTTGTAGATGATGTGGCGGAGGTCGTTGAGCCGGCCCGGATTGGCCGGCTTGCCGGCGGCGAGCCACGCCTCGCGCGACTGCCCGCCCTTCCAGGCGCGCGTGGTGAAACCCAGAATCTCGACCTTGACGCCGCAACGCTCCAGCGTGCGCGCGAGAATATCGGCGCAGGTCGCCGCCACCGTGATCGGGCGGCCGCGCATCGAGCCGGAATTGTCGAGCAGCAGCGTCACCACGGTGTCGCGGAAGGTCGCTTCCTTCTCATGCATGAAGGACAGCGGATGATAGGGATCGGTGACCACGCGCGACAGCCGCGCGGGATCGAGGATGCCTTCCTCGAGATCGAACTCCCAGGCGCGGTTCTGCTGCGCCATCAGGCGGCGCTGCAGGCGATTGGCGAGCCGCGCCACGATGCCCTGCAGATGCGCAAGCTGCTTGTCGAGGTAGGACCGCAGCCGCTCCAGTTCGTCATGGTCGCAGAGATCTTCGGCGGCGATCACCTCGTCGAACTTGGGCGCAAAGGCGTGATATTCCGGCCCGCGCGGCTCGTTGGCGCCGCGCGTGTTCGGCCGCGTCGCCTCGCCCGGCGTTTCGTCATCGCCGAGTTCGCCGTCGTCAAACGTATCCGACGTGGAGGCCTGTGCGCTCTCCATCGCGCTCTCAGACATTTCGTCGGTGGACGCCTGCGCCTGGTCGGCGCTCATTTCCTGCGCGGCATCGCTATCGGGCGAGCCTTCGGCGCCGGACTGATCGTTCTCGCCGTCCTGGTTCTCGTCGTCGTTTTCGTCGTCATCGGCGTCCGCGTCGCGGTCGTCGCCGAGGTCGAGCGCCGACAGCAGATCATGCACGAGGTCGCCGAACTTGGCCTGGTCCTCGGTGACGCGGCTCAGCTTGTCGAGCCGGGCGCCGATCTTGTCTTCCAGCACCGGACGCCAGAGATCGACCATTTTTTTCGCGGCCGTCGGCGGCGCAAGGCCGGTCAGCCGCTCGCGCACCAGCATCGCCAGCGCATCCGACAGCGGTGCATCGGCGCGGTCGGTGATCTCGTCATACTTGCCGCGATGGAAATGATCGTCGAGCATCGCGGTGAGATTCTTCGCAACGCCCGACATCCGGCGCGAGCCGATCGCCTCGACGCGGGCCTGCTCCACCGCCTCGAATACGCCGCGCGCCTGCGGATTTCCCGGCATCAGCTTGCGATGCACCTTGGGATCGTGACAGGCGAGCTTCAGCGCGATCGAATCGGCGTGACCGCGCACGATCGCGGCGTCCCGCTTGGTCATCTTGCGGGCAGGCTCCGGCAGCCGCGCCTTGCCCGGCGCGAGACCGGGACGTTCGGCCGCGAACGTCACGTCGAGTTCCGGCGCTTTCGCAATCGCCTTCAGGCATGAGGTCACCGCGCGCTTGAACGGCTCGGTCGGCGCTTCCTTGGATCCGGTGCGGAATTTGGAGTTGGATGATGTGCTCATAGCGCTTTCGTAAACCAGTGCCGCGTGACGCCGCCGGGATAGCCTTCGATCGAACCGAATTCCTCATAACCGCAAGCGCGGTAGAAACCCGGCGCCTGAAAACTCATCGTGTCCAGATAGGACCGCGTGGCCCCGAACTTTCTCGCTTCGTCCTCAATCGCCTTTATCAACCTCGTTCCGTAGTCCTTGCCGCGAAGCTTCTGCTCCATCCAGAACAGCTGAATGAACAGCACCGTGGTCCAGACTTCGCCGACAATACCGCCGACGATCTTGTCCCCTTCACGCAGCGAGATGGCGAGGCGTTTGTATTTCTGCTTCCCCATCTTCTCGGCGTTGAAGCCGAGAAGTCCGCCGAGCACCGCCTTCTTGGTCTTTCCAATGGTGCGCTCGACGGAAATTTTCGCCATGGGCTAGCTGAGTGCCACGTTCACCGAACTCTCGGGCAGTTCCGCATTGAAGCAACGCTGATAGAATTCCGCCACCAGCGGCCGCTCCAGTTCGTCACATTTGTTGAGGAAGGTGACGCGGAACGCAAAACCGATATCGCCGAAGATTTCGGAGTTCTCAGCCCAGGTGATCACGGTGCGCGGGCTCATCACCGTCGACAAATCGCCATTGGCGAAGGCGTTGCGGGTGAGATCGGCGAGCCGCACCATCTTGTTGACGATGTCGCGGCCTTCCTGCGTGCGATAGTGATGCGCCTTGGCCAGCACGATTTCGACCTCTTCGTCATGCGCCAGATAGTTCAGCGTGGTGACGATCGACCAGCGGTCCATCTGGCCCTGGTTGATCTGCTGGGTGCCGTGATAGAGGCCCGAGGTATCGCCGAGGCCGACCGTGTTGGCGGTCGAGAACAGGCGGAACGACGGGTGCGGCTTGATCACCTTGTTCTGATCCAAGAGCGTCAGGCGGCCGGAAACTTCCAGCACGCGCTGGATCACGAACATCACGTCGGGGCGGCCGGCGTCGTATTCGTCGAACACCAGCGCGATGTTGTGCTGCAGCGCCCAAGGCAGGATGCCGTCACGGAATTCGGTGACCTGCTTGCCGTCCTTGATGACGATCGAATCCTTGCCGACCAGGTCGATGCGGCTGATGTGGCTGTCGAGGTTGACACGCACGCACGGCCAGTTCAGGCGCGCCGCGACCTGCTCGATATGGGTCGATTTGCCGGTACCGTGATAGCCAGTGACCATGACGCGGCGGTTCTTGGCAAAACCGGCGAGAATTGCGAGCGTGGTGGCGCGGTCGAAGCGGTAATCCGAATCAACTTCCGGCACATGCGGGTCGACTTCGGAATAGGCCGGCACTTCGAGATCGCTGTCGATACCGAAGACCTGCCGGACCGACACCTTCATGTCGGGCAAACCGGCGGGCTCCGAAACTTTGCTCATGGCGGCGGTCGTCATCAATCCTCCGAGGTCCCGGGCGTTCCCGAAACCAGATCTGTTAAATGGCTGCGGATGGGGGCTGTTACCAACCTAGCAGAGAGCAAGGGCCGGCAGAAGCCCGCGGCGCAATCAAAGTTCCGTTGCCTTATCATTGAGATAGGCCGTGTATCGACTTTTTGGAGGGCTGCCCTGCGAATCACGCCGCACTTTTGCCGACTTGTCCGCCTGCCCGGCCCCAAAACCGGAGGGCGGTGGCACTTTCGGGCCCCAGCCGGGCTTGGTAGCTGTGGGTGCAGGCGGCCCACTCAGCGGACGGCAAGGCTGTGACTTCATTCCTCGATCCCATCATTGCCTTCGTTTCGGCCCATCCGTGGCTGGCCTATCTGACCCTATTTCTCGCTGCCCTCCTGGAAGCGATCCCCGTCGCAGGCGCACTGGTGCCGGGCTCAACCATCATCCTGGCCCTGAGCGCGCTGGTGCCCGGCGGCGAACTGAACCTGTGGGGCGTGCTGGCGGCCGCGATTGCAGGCGCCCTGCTCGGCGACGGCTCGGCATTTTGGGCCGGCCATCGCTCGCAACGCGAGATTCTCAGCGCCTGGCCGATGTCGAAATATCCCGCCGTGATGGCGCAGAGCGAAACGTTCTTCCAGCGCTGGGGATCGCTCGCCGTGCTGTTCGGGCGTTTTGCGCCACCGATCCGCGCGTTCGTGCCGGTCACTGCGGGCGCGCTCGGGATGTCGCCGGCCCGGTTCTACAGCGTCAACGTTGCCGCGGTCCTTGCGTGGGCTTCGGCGCACATTCTGCCGGGCGTGTTCGCAGTCTCGGCGCTGCACCACTATGCCGGCCTGCCGCATCACCAACACATCGGCAAACATCTCTGGATTTTGGGCGTGTGCGCGGCGGCGATCATCGCGCTCGGTGTCTGGACGCTGCGCCGACGCCGGACCGCTGCGGATCAGGCCCGGACAGGGCTGCGTCCCGGCGCCGGACCGACGTAACGGGCGCGGGGCCGGATCAACCGGCCGTGCTGCAATTGCTCGCAGGCATGCGCGATCCACCCCACCGTGCGCGCCATCGAAAACAGCACCAGTTCATGGCCCGGCGGCAGGCCGAGCGTGTGCACGAGTACCGCAAGGGCATAGTCGATATTGACGAATTCGCCGGTCGCCTCGGCAATGCTGTCAGGAATTTCGTGGGTGAGCTTGCGGTCGGCGCCGGAGCGCGCCAGCGCTTCCAAGAGCGCGCGTGCGCGGGGATCGCCGTGCTTGTAGACCCCATGGCCAAAGCCCGCGAACCGCTCGCCAAGCGCGACGCGCTCGCGGATGACCGGGGCGACCTCGCCATTGGCAAGCGTCTTCAGAAGCTGCGCCGCCAGCACGCCGGCGCCACCGTGCTTCGGCCCCTTCAATGCGACGAGGCCGGCAATCACGGCGTCATAGAGATTCAGGCCGGTCGACGCCGCACAGCGCACGGTGAAGGTCGAGGCGTTCAGTTCATGATCGGCCAGCAGAACTAGCGCGCGGCGGATCAGGTCGGGCGCGTGCTTGTTGTCGGGCGCCCAGGCGCGCGCAATCTGCGAATGAAGCGGTTTTGCCGATGATCGTGCGTTCAGCATGGTCGCAACCACCAGCCGCGCGATACGGCCGCCGACCATCGCGCGTCCGTCGGGCGCCCGGGTGAAGGCGCGCGGGTCAGCGGCGGCTGCCAGCGCCAGCACGGCGATGGCGCGATCGATCGCGTTGGCTTTGCGTGTGGCCTCGGCGACAGCGCGCATTTCGTCTGACACGATCGGGCAATTGTCCTGATCGAATGGATCGACGCCGGTCACGTCCCAGAGCAGCGTCGCGGCGTGTTCGAGCGTGTCGCGCTCGGCAAGATCGATGCAGTTGACGCCGCGATAGATCGCGCCCTCCTCGGTAATGGTTCCGACCGTTGAATCCATTACCGGCAGATCGGCGTCGAAGCTGCGCAGGCCGCGCGGCTCCGGCGAGGGGGTGCGCCGTTCCTTCAGCGTGCGGACGTCCTCGGCCCGGTAGCGGTGGCTGCGGGAATCCTGCGACGGCTCCGAGCGGATCAGGCCACGGCTGACATAAGCATAAAGAGTGGCCTGCGAGATCGCGAGTTCGGCGGAGGCCTCGCGGGCCGAGAGGTAAAGGCCGGCGGATTTTTTCATATTGATTCACATAATCAAGATTGATCAATCTGTCGAGAGGCCCGACCTTTGGCAGCAGTCAAAGGAGAGCCCCATGAACATGCAGATTTCCAAGACCCCGATCGGCCTCGACGGCATTCCGGCCGCTGAGACCGTGCTCAGCCATGTTGATGGCGAGCGCGGGGAACTGATCATTGCCGGCGAGCGGGTCGGCGATCTCGCCCGCAAGACCGGTTTTGAGGGCGTGACCGCCCGGTTGTGGAGCGGCGGCACCGGCCACCCCATTGGCGAAGCCGCGGTACGCGCGGCGCTCGGCGCGGGGCGTGAACGCGCCTTCGCCCGGTTGCCGGACCTGCTTGGCATCACACGCGGCCTATCGATCATCGACGGTTTTCGCGCGGCGATCGCTGGCCTGCGCGCGGAAGCGGGCCTCGCACATGAGGCCACTATCGTCGGCGCATTTCCGGTGATTGCCGGCGCGCTGGTGCAGCGGGTGAAGGGCAACGATCCCGTCGCGCCCGATCCGACCGCGAGCCACGCCGCCGACACACTGTCGATGATGCTCGGCCGCAAGCCTGACGCGCGGGAGGCTGCGGCGCTCGACGCGTATTTCGTCACGGTGTGCGACCACGGCATGAATGCATCGACCTTTACGACGCGGGTGGTGGCCTCGACGCAGGCCGATTTGTTCGCAGCCGTGACGGCCGGATATTGCGCCCTCACCGGCCCACTGCATGGCGGCGCGCCCGAGCCGGTGCTGGAAATGCTCGATGCGATCGGCTCGACCGAACGCATCAAGCCGTGGGTCGACAGCGCGCTGGCCCGAGGCGAGCGGCTGATGGGCTTCGGCCACCGCGTCTATCGCGTCCGCGATCCGCGCGCCGACGTGCTCAAGGGCGCGATCGAGCGGCTCGCCGGTGAAGGCACCGACCTGCCGTTTGCGGGCGAGGTCGAGGCCTATATCCGCAGCGCGTTGCGGATCAAGAATCCGGACCGGCCGCTCGACACCAATGTGGAGTTCTTCACCGCGATCCTGCTCGACGCGCTGAAAATCCCGCGGCAGGCGTTTACGCCGATCTTTGCGGTGGCGCGTGCGGCGGGTTGGACGGCGCATGCGCGCGAGCAGCAGCGCGGCGGACGGCTGATCCGGCCGAGTTCGGCGTATATCGGGCCAATGCCGGGGTGAGGAGTGTACCGAGTACCCGTAGCCCGGATGGAGCCAACGGGTCGCGCGAATGCGCGCCCGATGACAGGCTCCGCGCAATCCGGGACCGGTCTTTCAGCGGTGAGAGAGATCCCGGATTGCGCTGCGCGTCATCCGGGCTACAGGTCTGTGCCCGCTTACGCGCGGACGACCGTCTTCAGGTAATTATACGCCTTGATGATCTCGATCAGGCGGTCCTCGGTGGAGCGGTCGCCGCCATTGGCGTCGGGATGGTGCTGCTTGACCAGCGCCTTGTACTTGGCCTTGACGTCATCGAGGGTTGCTTCGGCAGAAAGCCCCATCACCTGCAGCGCCTTGCGCTCGGCGTTCATCACCTTGCGCGTTTCGGCCTTGGCCTCAAAACCCGGGCCGGGCCGCCAGCGGCCGCGGCCGTTGAGCTCTGAGAACATGCTGAAGGGATCGGCGGCGCCGTCAAAATCCTCGGCGCTGGGCTGCTTGCCCTTCTTGCCGGCGGTGTTGGCGCCCATCTTCCAGGTCGGACGATGGCCGGTTAGCGCATCCTTCTGGTAACGCGCGACGGCATCGGCATTCATGCCCTGGAAGAAATTGTAGTTCTGGTTGTACTCGCGCACATGGTTGAGACAGAAGTGAAAGTACTCGCGGGAATTTTCGCGGCCCTTGGGCGCGCGGTGCGGCCCCTTGTTCTGGCAGCCCGCCCATTCGCACATGGCGGATTCTTCATTCGCACGCGCCTGCGCCTTCGCGCTGACCTTGTTGGGCTTGATGCGAATGGAATCGAAGAACTTGGATGAATCAATCGGCATAGCTGACTTTGACTACGCAATGCGAAAGGCTTCAAGTCTTGACATTGCGAATACCTCCGTTCGGATACAACATTGACGGAAAGCAGACACGGAATTAACTGCCACTATCATGAGCACCAGGGACGTTATCATAAACAAGTTGCGTGAAGCTTTCTTGCCAGAAAGCCTCGACGTCACGGACGAATCTCATCTGCATGAGGGCCATGCGGGTCACCGGCCGGGCGGCGAGACGCACTTTAGAGTGTATATCGTATCTCCGGCCTTCGAAGGGAAGAGCCGGATTGAACGCCACCGGCTGGTAAATGCAACGCTTGAGGCGGAACTTAGGGGATCCGTCCATGCGCTGGCGATCAAGGCGCAGGCGCCGGGAGAAACCGCCGGCCGGTGACCGACTATCCGCGGCAAAAATATGAGCGTCCATGATGTCGCAGAAGCTCATTGTTTTAGCCGGCCTTCCCGGTTCCGGAAAGAGTACGCTCGCCGAAGGCCTTTGCCGACATTTTTCGCTACCGCTGTTTTCGATCGATCCGATCGAGGCGGCGATGCGGCGCGGCGGCCTGCCCCGGAATGATACGGGAATCGCGGCCTATGTCGTTGCGCAAGCATTGGCCGAGGAGCATCTGCGGCTGGGGCAGTCCGTCGTGATCGACGCCGTCAATCCGGTCGAGGCGCCGCGCGCCGCATGGCGAAACCTCGCCGCAAGATATCGCGCGGATCTCGCGATCATCGAATGCGTCTGCGTCGACCAAGCGACGCATCGCCGGCGGATCGAAGCGCGAATCCGCGGCATCGAGGGCATGGCCGAGGTCACCTGGGAAAGGGTCGAAAAGCGACGCGCGGAATATGAAGCCTGGACCGATGCGAGGCTGACGCTGGATACGTCGGCGCAGCCGCCAGAACGGCTGCTCGCCGAAGCCATCTTCTATCTGACATGAGACGGTCCGCCAGCTTCCTGTGAAGATCGGAGGAGACGGTAGAACGGTTTTCGCAAACGTGAGACAATCGGCAAGGCGATGGACGTGGTTCGGACACGGGGGCGGGCTGACCCCGATGCCATCGCAGCTCGACGGGGTCGTCCGATGCGATATTGGGCACGCTTCAGATGGGCCGCCGCCGTGGCGCTGCTGGCTGCGGCCTCCTCCGTGCGGGCGCAGGCGCTGGACATGCCCAGCCCCTTTGTCCAGGAAGTGCTGATCAAGAGCATTCTGGTGACGCTCAACGATGCGGTGGCGTCGGACAATTTCACGGTCCTGCACGCCAAAATCTCAAAGCCGTTCCGCGAGCAGTTTCCGCCCGAGAAACTGCGGGTCGTCTTCAAGGACTTGGTCGAGAAGCACGCCGTGTTCGACGCGATCGTCGCCAGCCCGGTCATTTCAGAGGAAGATGCGAAGATCGACGACAAGGGCGTGCTGCGGCTCAAGGGCCGCTTCGACACCACGCCGAAGAAGGTGAAGTACCAGCTCGGCTTCATTCCCTCCGACGGCCAGTGGAAGCTCTCTGGCGTCGCGATCGATATTGAATAGCCGACGCCACTTGCGGCATGCGCCGTCAGAACGCCGTCCCTGCCCGCTTCGGCTTCAGCTCCTCCGCCTCGGCTTCGCGCGGCAGGGGTGTGATTTTCAGCGCGGTGATGCGGTTGCGCTCGCGGCGCAGCACGCGGAAACGGCAGCCATGGAATGTGAAATTCTGGCCGCGCTCGGGGATCGAGCGCGCTTCGTGGATCACGAGACCCGCTACCGTAGTCGCCTCCTCGTCGGGCAGATGCCAGTTCATGGCGCGGTTGAGATCGCGGATCGGCACCGAGCCATCCACCACCACGGAGCCGTCGGCCTGGACACGCACGCCGGCAACCACGACATCGTGCTCATCGGAAATATCGCCGACGATCTCTTCCAAAATGTCTTCGAGCGTCACCATGCCTTCGACTTCGCCGTACTCATCGACGACGAGCGCGAAGTGGGTCTTGCGGCGGCGGAACGCCTTCAACTGTTCGGACAAAGGCCGCATCTCCGGCACGAACCAGGGCGGCAGCATGATCGCTGATACGTTGATGCGCGACATATCGCCTTCGGTGGCGCGGATCGCGCGCAAGAGATCCTTGGCGTGCAGCACGCCGATGATGTTTTCGGGCTTGTCGCGCCACAGGGGAATGCGGGTGTACTCGGTTGCCAGCACCTCGCGCACCAGGTCTTCGGGCGGCAGATCGGCGTTGATCATCATCATGGCCGTGCGATGGACCATGACGTCTGATACGGCGAGGTCGCCGAAGCGGAAGACGTTGTGAATGTATTCGGCCTCACCGCTCTCGATGCCGCCGTGCACGGCCGATTCTTCCACCAGCCCCTCGATCTCGGAATCGGTGAGGATTTCATGCTGCGAGGATTCCTGCACGCCGAACATGCGCAGGATCCCGCGCGAAGCGGCGTTGAGCAGCCAGTTCAGCGGCCAGAAAACCAGGTAGGACAGATGCAGCGGATAGGCGATCCATTGCGAGACCGGCGTCGGCTGGCGGATCGCGAACGTCTTCGGCACCTGCTCGCCGATGACGATATGCAGCGAGGAGAATATCAGGAAGCCGGCCAGGAACGACACGAAGTGCAGGGTACGTTCCGACATGCCGAGCGGAATGAGCAGCGGCTCGAGCAGCGCCGACACTGTGGGCTCGCCGACCCAGCCGAGGCCGAGCGAGGCCATGGTGATGCCGAGCTGGCAGCAGGCGAGATAGGCTTCGATATTGCCCATCATGCCGTGCAGCAAGTGCGCGCCGAAGCGGTCCTGCTCGACCATCGCCTTGATGCGAAAGCCGCGGCTCTTGACCAGCGCAAACTCGGCGGCCACGTAAAACGCGTTGGCGGCGAGCAACAGGATCGCGAGCAGCAGATTGAACGCGGTCGAACTCATATATGCCTCGTGACGGCCCCGGCCGCGCGCGACGCTCGCCCCACGCTGGGCACCGGCAATTCCGTTCTCATCCCGACAACTTCTGTTGCAGGAAATCGCGGACCAGCGCCGGCTCGACGTCGTTTGCCACCACCGCGCGGCCGATCGCCTGCAGTAGGATGAAGGTCAGCTTGCCGCGCTTGACCTTCTTGTCCTGCGCCATCAGCGCCATCAGGGCGTCGGCATCCGCGAGCCCCTCCTGGGCGAAGCCCGCGATGTCCTGCAAATGGGTCGGCAGGCCGACGGACGCAAGATGGCGGTCGACGCGGGCGGCGTCTGCCGCGGAGATCATGCCGAGCCTGGCGGAAAACTCTGCCGCCAGCACCATGCCGATGGCAACGCCCTCGCCATGGAACAGGCGATCGGAAAAGCCGGTCGCGGCCTCCAGCGCATGGCCGAACGTGTGGCCGAGATTGAGCAATGCGCGCTCACCGTTTTCGCGCTCGTCGCGGGAGACGATCGCGGCCTTGGCGCGGCAGGAGGTTGCGATGGCGTGCTCGCGCGCCGCGCCGCCGGAGAAGATGTCGGCGTGATTGGCTTCGAGCCAGGCGAAAAAGGCTTCATCGCCGAGCACGCCATATTTAGCGACTTCGGCATAGCCGGAGCGGAACTGGCGCGGCGACAGGGTGTCGAGCACGGAGGTATCCGCGATCACCAATACCGGCTGATGAAACGCGCCGAGCAGGTTCTTGCCCTGGGGCGAATTGATGCCGGTCTTGCCGCCGACCGAGGAATCCACCTGCGCCAGCAGTGAGGTCGGCACCTGCACGAAATCGACGCCGCGCCGCAAGATTGCCGCCGCGAAGCCGGCGAGATCGCCGACCACGCCGCCGCCGAGCGCGATCACCAGATCGTTGCGCTCGATCCTGGCTGCGATCAGCGCCTCGCTCACCTTTTCGAGCCCGGCATAGGTTTTCGATATCTCGCCTTCCTCGACGATGACGCGCGAAGTCGGAATGCCGGCCTCGCTAAGCGATCGCTCGGCTGGCTCCAGCCAGTGCTTGGCCACGGTGCGGTCGGTGACGATGGCGGTGCGCACGCCGGGGCGCAGCGCGGCAACGCGCGCGCCGAGCGTCTCCAGCACGCCACGGCCGATGACGATGTCATAGGCGCGGTCACCGAGCGCGACGTCGACCGTGATATCGGCGGAATGTTTCAGTGGCGCAGTCATGGCGTGACGTTCATCCCGTCGGTTGCCGGCTGGGCAGAAGGCGCGCCGGCGCACAGCCGGGCGCGCAGGGCATCGATACATTCGTCGACGATACGGTCGTGCGGCACGTCGCGTGACAGAATGATCAGGTCGGCGGTCTGATAGACCGGCTCGCGCGATTCGAGCAGGCGGCTGACGGTCGCAACCGGATCCTCGGTCTGCAGCAGCGGCCGGTCGGCCCGGCGCTTGACGCGCTTCATGATGATGTCGACGTCTGCCTTGAGCCAGATCGAGACCGCCTTGTCGCGGATGCGGCTGCGGGTCTCCTCGCGCATGAAGGCGCCGCCGCCGGTGGCGATCACGGCCGGGCCGCCATCGAGCAGTCGCGCGATCACCCGCGCCTCGCCGTCCCGAAAATGCGGCTCGCCATGGGTTTCGAAAATGTCCGGGATCGACATCCCGGCCGCCGCCTCAATCTCAATATCGGCGTCGAGAAACGGCAGGCGCAGCCGGGCCGCCAGCCGCCGGCCGATGGTCGACTTGCCGGCGCCCATCATGCCGACCAGCACGATCGAACGCCTTCCCAGCGCCGACGTGATGTCGGCCTCCTGGGTCGGGCTCGCCTGTGCCGGTGCGGCGGTCTCGGACATCAAAACCCTGCTCTTTGGCGGGATTTGACCCGCGCTGCGCCACCTATACTACCCCCATCGAGGCCGTTGCCAGAGACTCTTGCCACGGGGATGGGAACATGATGGATGATTTCATTGGTTAATTCCGCCGCCCTGAGCCCCGCATGCCCAGTTTGTTCCGCTTTCTGATGGTCGTCGGCGTGATCGCCGGGGTGATCTATGGAGTGATTTTTTCGCTGGCGAACTTCGTCACGCCGAAGCCCCGGGAAATGACGGTCACCATCCCGGCAGACAAGTTCCTCAAGAAGTAGACGCGGCAGCCACTTCCGCGGTCAGCCTTTCGGAACATTCCGGCCTAGCCCCGCACGCAGCAAGCGCATGAAAAGTCGCGTGCCTTCGTCCAGGCTCTGGCCAGCGTCCTTCGCGTCTTTAATCCCCTCTATTGCCGCGACGATCATGCCGGCCACATCGGCAGGCTTGGCCTCGAGGACCTGCAGGGATACGGCGCCGTCTGCTTCTGCATCGGACAGAACTTGAGCGAGCAGAGCCACAAGCCTGGCCCGCGCCCCAAGGGTAATGTCCCTGGCCAACGTCATGTTGACGTCGAACAGCTCGGCCGCGTCGGCGCTGCCTGCAAACGGCGCAACCAGTTCTCGCTGGAAAGCCGCGAGCGCCTGCTCGATCCGGCTGAAAACGTCGCCGTCGGCCGCAAGCGCTGCCTCGACGTTTTGCATGGTTCGGGCATGCGCACGCGCTGACCCTGCCCGGAACAGCTCCTCCTTGCTGCTGAAGCTTAGATAAAGCGCCGCGCGCGATATGCGTGCCGCACGCGCGATGTCGGCCATCGAAGTCTTGCGAAAACCGTGACGCACGAAAACCGGCAGCGCTGCGTCGAGAATAGCCTCGGATTTCTGGTCAACCCGCTCCATCTGGGCAATCTGACAGTTTTCGTCCAAGCCGTCAAAAACATATGGACAATAATTGTCCAAGTGTCTAATAGAGGCGCGGCCCGGCGCTTCCGCAGGCCGAGGAGTTGATAAATGCCTTCCAAATTGAACGACGCCGCTGCCGCCCTTGTTCTCGTCACGGGTATCGGCGGATTCCTCGGCGGACATATCGCCAAGCAATTGCTGGCACACGGCTATCGCGTTCGAGGCAGTGTGCGCAGCATTGGCGTTTGCGACAGGATCAGGCGCCAGCTTTGTCCCGATACGACGACTGACGCGATCAGCTTTGTCGAGGCCGATCTTTGCGCCGATGCCGGATGGGATCTCGCGCTTAGGGGATGCCGCTACGTTATTCACACGGCCTCGCCTTTTCCGGCGACCTTACCGAAGGACGCGAACGCAATGATCCGACCCGCGCGGGATGGCACGCTTCGTGTGCTGCGCGCGGCCCACGAAGCCGGTGTAGAGCGCGCGGTGCTGACGATCGCAGCCACCAATCATGGCAATGGGCAGGCTCCCTTCACCGAGAACGATTGGACCGATCCGGCAAGCCCGCGGGCCACGCCCTATTACCGGTCGAAAACGCTGGCCGAACAGGCCGCTTGGAACCTTGCGAAGGAAACTGGACTCGATCTGGCTGTCGTCAACCCTGCCACCATCTTTGGGCCGCTGCTCGGCCCGGAACACGGCACGTCGGTCGGACTGATCAGGCAAATGATGAGCGGCAAGCTCAGGCGCGTTCCGCGCTTCGGCTTTTCGGTGGTCGATGTGCGAGATGCGGCCGACGCCCATATCAGGGCAACGACCCATCCCGGTGCGTCCGGCCAGCGCTTCATCGTCGGCGGTCGGTTTTTCTGGTTGAGAGAATTGGCCGCGGTGCTGGCAAAGTCGTTTCCGGCGCACGCTGCGCAGTTGCCATCAGGCGAAGTGCCCGACTGGATGGTGAGGGCGATGGCCCCCTTCAGCGCGCGTTCGCGCATGATCGTTCACGAGCTCAATCGCGACCTGAGTGTAAGCGCCGCAAAGGCGCGCCGGGTGCTGAACTGGAAAGCGCGGCCTGACGAGGATTGTATCCGCGCCACTGCGCAGAGCCTGATCGACCACGGCCTGATCGCAACAGCCTAGATCGGCGGCTGCCGCCCGGTCCCACCACCACCATGCCTTTTACGAATCCCACGATCATGGAGAACACCCTATGTCCACCTACACGACCGAGCTGGATCCATCGCCCGAAGCCGAGCTCATCCGCGAGACCGAGCGTGCCCGACTTCGCGCGTTGGTCGGAGGCGACATAGAGACGGCGGGGCGACTTCATGCGAACGAGTTCCAGTTGATTACGCCGATCGGAATGGCCCTGTCCAAGAAGGATTACCTGGGAGCGATTGCAAGCGGGCAGATCAAATATCTCGCCTGGGAGCCCGGCCCCATCGCCGTGCGACATCACCAGAGCCACGCGGTGATCCGGTATCGCGCCAGGCTCGAAGTGGTGTTCGGCGGCCATAGGGTTGCGCCAGGCGATTACTGGCACACGGACACCTTTGAATATCGAGAGGGGCGGTGGGTGGTCGTCTGGTCGCAAGCCACTGCCATCAGCCAGATGCCCTAGCTCCCGGACATAACGTTGGAGCGTGCCTGAAAGCACCTCCATCCCGCCCAGATCATGCGCTATCAAAGCGAATGCGTACGACACCCTCCGACAACAAACTGATTAACCTGTTCCTCGACATGCTCGCGGCGGAACAGGGCGCGGGCGACAACACGCTCGATGCCTATCGCCGCGACCTCACGGATTTTTCGGAATTTCTCGGCCGCAAGCGACAAAACTTTGCCGGCGCCGGGACTGACGAGCTGCGCGATTACCTCGCCGACCTCGATACCCGCGGCTTCAAATCCTCCAGCGTGGCGCGGCGGCTGTCGGCGATGCGGCACCTGTTCCGTTTTCTCCTGAACGAGCGGATCCGCAGCGACGATCCGGCGGCGATCCTGTCCGGCCCGAAACGCGGCCGGGGCTTACCGAAGGTGCTGTCGATCGCGGACGTTGACCGCATGCTGACGCGGGCGAAACAATTGACCGAGGCCGAGAACGCCTCGCCGCAACAGCGGCTGCGCGCGCTGCGGCTGTATTGCCTTCTGGAAGTGCTTTACGCCACGGGCCTGCGCGTCTCGGAACTGGTGGCGTTGCCGCTGTCGGCCTCGCGGCGCGATGCCCGCATGATCGTGGTGCGCGGCAAGGGTAACAAGGAACGGCTGGTGCCGCTCAACGAAGCCTCGCGGCAGGCGATGGCGGATTATCTCGCCGCGATGGAAGCGCTCAGGCCCGAAAAGAAGAAAAGCGCCAGCCCGTCGAAATGGCTGTTTCCCTCCTTCGGAGAGAGCGGCCACCTGACGCGGCAGCATTTTGCCCGCGACCTGAAGGAACTGGCGGCGGCCTCGGGCCTCGCGCCGCGGCTGGTCTCGCCGCATGTGCTGCGCCACGCCTTTGCCAGTCACCTCCTGCATAACGGCGCGGACCTGCGCATCGTGCAGACGCTACTCGGCCATACCGACATTTCCACCACGCAAATCTATACCCATGTGGTCGAGGAACGGCTGAAAAGCCTGGTGCGCGACCTGCATCCGCTAGCGGAGAAGTAACCCTCGCCGCAAGCCACGCCTTGACTTCCGCGCCGTCTCCCCCGAAACAGCCGTCTCCCGCCCGCGGCCTTGTTTGGCGCGCTTTCGGAAAATCCGGGTCATCCGGACCGAGATGCACGCTAAATCATTGAAGATGCGTGCTTTCCCGGAGCGAATCGAAACCGCTTCGCCACAATGCACGTTGTTACCTATATTGCTTTGATGCCGGATCAGATGCGCAGCTATCTCGACTTCGAAAAACCCGTCGCCGAACTTGAAGCCAAGGTCGACGAATTGCGCGCGCTGGCGGCGTCCGGCAGCGACATCGGCGATGAGATTTCGCGCATTGAGGACAAGGCGCAGCAGGCGCTCACCGACCTCTATGCCAATTTGACGCCGTGGCAGAAAACGCTGGTGGCGCGCCATCCGCAGCGCCCGCATTTCACCGATTTCGTCAATGCGCTGATTACCGAATTCACCCCGCTCGCCGGCGACCGCAAATTCGCCGATGACGAGGCCCTGATGGGCGGCTTCGGCCGTTTCCGCGGCGAGAGCATCTGCGTGATCGGCCAGGAAAAAGGCGCCACTACCGACAGCCGCATCAAGCATAATTTCGGCATGGCCCGCCCTGAAGGCTATCGCAAGGCCGTGCGGCTGATGGAGATGGCGGACCGTTTCGGCATCCCCGTGCTGTCGCTCGCGGATTCCGCCGGTGCCTATCCCGGCATCGGCGCCGAGGAACGCGGCGTGGCGGAAGCGATCGCGCGCTCGACCGACACCTGCCTCTCGCTCGGCGTCCCTAATGTCGCAATCATCACCGGCGAAGGCATGTCGGGCGGCGCCATCGCCATCACGACCGCGAACAAGGTGATGATGTTCGAGCACGCGATCTACAGCGTGATCTCGCCGGAAGCGGCGTCCTCGATCCTGTGGCGCGACGGCACCAAGGCCCAGGAAGTCGCCACCAACATGAAGATCACCGCGCAGGACATGCTGCGCTTCGGCGTGATCGACGAGATCCTGAAAGAGCCTTCCGGCGGCGCCCATCGCGATTCGGCCGCGATGATTTCAGCCACCGGCGATGCCATCGCGGTAGCCTTCAACGAGTTGCGCAACCTCGATGCGGATGGCATCCGCCGGCAGCGGCGGCAGAAATTCCTCGATATCGGCCGCAAACTGGGCTGATTGCTCCGGCCTCCAATCTCCTGACGCTGGCGTGGTCGCACGCGCCTGCCCGCCACAATCTTTAACAACCTCTAAACGGCCATTATTTTCGCCAGCGCACTTGATTCGGCCGCAATTAGGCCGCGGGGCCGGTCTTTAAATTCTGTTGACCATGCCTGCCGCCGCAGCCGCTGGACGGTCTCGTTCGGGTTGCGGCGCAGAAGGTCAAAGGATACTATTTTACGCAATGGCTTCAGGGCATGTTCGCTGTGATTTGGGGTGCGAAAATGTCCGGTGGGTGTGGAGCTTAGCCTTTGATTAACCGGTCGCTGGTTCGCGCGCTCGTCACGTCGGCTGCCCTCGCAGGCACGGGCGCATTGCTAGCCGGCTGCAATGGCGAGGACATGTCGCTCGCCAATAACGCCAAGGCCAACCAGCCCGTCCCGCCAAAGCTGGTCGCCGACATGACGGCGAAGGACATGGATCTGCAATCCCCGATCCTGGTCCGCCTGTTCAAGCAGGAAGCGGAACTGGAGATCTGGAAGCAGGACCGCTCCGGCCGTTTCGCGCTTCTGAAGACCTACCCGATCTGCCGCTGGTCGGGCGATCTCGGTCCCAAGATCAAGGAAGGAGACCGCCAGGCGCCGGAAGGCTTCTATTCGATCTCGCCGGCGCAGATGAATCCGCAGTCGGCCTATTATCTCTCCTTCAACACCGGCTATCCCAACGCATTCGACAAGGCGCTGGGACGCACCGGCTCACAGTTGATGGTGCATGGCGACTGCTCCTCGCGCGGCTGCTACGCGATGACCGACGAGCAGATCGCGGAAATCTATTCGCTGGGCCGCGAATCCTTCTTCGGCGGCCAGAAATCGTTCCAGTTGCAGGCCTATCCGTTCAAGATGACGCCGGCCAACATGGCCAAGCACCGTAACAACCCGAACATGCCGTTCTGGAAAATGATCAAGGAAGGCAATGATCATTTCGAGGTGACCAAGCAAGAGCCGAAGGTCGATTTCTGCGAGAAGAAATACGTGTTCGATGCAGCCAAGCCGCCGAACGCAACGCGTGACCTGGTGTTCGATGCTTCGGCCAAGTGCCCGGCCTATGTAATCCCCGAAGAAATTGCCAACGCCGTGCGCGATAAGCAGGCCACCGACCTCGCCGAGACCGCGCGCCTGATCGCCAAGGGAACACCGGTGGCGCGGACCAACACCGGTATCGACGGCGGCATGCACCGGGTGTTCGCCGCCCGCGTGCCCGAGGGCAGCACCGGTCTTTCCGAACCCGGCGATGGCTCGAGCCTGTCGCTGATGGCACGGGCGCCCGGCACCGTTCCTTCCCACGTCAATCCGCCGAAAGCCCCCGCCGATCGGGCCCCGTCCGAGAATTTGCTGATGGGCGCGCCGGAACAGCCGAAGCTGGTCGCCGCGCCGGCCGCCGCACCTGCCCCCGCCCCGACACGGGTGGCGAATGCAGCGCCGGCAGCCACGAACCAAAATGATGGGTGGTTCTCCAATCTCGCTCGCAAGGTCGGGTTCGGCGGCGGCGCAGCCGACGCCACCGCCAGCACGCCGCCGTCAAAGCCGAAGGCGGCCGAGGTCAAGCAGCCGCCGCGTCCTGAAGCGTCCGCGCCCAAGACCACGGCACCGAAGCCCGACACCAAGCACGCTGCCGCAACAACCCGCCCGCCGCTGAAGCCGTCGCTGTCGGATGCTCCGGCTACGGCCGCCAAGGACAATCAAGTCTCGGGCTCGGCGCCGATCATGTCGACGAACTCGTTCGACAGCCGCTTCGGGGCGGTGAAGTAGGAAGCGCGACGCGCTCTCACTGCACACAGCGAAAACTGTCATGCCAGCGAAAGCCGGCGATCCAGCGCCAGCCCCTGAACTGAAGCGGTACCAGATCACCCGCAGCGTCTCACCTCAGGTGATCGTTGGCCGAAACGGCGAAGTTGATGTAGCCTGATGACAGGCCGCCAGCGGGCAGTGCCGAAGGCCCGTCGGAGTATCAGCGGCCTCGTGCCCACGGCGGGGCCGAAATCCTTCATCTCCAGGTTTTGTGCCGGCTCGTTTTTCATTTGAGCTGGAAGAGAGGCGAACGCCTCATCGATCAAACACGCCCTGACAGGAGGACATCATGCATTTCTGTATGACGGCGCAATACACCCCAAAGTCCCTCACCGGCATTTTGGAAAATCCCACCGTCAGTCGCTACGAAGCAGCGAAGAAGTTGATCGAAGCTGCCGGCGGCAAATTGATCTCGATGTATAGCACCGCGGCCGAAGGGCCCGGCGTTCTCGTCATCTTCGATGTGCCCGATCCCAATTCGGCACCGGCGATATCAGGCACGGTGGTCGCCTCCGGCGCCATCCACAATGTGCACCTCACTCGCTTGTGGACGCAGGACGAAATCATGCAGGTCCGGCAAAAAGCGGTCCAGCTTCGTGGCTCGTACAAGCCGCCCGGAGGCTAAATGCTCGGTGATGTCGCCGGCAATGGTGCTGGCGGCTGTCGAACATCATCATCAAACATTGGTGCGGGCGATGACCTGCCAGCAATGTTGTCGTGGGGAAGACAGCGGAGCTATTGAATTGGAATCATATGGTGGGCAACGCACAAGCGTGCCCACCATCCAAGATTCGATTGCGTCTTGCGGCACGGCGCTGCAGCGCCTCTGCCCACCCTGCTGATTCAGCGCGAACCTAACCGTACTTGCCGTGGCAGTGCTTGTACTTCTTGCCGCTGCCGCAGGGGCAATCCTCGTTGCGGCCGACCTTGCCCCAGCTGGCGGGGTTTTTCGGATCGCGATCGGCAGCCGCGACCTGGGGCACCAGCGAAGCTTTGGCGAACGCCATCTCGTCCTCGCCGGTATTGGGATCGAACTTGTGCGCCTCCATCGCCGGCAGCACCGGCTGCTGCTCTTCCGGCGGCACGATCTCGACGCGCATCAATTGCGCCGTCACCGCCTCGCGCAGATGCGCGATCATCGCCTCGAACAGGCTGAAGGCTTCCGACTTGTATTCCTGCAATGGATCGCGCTGGCCGTAGCCGCGCAGGCCGATCACCTGGCGCAGATGGTCGAGCATGATGAGATGCTCGCGCCAGAGGTGGTCCAGCGTCTGCAGCAGGATGGTCTTCTCGACGTAACGCATCACGTCGGGGCCCCATTGCGCGACCTTGGCCGCCATGCGCTCGTCGACATGCTTCTCGATGCGCGCCAGCAATTCCTCGTCGGCGATGCCCTCTTCCTTGGCCCACTCGTCGACCGGCAGATCGACATCGAGCACGCGCTTCAATTCGTCCTTGAGGCCGGCGACATCCCACTGCTCGGCATAGGCATGCTCGGGCACGTGCTTGGCGACGACGTCGTCGACAAAGGCGTGACGCATGTCGGCAACCGTCTCGGCGACGCTGTCGTCCTTCATCAGGTCGATGCGCTGGTCGAAGATCACCTTGCGCTGGTCGTTCTGGACGTTATCGAATTTAAGCAGGTTCTTGCGGATGTCGAAGTTGCGGGCCTCGACCTTCTGCTGCGCCTTCTCCAGCGCCTTGTTGATCCAGGGATGGATGATGGCCTCGCCCTCTTTCAGGCCGAGCCGCTGCAGCATGCTGTCGAGCCGGTCGGAGCCGAAGATCCGCATCAGGTCGTCTTCCAGCGACAGGAAGAACTTTGAGCGGCCCGGGTCGCCCTGGCGGCCGGAACGGCCGCGGAGCTGGTTGTCGATGCGGCGGGATTCGTGGCGTTCGGAGCCGATGATGTAGAGCCCGCCGGGCTTGGTCACGGTCCTGGCCGGCTTCGAACCCTTGGCTGGCTCGACCTCCACCACTTCCTCGGCCTTCAGCACGATCTCGCGGAAGCGCTCGACGTCGGCCTTGATCTGTTCGATCTTCTTGGCCTTCTCGGCCTCGTCGGCAATGTTGGCGGTCTCCTGCTGGATCCGCATCTCGAGCGAGCCGCCGAGCTTGATGTCGGTACCGCGGCCGGCCATGTTGGTCGCGATCGTGATCGCGCCGGGCACGCCGGCTTCGGCGACGATATAGGCTTCCTGTTCGTGGAAGCGCGCGTTCAGTACTGCGAACAGTTTTGCGGGCTTGCCGGCCCGCGCCGCGGCATAGAGCTTCTCCATGCCGGATTCGCCGCCGAAATCGATCTGCTTGTAGCCGTTCTTTTTCAGATAATCGGCCAGCACTTCCGACTTTTCGATCGAGGCGGTGCCGACCAGCACCGGCTGCAGCCGCGCATTGGCGCGCTGGATCTCCGCCAGGATCGCGGCGTATTTCTCGTTCTGGGTGCGGTAGACCTCGTCATCCTCGTCGAGACGCGCCACCGGCACATTGGTCGGGATTTCCACGACCTCGAGCTTGTAGATGTCGAACAGTTCGTCGGCTTCGGTCGCGGCCGTACCGGTCATGCCCGACAGCTTTTCGTACATGCGGAAATAGTTCTGGAAGGTGATCGAGGCCAGCGTCTGGTTTTCCGGCTGGACCTGGACGTGCTCCTTGGCTTCCAGCGCCTGGTGCAGGCCTTCGGAATAGCGCCGTCCGGGCATCATGCGTCCCGTGAACTCGTCGATGATCACGACTTCGCCGTCGCGGACGATGTAGTCCTTGTCGCGGGTGAACAGCGAGTGGGCACGCAGCGCCTGGTTGACGTGGTGCACGACCGAGACGTTCTCGACGTCGTAGAGCGACTCGCCCTTGAGCTGGCCGGCGTCGCGCAACAGCGTCTCGATCTTCTCCATGCCGCCTTCGGTCAGCGTCACCGTGCGCTGCTTCTCGTCGACCTCGTAGTCGGTCTTCTTCTCCAGCCTCGGCATGAAGGTGTCGATGGTGTTGTAGAAGTCCGAACGGTCGTCAAGCGGGCCGGAGATGATCAGCGGCGTGCGCGCCTCGTCGATCAGGATCGAGTCGACTTCGTCGACGATCGCGTAATAGTGCCCGCGCTGGACCATGTCCTCCAGCCGGTACTTCATGTTGTCGCGCAGATAGTCGAAACCGTATTCGTTGTTGGTGCCGTAGGTGATGTCGCGCGAATAGGCGTCCTTGCGCTCGGCGTCATCGAGGCCGTGCACGATCACGCCGACCGTGAGCCCGAGGAAATTGTAGATCTGGCCCATCCATTCGCTATCGCGGCGGGCGAGGTAATCGTTGACGGTGACGACGTGGACGCCGCGGCCGGCGAGCGCGTTCAGATAGACCGCCAGCGTCGCCACCAGCGTCTTGCCTTCGCCGGTCTTCATCTCGGCGATGTCGCCCTCGTGCAGCACCATGCCGCCGATCAACTGGACGTCGAAATGGCGCTGGCCAAGAGTGCGCTTGGCGGCCTCGCGAACGGTGGCGAAGGCCGGAACCAGGATGTCGTCGAGCGTCTTGCCCTCGGCGAGTTGCTGGCGGAATTCGGCGGTACGGGCTTTGAGCGCCTCGTCCGATAGTTTCGAGACCTCGGGCTCAAGCGCGTTGATGGCGTTGACTCGGGACTGGTACCCCTTAACCCGCCGGTCGTTGGCGGAGCCGAAAAACTTGCGGGCGAGCGCGCCGATCATGCCAATCCTGCCTTTGCCGTTACTTGCGTTGCGCCGTGACGTGGTCCACCAAGTTGCCTATCAACTCACCGTGACGCATCGCGGCAAACACCCCGTTCCCGGGGGCCATCCGCCTAATGAGTGGGAATTAAGCAATCCAAGGTTCAACAGCAAAAAACGCAGCAAAATAAGCGCTATCGCCGCTGGAGGTTCCGGCACAGATATGGCTGGGTTGGGGCCTTGTCAACGTGGGTCCATCTGTCAGGGAATTCATCATTTTGACAGACTTTTCGCGTTGCCAAGGCCGCATGATTGGGCGAGTGTCCCGCCGCCTTTGCCGCCCCCTTCTTCAAGACAAGGATTTTCCATGACCACCTCGTTCCCGGAAACGAAAACCGGCCTGCGCTTCGGCACGGCCACCTTGGCCGCAACGGCCTGCCTGGCTGCGATTCTGGCCGCCAGCCTGCCGGTTCGTGCCCAGGACAACCCCGTTCTCGCCAAGGTTAACGGCGTGGAGATCCGCCAGAGCGACGTCGCGCTCGCGGAGGAGGAACTCGGCCCCAGCCTCGCGCAGATGGATCCGGCGACCAAGAAGGACAATGTGCTGGCCTTCCTGATCGACCTGAAGATCGTCGCCAAGGCCGCCGAGGACAAGAAGGTTGAGAATTCCGAAGACTTCAAGAAGCGCCTGGCCTTCACCCGCAGCCGCCTGCTGATGGACAGCCTGCTCGCCACCGAGGGCAAGGCTGCGACCACCGATGAGGCCATGAAGAAGGTCTATGAGGAGGCCGCCAAGCAGATCACTGGCGAAATGGAAGTCCACGCCCGGCACATCCTGGTCGAGACCGAGGACGAGGCCAAGGCGATCGCGGAAGAGTTGAAGAAGGGCGGCGATTTCGCCGAGCTGGCGAAGAAGAAGTCCAAGGATCCGGGCGCCTCCGATGGCGGCGATCTCGGGTTCTTCACCAAGGAACAGATGGTGCCGGAATTCTCCGCCGTCGCCTTCACGCTCGAGCCCGGCAAGATCTCCGACCCCGTGAAGTCGCAATTCGGCTGGCACCTCATCAAGGTCGAGGAAAAGCGGGCCCGCAAGGCGCCCGACTTCGAGCAGGTCAAGGCGCAGATCGAGACCTATGTAACGCGCAAGGCACAGGCCGAATACGTCGCCAAGCTGCGCGAAGCCGCCAAGGTCGAGCGCATGGACAAGCCGGCGGAAGCCGCCAAGACGGACACCAAGCCGGATGCCGCGAAGCCCGCGGATTCCAAGATGGCGCCGGCGAAGAAGTAAAAAATCGCTGTCACTTCTTCGAGACCGATAGTATTTACCGTTGTCATGGCCGGGCCGAAGCGCCCGGCCGTTTCATGTCTGGGGACGAGTTGACAGCCCCGGCTACGGTTGACCTGGTCGAACAAGGTGCTCGCATGTCCGCTTCCGTCTCTCCCCTCGCCCCGACCGATGTCCCCGACATGCCCGCGATTTCGGGCGTGAAGCTCGCGACCGCCGCCGCCGGCATCCGCTACAAGAACCGTACCGACGTGCTGCTCGCGGTGATGGACAAGGGCACCACGGTCGCCGGCGTCTTCACCAAATCGAAATGCCCCTCCGCGCCGGTGGAGTGGTGCCGCACCAAGCTCGGCCGCGGACAGGCTCGCGCGCTGGTGGTGAACTCCGGCAATGCCAATGCATTCACCGGCAAGACCGGCAAGCAGTCGACGGCGCTGACCGCGCAAACCGCAGCAAAGGCAGTCGGCTGCTCGACCTCCGACGTGTTCCTCGCCTCCACCGGCGTGATAGGCGAGCCGCTGGACGCCACCAAATTCGACGGCGTGCTGGGGACACTGGCTGACACTGCCACACCCGACCACTGGATGGACGCCGCGAAGGCGATCATGACCACCGATACCTTCCCGAAGGTCGCAACCGCCACGGTGAAGCTCGGCAAGGCCAAGGTCACCATCAACGGCATGGCCAAGGGCGCCGGCATGATTGCTCCCGATATGGCCACTATGCTGTCCTTTGTCTTCACCGACGCGCCGCTCTCGTCCGCCGTGCTGCAGTCGCTGCTCAAGAGCGGCGTCGAGGACACCTTCAACGCCATCACCATCGACAGCGACACCTCGACATCGGATACGCTCTTGGCCTTCGCCACCGGCGCGGCTGCGGCCGACGGGGCGCCGAAGATCAGCCGCGCCAGCGATCCGCGCCTGAAGGCTTTCGCGAAAGCCTTCCACGAGGTGCTGGCGAATTTGGCCGAACAGGTCGCCCGTGACGGCGAGGGCGCGCGCAAGCTGGTCGAGGTGGTCGTCGAAGGCGCGACCACCAAGACCTCGGCGCGCAAGATCGCGATGTCGATCGCGAACTCACCGCTGGTGAAGACCGCGATCGCCGGCGAGGACGCCAATTGGGGACGCGTGGTGATGGCGGTCGGCAAGGCCGGCGAGCCCGCCAACCGCGACAAGCTTTCGATCTCGTTCAACGGCATTCGCGTCGCCAAAAGCGGCGCGCGCGATCCGTCCTACAACGAGGCTGAGGTCTCCGAGGTGATGAAGAACCCGAAGATCCAGATCAAGGTCGCGCTTGGCCTCGGCAAGGGCCGCGACCGCGTGCTGACCTGCGACCTCACCAAGGAATATGTCGCGATCAACGGCGACTACCGGTCCTAAGCGAGACAGCGGCGCATGGCAGACATCAAGCTTACCCTCGTCGTCGCCTGCGCCCTCGTCGATACCGACAAGCGCGTGCTGATCGCGCAGCGCCCGCAAGGCAAGGCGCTCGCTGGCCTCTGGGAATTCCCCGGCGGCAAGGTCGAGCCCGGCGAGCGGCCGGAGCAAACCCTGATCCGCGAACTGCATGAAGAGATTGGCATCGACGTCAGCGAGCCGTGCCTCGCGCCGCTGACATTTGCCAGCTACGCCTATGACAGCTTCCATCTGTTGATGCCGCTCTATATCTGCCGGCGCTGGGAAGGCACGGTAATCGCCCGCGAGGGCCAGCAACTGGCCTGGGTCCGCGCCAACAAGCTGCGCGACTATCCAATGCCGCCCGCGGACATTCCGCTGATCCCGCATCTGATTGATTTGCTGATGTGAGGCCTGTGGTCGGCGGCTCCTGCCACGACACAAAATCGCGAAAACAACCCCATGCAAAGTAGAATGGGCCCCACTCGCGGCTTTCGCCGACGGGAATTGCGCGTCAATCGCGCTTTGCCCGCTGCACCGCCGCCTCGAGACTCGCTTTCGCCGACCCCGGCCGCAACGGCTTTTGCTGGCTCTCATGCGGCGCCCAGCCGGACAGCCAGATCACATCGAAGGTCGCGCGGATGCGGCCGTCGGGATCGGAAAAACGTTCGGCATAAACTTGCGCCATCCGTAGCATGGTAGCGCGGCGGGTCGGCGTTCGGCGTCGCTCGATCAGAATATTGGTCGCCCCCATTCGGCGGAGATCGGCCATCAGCGCGAACGCGCTGTCATAGCGCACCACGACGCGGTCGACGTCCGTGACCGGCAGCGCCAGCCCGACGCGCTGCAGCAGCGCACCGATGTCGCGCAAATCCGCAAATGGCGCGACGCGCGGCGATACCCCGCCCTCGCATTCGGCTTCCGCGGCAGCAAAGGATTGCCGCAGTTCGGTGAGCGTATCGCCGCCGAGCATCGCGGCGAGCAACAATCCATCCGGCTTCAACGCGCGGCGGATCTGCGCCAGTACGCCCGGCAGGTCGTTGACGAACTGGAATGCGAGCGCCGAGACGGCGAGGTCGAGAGACTGCGGCGGCAAGGACAGCATTTCCGATGGATCGGGATCAATGCGGGTGATCGACCGGAAACGATCCGCAACAGGTTTTCGCAGCAATTCGCCCGGCGTCCAGATATCGGCGACATCGGCAAAATTCCGCATCACCGCCTGCAGCCGTTCTTCAAAATCCTCTCTGACTCGATCAAGCAGAAACGTCACCGGTCCGCCACGCCGCGCGCGGTCCATTCGCGCACGCAGCAGCGCGCGGTCGAACAGGAGCGGCGCGGTCGTCGGATTCGAAGCCATGCCGGTTGGTACGCTGGCTGCCCATCTCTGGCAATGCCACGCTTGAGCCGCACGCTGCACGGCGCTAGCCTCGCGCCATGGACGCCGAGGCATCACCATCACGCTCCATCTCCAGGCATTTCCGCAGCGCGCTCGGCGCCTGCCGCGACATGTTTGCACAGATCCCGCGGCTCGCGCTCGACATCGCGCTGCCGACGCAGTGCGTTTCCTGTCGCGAACCGGTGGATGGCGAGGGCGTTTGCGCGGCGTGCTGGGCGAAACTGTCGTTCATCGCGCCGCCGTTCTGTCCGCGGCTCGGCATTCCCTTTGTCTATGATCCCGGCTCCGAATTGCTGTCGATGGAGGCGATCGCCAATCCGCCGGCCTATCAGCGCGCCCGCGCCGCGGTGCGCTATGACGATGTCGCTCGCACCCTGGTGCATGCGCTGAAATACCAGGACCGCACTGATCTGGCGCCCGCGATGGGCCGCTGGATGGCCCGGGCGGGCAAGGAATTGCTTGATCAGGCCGATGTGCTGGTGCCGGTACCCTTGCACTGGCGACGCGGCTGGAGCCGCCGCTACAACCAGTCCGGCGCGCTGGCGCGGGTGATTTCGCAGCAAACCGGCGTCAAACTGACCGCTGAGGCGCTTCGCCGCATTCGCGCGACCGAGCAGCAGATCGGTCTGTCGCGGCCACAGCGCGCCAGCAATGTGCAGGGCGCCTTCAAGGTCGCCGCCGATCGCATGGCTGATATCCAGGGTCGCCGCGTTATCCTGATCGACGACGTGCTGACGTCAGGCGCCACCACCGACGCCTGTGCCCGCGCGCTGCTCCGCGCCAAGGCTGCGCAGGTCGACGTGCTGGTATTCGCGCGGGTTGTGGACAGCCACCGGGCTCCCATATAATTCAAACACTTGCCAAATCAGGGCGCGCCATGACTGCCATTGAAATCTATACCCGTCCGGGCTGCGGCTACTGCACCGCCGCCAAATCGCTGCTGACGCGCAAGAATGCCGCGTTCACGGAGCTGAATGTGGCCACCGACCCGGCCTATCGCGAAGAGATGTACGACCGCGCGGGCCACGGTTCGACCTTTCCGCAGATCTTCATCGGCACAACCCATGTCGGCGGTTGCGACGAGCTGTATGCGCTGGACCGCGCGGGCAAGCTCGACTCACTGCTGGCGGGAGAAAAGGCCTCCTCATGAGCGCTGGTTCCACCTTCACCGCCGCCATGGTGCAGATGCGCACCGGGCTGTTGCCTGAGCCGAGCCTCGAGCAGGGCACCAGGCTGATCCGCGAGGCCGCGGCCCAGGGTGCGGACTATGTGCTCACGCCCGAAGTAAGCAACATGATGCAACTGAACCGCAAGGCGCTGTTCGAGCATCTCGCCTCGGAAGCAGACGATCTCTCGCTGAAAGCCTATCGCGCGCTGGCCGCTGAACTGAAGATTCATCTCCATATCGGCTCGCTGGCGCTGCGCTATTCGCCGGAGCGCGCCGTCAACCGCTCGTTCCTGATCGGGCCCGACGGCAATCTTCTCGCCAGCTACGACAAGATCCACATGTTCGATATCGACCTGCCCGGCGGCGAGAGCTATCGCGAGTCAGCCAATTACCAGCCGGGCGAAACCGCGGTGATCTCCGATCTGCCGTGGGGCCGCATCGGACTGACGATCTGCTACGACGTGCGCTTTCCCGCGCTCTACCGGGCTTTGGCCGAAGCCGGCGCATCGTTCCTCACCGTCCCTTCCGCGTTCACGAGGAAGACCGGCGAGGCGCATTGGCACACGCTGCTCCGCGCCCGCGCCATCGAGAACGGCTGCTTCGTATTCGCCGCCGCGCAGGCCGGCATGCACGAGAACAAGCGCGAGACCTACGGGCATTCGCTGATCATCGCGCCCTGGGGCGAAATTCTCGCCGAGGGCGGCGTCGAGCCCGGCGTGTTCCTCGCCAAGATCGACACATCCAAGGTGGAGACAGCGCGGAAGGCCGTGCCGTCGCTGCAGCATGGCAGGCGCTTCGGCATCGCCGACCCCAAGGCCGGCCCGGAGCATCTGCATCTGGTCCGGGGTTCGGCATGATCCGCTACAACCTTCGCTGCGAGAAGGGCCATGCTTTCGAAAGCTGGTTTCAAAGCTCCGCGGCGTATGAAAGCCAGGAAAAGCGCAGGCTGGTGAGCTGCCCGAATTGTGGCTCGGTGAAGGTCGAGCGCGCCATCATGGCTCCGCAGATCGTCAGCAAGAAGGGCCGCGAGCAGGCCGCGCCCGCGCCGGCCGCGCCTGCGGAGGCGACGGCATCCGATTCGACGCCGCTGTTGATGGCGCAGGAGCGCGAGTTGCGCGCCAAGCTGAAGGAATTGCGCGATCACATCGTCAAGAATGCCGACAATGTCGGCGAGCGCTTTCCCAACGAAGCGCGCAAGATGCATTACGGCGATATCGAGCATCGCCCGATCTATGGCGAGGCTTCACCCGACGAGGCGCGCGCGCTGATCGATGAAGGCGTCGAGGTCTCCCCGCTGCCGGTGCTGCCGGACGACAGGAATTGACGCTCCCGTCCTCCCGTCATTGCGAGCGAAGCGAAGCAATCCATCTTCGTGCTTGTTGAGCTATGGATTGCTTCGCTTCGCCCGCAATGACGGCCGGGGCCGCTTGAATCACGCCGCCACCAATAGCGCCACGCCGATCACTATCAGCACGATCCCCGACAACTCGCGTGCCGAAATGGGCTGCTTGAACGAGTAATACGCAACGCCCTGCGCGAACAGCACCTCGACCAGCGCCAGCGTGCGCACGTTCGCAGCCGCCGTCAGCGCAAATGCCAGAAACCAGAATTGCGAGGCGAACGCGCCCATGAAGCCCGCCAGCATCGAGGGCCGCCACAGCCCGAAAATCTTCATCAGCACTTCGGGGGCGCGGGCGAGCAGATAGATCGTCAACACCAGTGTCTGCACGAACAGGCCGAACACCAGCGTGTAGGACGCCGCGGTGACGAAGGAGACGCCGGGCACGGTGATGATCGCGCCGCGGAAGCCGATTGCCGACAACGCAAAGCAGCCGGCGGCGACGAGACCGACGATCGTCGGCTTCAACTCGGCAAAGCCTTTTTCGCCGCCCGGCCGCAGCGCGGTGATGACCACGCCGATGGTCGCGATCAGGATAGCGACCACCTTCAGGAACGTCAGATGATCGCTGAGGAAGATGAAGCCGAAGATCGCGGTTTGGATCGCCTCCGTCTTCAGATAGGCCGTCGTCACCACGAACGAACGATCGTTCATCGCCAGCAGCATCAGG
The DNA here is from genome assembly GCF_009930815.1 of Bradyrhizobium sp. CCBAU 051011. NCBI lineage: Bacteria > Pseudomonadati > Pseudomonadota > Alphaproteobacteria > Hyphomicrobiales > Nitrobacteraceae > Bradyrhizobium > Bradyrhizobium sp. CCBAU 051011. The sequence goes on along the minus strand of NZ_CP022222.1, from coordinate 2,612,928 downwards.
CCGGTGGCGACGATCTGGCTCAGCGCACCAAGTAACAGCCACGGCCAGAACACCGCTGTCGGCCACGGCACGGGGTCGTCGGTCACCGCCACGACGACCGCAAAGAAAATAACCGAGAACGGAAAACCGAACAGAAAGCGGATATTGGTGGCGCCCCAGGTCCCGAGCGGCCCTGTCAACGACCGCTGCATCGCATTGCGGGCGACCTGGCCGAGCGCAGCGATGAGGGTGAAGGGAATCCAGAGCGAGGCGATGGTGAGCATCGGGAATACCGGCGGGGAGCTGCCGCACCGTGCCGGGCGGGATGGGTCAGGTCAACCGAAGCGGCGTCATGACTGGATTGCGCGCCGCAAAATCGGTGTCGTCCCTGCGAACGCAGGGACGACGACAGTCGGAGCTGACTACACCCCCTCCGCCACCACCATGTAGTTCACGTCCATGTCGGACGAGATGCTCCACCGGTCGGCGAGCGGGTTGTAGACCACGCCGGCCTGCTCGGTGATGGTGAGGCGATTGTTGGCGAGATGCTGGGCAAGCTCGTCCGGCGTGACGAACTTGTCCCATTGATGGGTACCGCGCGGCAGCCAGCGCAGCACATACTCCGCGCCGACGATCGCGAGCGCAAAGCTCTTCCAGTTCCGGTTCAGCGTCGAGACCACCATCAACCCGCCCGGCTTGACCATTGCCGCACAGCGGGTGAGGAACGCGCCGACATCGGTGACATGCTCGATCACTTCCATCGCCAGCACGATGTCGAAGCGCTCGCGGTGGTCCATCTGCTCGACGGTGGCGCAGCGATAGTCGATCGACAGATGGCCCTTGTCGGCGTGCAGCCTGGCGGCGGCAATGTTGGTCGCCGACGGATCAATCCCGATCACCTGCGCACCCAGCCGCGTCAAAGGCTCGCACAACAGGCCCGCGCCGCAGCCGATATCGAGGATCCGCAGGCCCGACAGGCAGCTCAGACTCCGGGCATTGCGCTCGAACTTGCGGCATGCGGCATCGCGGATATAGCCGAGCCGCAGCGGATTGATCTTGTGCAGCGGGGCCATCTTGCCCCTGGGGTCCCACCACTCGTCGGACAGTTTTGAGAATTTCGCGACCTCGGCCGGGTCCACGGTCGAGCCGGTGGCGGAACGGCCGGCGGAAGAATTTTGCTGCATGGCCATGATTTACGTGCCGGCCGGTCGCGCCGTGATGGCATTGCGAAATGCCAGCGGCGAAGCAATGGTGTCGAGGGTCTTGCCACCCTCGCCGACTCCCAAGACCGTTACGTCGCCGTAGTTGAGGATGCGGCCGAGGATGCTCTGGTTGACGTCGACGCTCTCGACCTTGTCCACACTCATCTCGAACGTCTGCCGCTGAACAAAGCCGGTCTTGTGGACGACACGGAAATTGGTGACGTCGGTCTCGGTGGTCCATCGATGGAACCAGGCGGTGACGGTTTTGTACAACGCAGCGATGGCTGATATCCCCGCCAGCGACAGACAGATCAGGACGGATGGGCCCGCTGGCACCATACCCGAGAGCACCAGGAATACGCCCGCCACAATCCAGCCGATGATCGCCGGCAAGAAAAATATCCAGTGCGCGTTGGTCGAATACAGCACCTTCTCGCCGGGTTGCAGGATTTCGTCGATATACCGGCCCATACGCTCGCCCTGAATTAACCCGCTACCACAGCAATTTGCGCCATTTTGGGTCGAAAACGGAACCGGGGGTGCTTGCCCCGGACCGCGCTGCTATGTATACGCCGCTTTCGACCCGGGCGCTCCACTTTCCGTGCGGGTCACCTAACTTATCCTCACAGGGAATGCACGCGTCGTCATGGGCCGCCTCGTGATGAAATTCGGCGGCACGTCCGTCGCCAATATCGACCGAATCCGCAACGTCGCACGTCACGTCAAGCGCGAAGTCGACGCCGGACATGATGTTGCCGTCGTCGTCTCGGCCATGGCCGGCAAGACCAACGAACTGGTCGAATGGTGCCGCGATGCCTCGCCGATGCATGATGCGCGCGAATATGACGCCGTGGTGGCATCCGGCGAACAGGTGACCTCGGGCCTGCTCGCGATCGTGCTGCAGGGCATGGGCATCCAGGCCCGCTCCTGGCAGGGCTGGCAGATCGCGGTCAAGACCTCCGATGCCCACGCGTCGGCGCGCATTCTCGATATCGACGGTACGGAAATCATCAACCGGTTCGGCGATCGCAAGGAAGTCGCCGTCATCGCCGGCTTCCAGGGCATCAATCCGCAAACCAACCGAATCACCACGCTGGGGCGCGGCGGTTCTGATACCTCGGCGGTGGCGATTGCCGCCGCCATCCGGGCCGACCGCTGCGACATCTATACCGACGTGGACGGCGTCTACACCACCGATCCGCGGGTGGTTCCCAAGGCGCGGCGGCTCGACAAGATCGCCTTCGAGGACATGCTGGAACTCGCCTCGCTGGGCGCCAAGGTCCTGCAGGTGCGTTCGGTGGAACTCGGCATGGTGCACAACATGCCCGTGTTCGTCCGTTCCAGCTTCGACAAGCCCGAGGATATCGACCCGCACGGCACCCCGCCGGGCACGCTGATCTGCAGCGAGGAGGAAATCATGGAAAGCCACGTCGTCACCGGCATCGCCTTCTCCAAGGACGAAGCCCAGATTTCGCTCCGCCAGATCGAGGACAAGCCGGGCGTCGCCGCCGCGATCTTCGGCCCGCTGGCGGATGCCAATATCAATGTCGACATGATCGTGCAGAACGTGTCCGAGGACGGCAAGACCACCGACCTCACCTTCACCGTTCCGGCCTCCGACTATAACCGCGCCCGCGACACCATCACCTCCTCCAAGGGCAAGATCGGCTATGCCCGGCTCGACAGCGCCACCGACGTGTCGAAAGTCTCGGTGATCGGCAGCGGCATGCGCAGCCATGCCGGCGTCGCGGCGAAGGCGTTCAAGGCCCTGTCCGAGCGCAACATCAACATCCGCGCCATCACCACCTCGGAGATCAAGTTCTCGGTGCTGATCGATGCCGCCTACACCGAACTCGCGGTGCGCACGCTGCACACGCTCTACGGGCTGGATCAGACCTAGCACGATTTTCTCTCAAATTTAGCGCATCGTGGATCGCCAAACCGGCCTGGTTTGGCGGATCTCGGCTTCGCGGGCGCAGCATCGGCCCTGACACACACGTTATTGCTTCTGGCAGGCGTTTTGCTTGGCAAAGCAAGCCTCGATTGGCTATACGGCCTGTGAGGTGGGTTGCCGCAAACTGCACCAAGGTTTTGGCGATCCCGATTCGGCGGGGATCACGTGCCTGCGGCAGCGCCGAATGAATAAAATTGTAGTATTTCGTGTGTTTCACGCCAGCTACCGGCCACCCGGCGGGCGGGCCTCGCGGGGGAGGATACCAGCATATGCGGAGCACGTCGGGAGGTCCCCGCGTCTTGTTGAGACGGCTCCGCGAAACCATGGCGGAGAAGGTCTCGGCCCAGGAGCGCCTGGACAAGATCGTGGTGCTGATCGCGGCCAACATGGTGGCCGAGGTCTGCTCCTGTTACGTGCTGCGCATCGATAACACGCTCGAACTTTATGCCACCGAGGGTTTGAACCGCGACGCAGTGCACCGCACCGTGCTGAACGCGCATGAGGGCCTCGTCGGCCTGGTTGCGAGCGAGGCGAGCCCGCTCAATCTCTCCGACGCGCAAAGCCATCCGGCGTTCTCGTTCCGCCCGGAGACCGGCGAAGAAATCTACCATTCGTTCCTCGGCGTGCCGATCCTGCGCGCCGGCAACACGCTCGGCGTGCTTGTCGTGCAGAACCGCGCCAAGCGCACCTATGTCGAGGAAGAGGTCGAGGCGCTGCAGACCACCGCCATGGTGCTGGCGGAGATGATCGCCTCCGGCGAACTGGCGGCGCTGGCGCAGCCCGGCGCGGAACCGGCGGCGCGGCATTCCCTGCACAAAACGGGTGCGATCCTCTCCGACGGCATTGCGCTCGGCCATGTCGTCCTGCACGAGCCGCGCGTCGTCATCACCAATTACATCGCCGAAGACCTGCCGAAGGAAATCAAGAAGCTGGATGCGGCGCTGGCCAAGCTGCGCGCCGATCTCGACCGCATGCTGGAGCGCGGCGACGTTGCCGAAGGCGGCGAGCACCGCGAGGTGCTGGAAGCCTACCGCATGTTCGCCAACGACCATGGCTGGTCGCACAAGCTGCACGAGGCGGTCGCCACCGGCCTCACGGCGGAAGCCGCCGTCGAACGCGTGCAGTCCGATACCCGCGCCCGCATGCTGCGCTCGACCGATCCTTATTTGCGCGACCGCCTGCACGACCTGGAAGACCTCGGCCATCGCCTGATGCGGCAACTGGTCGGACAGGATCATGCGCCCTCGCGCGAACAGCTTCCCGAAAACGCCATCCTGATCGCGCGCGCGATGGGCCCGGCGGCGCTGCTCGACTACGACCGCAAGCGGCTGCGTGGACTGGTGCTGGAGGAAGGCACCGCCAACTCGCACGTCTCGATCGTGGCGCGTGCGCTCGGCATTCCCGCCGTCGGCGAGGTGCCGAACGCGCCCGGCATTGCCGATCCGGGCGACCCTATCATTGTCGACGGCACGTCGGGCTCGATCTATATCCGCCCCTCGGCCGAGATCGAATCGGCCTATGCCGAGCGGGTGCGGTTCCGCGCCCGCCGCCAGGCGCAATATGCCGCGCTGCGCGACCTGCCCTGCGTGACCAAGGACGGCCAGAAGGTCGAACTGATGATCAATGCGGGTCTCGTCATCGACCTGCCGCATATCGACGACACCGGCAGCGCCGGCATCGGTCTGTTCCGCACCGAGTTGCAGTTCATGGTCGGCCAGAGCCTGCCGCGCTCTTCTGACCAACTCGCGCTTTATCGCACCGTGCTCGATGCCGCCGGCACCAAGCCGGTCACGTTCCGCACCCTCGATATCGGCGGCGACAAGGCGCTGCCCTATATGGAGGCCGTGACCGAGGAAAATCCCGCGCTCGGCTGGCGCGCCATTCGGCTCGGGCTCGACCGGCCGGGATTGCTGCGCGGCCAGATTCGCGCGCTGCTGCGGGCCGGCGGCGGCCGCGCGCTGAAGATCATGTTTCCGATGATTTCCGATGTCGCCGAATTCGACCAGGCCAAGGCCATCGTCGAGCGCGAGTTGACCTATCTGCGCCAGCACGGTCATGCGCTGCCGGAACGCATCGACGTCGGCACCATGGTGGAAGTGCCGGCGCTACTTTACCAGCTCGACGAACTCTTGAAGAAGGTCGACTTCGTTTCGGTCGGGTCGAACGACTTGTTCCAGTTCATGTTCGCGGTCGACCGCGGCAACGCGAAAGTTTCCGATCGCTTCGACACCATGTCGGCGCCGATCTTGCGGGCGCTGCGCGACATTGTGCGCAAGGCGCAGGCGGCGAACAAGATGGCGTCGCTGTGCGGCGAGATGGCCTCAAAGCCGCTCGGCGCGCTGGCGCTGATTGCGCTGGGTTACCGCTCCCTGTCGCTGTCGGCGACCGGCCATGGCCCGGTGAAGGCGATGATTCTCGACCTCGACGCCAAGAAGGCCGAGGCTGTCATGATGCCGCTGCTTGACGCACCGGCCGGTAGCGTCTCGATCCGGCAGAAGCTGACGGAATTCGCGGAAGCCGAGGGGCTGTCGTTGTAGCGAGGCTCTGTCCCGTCAACGCCGCCTTTCCGCATTCGCCGCCTGAGAACAACGCCATGCTACCCGAAGCCAAACTCGATATCCTGCTCGCCCACCACGCTTCGCTCGAGGCCGAGCTGCTTGGCCAAGTGAACTCCGAAAAATATGTCCAGATCACGCGCGAGCTCGCCGAACTCAATCCGCTGATCGACGCCGTAAAGGCCTATCGCGCGGCGCGGGCCGAGATCGCGGGCGCTGAATCGCTGCTGGCTGATGTTGCCACCGATCCCGAAATGCGCAGCATGGCCGAAGCCGAGCTGGAGTCGCTGCAGGCGCGCATAGCCGAGCTGGAGCAGAAGATCCGCGTGGCACTGTTGCCCAAGGACGCCATGGACGACCGCAACGTGATGCTGGAAATCCGCGCCGGCACCGGCGGCGACGAGGCCTCGCTGTTCGCCGGCGACCTGTTCCGGATGTATGAGCGGTTTGCCGCCTTGCAGGGCTGGAAGGTCGAGGTGATCTCGGCCTCGGAAGGCACCGTCGGGGGCTTCAAGGAAATCATCGCCGAGGTGCAGGGCCGCGGCGCCTTCGCCAAGCTGAAATTCGAATCCGGCGTGCACCGCGTGCAGCGCGTGCCCGATACCGAAACGCAGGGGCGCATCCACACATCGGCGGCAACGGTAGCGGTGCTGCCCGAGGTCGAGGATGTCGATGTCGACATCAAGAACGAGGATTTGCGGATCGAGACCATGCGCGCGCAAGGCGCCGGCGGCCAGCACGTCAACAAGACCGAATCGGCGATCCGCATCACGCATATTCCGACCGGCATCGTGGTCATGATGCAGGACAGCCGCTCACAACATAAGAACCGCGCTTCCGCGATGAATATCCTGCGCTCGCGCATCTATGACGCCGAACGCCAGCGCGTCGATGCCGCGCGCTCCGCCGATCGCAAGGAGAAGGTCGGCTCCGGCGACCGAAGCGAGCGCATCCGCACCTATAATTTCCCGCAGGGCCGCGTCACCGACCATCGCATCAACCTGACGCTCTACAAATTGCCGCAGGTTATTGCAGGCGAATCGCTGGGCGACTTGATCGACGCGCTGACGACCGAGCACCAGGCCGCGCAACTCGCGGCGCAAGGCGCGGCGGCGTGAGCAACAAACTCACTGTCGAAACCGCACGGCGCGCCCTCGCCGCGCAACTCAAAACCGCCGCCATCGAATCCGCCGAACTCGACGCACGGCTCTTGACCGGTCACACGCTCGGACTCGACCTGACCGGCATCATCACGTCTGCACAGCGTCAGCTCACGCCGGAGGAATCGGCGCGCCTCGAGCGCTTCGCCCGCCGCCGTCTCGCAGGCGAGCCGGTCGCCCGCATTATCGGCCAGAGGGAGTTCTGGGGTCTGCCGCTGCAACTCTCGGCCGCGACGCTGGTGCCGCGGCCCGATACCGAGACGGTGGTCGAACTGGCGCTGGAACTGCTGCGCGCCGGCGGAAGCCTCCATCGTCCGTTGCGCATCGCCGACCTCGGCACCGGCTCCGGCGCGATCCTGCTCGCGCTGTTGTCCGAATTGCCGGCGGCGCAAGGATTCGGCACCGACATTTCGGAGGCCGCCTTGCAGACCGCCGCCGCCAACGCGGCGCGGACAGAACTATCGGAGCGCGCAACGTTCGTCGCCTGCGACTATGCGAGCGGATTAGCCGGCCCGTTCGATCTGATCGTTTCGAATCCGCCCTATATCCGCACGGCGGAAATCGCCCATCTGGACCAAGAGGTCAGGAAGCACGATCCCCTGACTGCACTCGATGGCGGTGCCGACGGGCTGGATGCCTACCGCGCGCTGATTCCCCAAGCGGGGGTGCTTCTGGCCCCAGGCGCCGTCCTGGTTGTGGAGGCCGGAGAGGGCCAAAGCGGCCCCATCCAGGCGCTTATGGTGGCTGCGGGGTTAATGTGCACAACCAGCCCCAAGGCCGACCTGGCGGGCATTCCGCGGGCGGTCGCGGGCCACAAAATGGCCCGATAAAGTCCCTCTGGAACGCAAAAAAACCCCTTGGAATATTCCCCGGGAGCGACTACGTTCCGGCCACAACATCGGTCCAGGGTCGCTGGCCCCGTAGATCATGCGGGTGAGGCCAGAGTTCTCGAAACGAGAGCCCTCCGGGTGAAAGGTTCCAAACACAGGTCGAATCGAGCGCAATAGCTGGAGCTGTGCTGCTCTCGACCGTAAAGCGAACGAAAGCCTGATATTGCGCTTGAAGACTTACGCAACAGCCACTCTCGCGAAGCCGTCACGCAAGACGATTAGGCTGGTTTTGGCAGGCTGAATGATTTGGTCCGGCGGGCGAAGGTACGCCGCCGGTTGGGGAACGCGTCTTTGCTGAACGCGATGGTTGGCGAAATCGACGACATGAAACTGAACGGCATCGTGATTCGGTGCGCATGAGCGCGCGCCGGATCGGATCAGGCTAGGACGGCAACTGCATAACTTTCAGGGCTGGAATTAAAGGCGAGACATGAGAAACGGTCAGAACAACAAGCGGATGCGTAACCGGAATAACAACAATAACAACAATAATAACCGGCGTGGTCAAAACCCGATGACCCGGGTGTTCGAATCGAACGGACCCGATATCAAGATCCGCGGTACCGCCTCGCACGTCGCCGAAAAATACGTTCAGCTGGCGCGCGACGCGCGCTCTTCCGGCGACCCGGTCGCGGCCGAGAACTACTACCAGCACGCCGAGCACTACTTCCGCCTGATCGCCGCCGCCCAGGAGCAGTTCCGGCAGAACCAGCCGCAACCGCGCGTCGACACCGAAGTACAGCCGACCGAAGACGGCGACGACGAGGGTGAGAGCTTCTCGCATTTCGGCCAGGAGCCGGGCTTCGTGCCGCAGCAGCCGCAGCCCTATATCCGCGACAATAATCAGCGTGAGCAGCGCGGCGACAACCAGCCCTATCAGCGCGATCAGCAGCCGCGCGAGCATCATCGCGATCGCGAGCATCGTCAGCAACCGCAATATCAGCCGCAACAGCCTCAGCCGCAGCCGGTGGTTGCCGATACCGGCGGTGTCGATCGCCTGCCCTCCTTCATCACCGGCCCGCAGCCGCAGGTGAATGGCGCGCCTGGCGGGTATGAAGAGGGCCGCGGCGAGCGTTTCCCGCGCCGTCGTCGCCGGCCGCATGGCCCGCGTCCCGACAGCATGGCCGCACCTGCCGCGCCGAGCGAAGATTTCAATCCGGGGAACGAGTAGGCACTCGTCTTCGCAGGGTGGGCAAAGCGCAAGCGTGCCCACCAAACCTTCCGCAAAATCCGAGATGAATTGGTGGGCACGGCGCAAACGCGCCTTTGCCCACCCTTCTGTAACGGGCCTCGATTAGTCAATCCCTTTGCGTTGTCCGCCCGCCGGGGTCTTGCTTCTGTACGGGGTCGGCGCAGGGCCGCCACCTGATGGGGTTGGAAGAGGATAGGTCGACCAATCTACGTTGTGCGTGCTCACGAGGGCGACCTGGTGGGCAACGGCCTGACCTGATCCATCGTCCCGGCGAAGGGACTTCGCTTCGAGAAGGCCTGGTGTTGTGACCCGCCCGAAAACTGTTGTGTCTCTCCTGTTAGGCTGCGGCAGCAGCGGCGTTAAAGGGTGTTCCGTCGGCGAGCATGCGATGCATGATCACCGCGAGCCGGCGCGCCAGCGCCACTTTGGCTTTGTTCGTGCCGGCGCGCCGTTTGATCCGCATGGCCCAGCTCTTCAATTGCGAACAGCCTTTGACCGGCTTGGTCAGCATGACGTTGGCGGCTTCGTAAAGCACCGTGCGCACCGAAGCATCACCGATCTTGCTGATCCGGCCGGTGTAGTCGGTCTCGCCGGATTGATGCTTCTTCGGGGTCAACCCGAAATGGGCTCCTGCCTGCTTCGACGATTTGAACCGGGCTGGATCGTCGATCGCGCTGGCATAGGTTAGCGCCACGATTGGGCCGACCGCCGGGACTGACGTCAGCAGCCGTGCTTGCATGTCGGATCGCACCATCCTGCGGATCTGCTTCTCGAAGGCTGCGAACTCGGCCCGCAGCACTGTTCGCACCGCTAGCAGCGCCTTGGCGATCGTTTGCAGGTGCGGGTGGCCCGCCACGAGCTCCTCGATCCGTCCCGCGAACGTCTGCCCGGTCGTCTTGCCAACCTTCAGGCCAAAACCGCGCAGGATCCCGCGCAGACTGTTCTCCACGTCGTGAAGCTTCGATTGCACCAGCTTGCGCGCCGTCAGCAGCGATCGGGTCTCTTGCGCACTCATCGATTTGCAATGCACTGGCCGGAACCAGCCCAGCCGCATCAGTTGCGCGATGCCGCGGGCATCGTTGCGATCCGACTTGACCGGCATCGCCTCGAACGCCTTCCGCACGTGCCGCGTCTCCAGCAGTTCCACGGCAAGGCCGGCTATCTTCATGGCCGCAAACAGCCATTGCGACAATGGTCCGGCCTCCAGCCCGATCCGCTCCAGGCCGAAGCCCAGCGAACCGAACCAGGCGATTAGGGCTTGCGGCTCGCTCGCCACCTTGGCCTCGCGCACGATCTTGCCATTGGCGTCGACAACGCACACGCTCGAGCATTCCAATGACACGTCGATTCCGGCATAATGCTCCATGGTCGTCTCTCCTTGATGCTTGGAGCGAGGCTCATCCCTCTGACTCCGTAACACCATCAATGTGAGGGACGACCGCCCGCCTTCCAGGCAGGTCGCGCGAAGCGCGCCACCCAACACCGCCGTAGCAAGCGCGGCTTGCCTGGAGGGTGGACCGGGGCCCGTTACCCCATCTACGATCCCTTCAGCTTGTCCCGCGTCGCCGTCGACGACGGGACCAGCACCGGCTCCAGCGAGGGTATCAGCCGCGTGCGTTCGCGGCCCGCGGGGATCGCGCGATAGACCTGCTTGGTCGCTTCCACGATATGCACGCCTGCAAACGGCAGCGACAGCGCGGCGCCGACGCGCTCCCACGCCATCGCCGAGCGCAGAAACCAGCCATTGCCGACCGGCGGCAGAAACAGCGCTTCACCCCACGCCGCCGGCGTGAACCAGGTCTGCCGCAGCAATTGCGTGATCTGCGCGCGCGAATAGGGCCGCCCGTGGCCGAACGGCGTATTGTCGGTGCGCGTCCACACGCCGCGCCGGTTCGGGATGACGGCGATCAGGCGGCCGGACGGCGCCAGCACCCGCCACACCTCGCGCAGCAGGCGCTCCGGATCGTCGGACATTTCCAGCGCATGAACCAGCAGGATGCGGTCCACCGCGGCGTCCGGCAGCGGCATTGAAAACTCATCGATCAGGGTCGCCAGCGCCGGCCGCGCCGTCGGCCATTTCAACACGCCCTGCGCCGCCGGCATGAAAGCGATGCAGCGCTCGGAATCCTCGCGAAACAGGCCGAGATAGGGCGTAGGATAGCCGAGGCCCAGCACGCGCTGCCCTGCCGCGTTGGGCCAGCGCGCCCGGATACCGCGGTTGATCAACTGCCGCGCGACGATGCCGAGGCGCTGCGAATAGAAATCGCGAAGATCGATGACGTCGATGGTCATGCGCGCAATCTACCACACCGTGTTACATTGCGGCGCACCGAAAATGGCATTGCCGCGCAAGCGTTAACGCCATATTTCTTGGAATTAGTGGGGGCTGAAGGTCCTAACTACGGAGCGATCATGGCCGCGGAAATTCGTACTTTCACCTGTCTCAGCGACAATTTCGGCTATTTGATCCACGATCCCGCGACCAAGGCCACCGCATCGATCGACGCGCCGGAAGCTGGTCCGATCCTCAAGGCGCTGGAGCGCGAGGGTTGGACGCTGACCGATATCCTGATCACCCACCACCATCACGACCATGTCGGCGGCGTCGCCGAACTGAAGCAGAAATATAACTGCCGCGTCGTTGCACCGCACGACAAGTCCACCAAGATCGCCAATGTCGACCTGCGCACCGGCCATGGCGACGTCATCAAGGTCGGAAGCCTGCTGGTGCGGGTGCTGGAAACGCCGGGCCACACGCTCGACCACATCTCCTATGTATTCGACGGCGAGAAGGCGGTGTTTGCCGCCGACACGCTGTTCTCCATCGGCTGCGGCCGGGTGTTCGAGGGCACCTATCCCATGATGTGGGATTCGCTGCTCAAGCTGCGCGCGCTGCCGGACGATTTCAAACTCTATTGCGGCCATGAGTACACGGCATCGAACGTCAAGTTCGCGCTCACGGTCGACGGCGACAACCCCGCGCTGAAAGCACGCGCAGAGGAAGTGACGCGGCTGCGCGCCGAGAACAAGCCGACGATCCCGGTACTGCTGGGCGAAGAGAAAAAGGCCAATGTGTTCCTGCGCGCCGACGAACCGTCGGTGGCGGCGAATCTGCACATGAAGGGCGCCAGCGCCGTCGAAGTGTTCGGCGAACTCCGCGAACGCAAGAACAAGTCCTGATGGCGCTGCCGAAAGAAGCCGCCGACATCATCGCGCGGCTCGACCTCAAGCCGCATCCCGAGGGCGGCTACTATCGCGAAACGTTTCGCGACGAAAGCGTCGACAGCGACGGACGTTCACGATCGACGGCGATCTATTTCCTGCTGGCGCGCGGCGAACGCTCGCACTGGCATCGCGTCGATGCCGTGGAGACCTGGCACTATTACGCCGGCGCCGCGCTGACGCTACGGATCGCAGACGGCAGGGGCCAACGCACCGTGAATCTCGGCGCAGATCTCGCAGCCGGTGAAGCGCCGCAGGCGATCGTGCCGCCGCATGCGTGGCAATCGGCCGAGAGCAACGGCGACTGGACGCTGGTCGGCTGCACGGTTGCTCCCGGATTTGAGTTTGCGAAATTCGAGATGGCACCGAAGGGCTGGGAGCCGACGTGAAATCGTAGGGCGGGCAAAGCGCGGCGTACCCACCATTCTCAACCGCGAGCGCAGAACGATGGTGTGCACGCTTCGCTTTGCCCAACCTACCTCTTCCAAACCATGTCCTTCGCCGCGATCAGGCCGCCACCGGCGATCAGGATCGCGGCGATGGCGATCGCGGCCGTCGGTTGCGCAAAGCCCGCGAGAATCAGAAACGCCGTCGAAAGCAGCGGTGTCGCATAGGACGCCGCGCCGAGCACGCGAATATCGCCGCGCTTCATGCCGATGTCCCAGACGAAGAACGCCGCGCCCACCGGGCCGACGCCGAGCGCGATGATCGCAAGCCATTGCCCGATCGTTTCCGGCCATACCGTGATCTCGACCATGCTGTGAACCAGCGCGGCGAGCAGCGCGGTGGCGAGGCAGAAGCCTGCCACCGCATCGGTCGGTACCACCTTGAGCTTGCGCGACATCACCGAATACGCCGCCCAAACAAAGGCGGCGACGAAGGCGGCCGCCAATCCCGGGATCTGGGTCGGCGTGAAACCGCTGGTATTGCCGGCAAACAGCAGCACCGTACCAGCGAGCCCGAGCAGCGCACCGATGATGTGATGCAGAGCCAACCGTTCGCCTGGCAAGAGCGAGGAGAACAGCACGATCAGAAGCGGCCAGAGATAGTTCAACAGGCCGGCTTCCGCCGGCGGTGCAAAGCGAAGCGCGAGGAAATAGAGCGCGTGATAGCCGAACAGGCCGCCGACACCGACGACCCAGGCGACTACGGGCTGCTTGAGCGCGCCGAAGGCAGACGGCCGGAACAGGAAGCTCGCAAAGGCAACCAGAGCGCCGATCGCAAACGTCATCGCTGCAAGCTGGAACGCCGGGATCTTTCCGGTCGCAACCGTGAGCACCGACAGCAGCGACCACATCAGGATCGCGGTCAGTCCGACCAGGGTGGCGGTACGTGGAGTCATGGGCAGAGTTCTCTCGTCATGGCCGGGCTTGTCCCGGCCATCCACGTCTTTCTTGCCGCCGGTTGTAAAGACGTGGATGCCCGGGACATCTAGCGCGAAGACGCGCTTCGCGCTTTTGCCCGGGCATGACGACTTTTTATGAGCCGTTGCGACATGCAACAGCCATGCGATGACGAGACGCCATCAGGTCATATACTGTCCACCATTGATCGTCATCGTCGAGCCGGTGATGCCGCTGGCCTCATCGGCGGCAAGGAACACCACCGCACGGGCGATCTCTTCGGGCTCGCCGAGACGGTTGACCGGGATCAGCGGCAGAATGCTCTTCTCCAGCACGTCCTTCGGCACCGCCTGCACCATTTCGGTGTTGATATAGCCGGGGCAGATCGCGTTCACAGTGACGCCGCCCTTGGCGTTCTCGAGCGCCAGCGCTTTGGTGAAGCCGATATCGCCGGCCTTGGCCGCGGAATAATTGACCTGGCCGAATTGTCCCTTCTGGCCGTTGATCGAGGAAATATTGATGATGCGGCCGAACTTGCGGGCGCGCATGCCCTCGATCACCGGGCGCGTCATGTTGAACAGCGAGCCGAGATTGGTGTTGATGACCGCGTTCCACTGATCGAGCGTCATCTTGTGGAAGGCGCCGTCCTTGGTGATGCCGGCATTGTTGACGAGCACGTCGATCGGACCGACATCGGCCTCGACCTTCTTGATGCCCTCGGCACACGCGTCGAACGAGCTGACGTCCCATTTGTAGACGGGGATGCCGGTCTCGGATTTGAATTTCTCGGCAGCGGCATCGTTGCCGGCGTAGCTCGCCGCAACCTTGTAGCCGGCTGCTTTCAGCGCCTTGCTGATCGCCGCGCCAATGCCCCTCGTCCCTCCCGTAACCAATGCAACACGTGCCATATCGCAGTCCTCCTTGGGTAATCTTCTTGATACGCCGGAATTGTCCCGGTCTTTTGACGAAACTCAACCTTTCTGCATTCGAAGCGCTCCTGCTTTCAAGCATTCTTGGAAATGCTTGCATAAGATGAAAATGCCCGGCGCGAGACCGGGCATTTCATCTTTATCAATTCGAGCCGCGGTTACGAGATGATCTTTTCATCATTCAACCGTTCACTCTGCCTTTTGTTCAATCGCGTGCGACGCACATCGCGATACCCATGCCGCCGCCGATGCACAAAGTGGCGAGGCCCTTCTTGGCGTCGCGCTTCTGCATCTCGTGCAAGAGCGTCACCAGCACGCGTGCACCCGACGCGCCGATCGGATGACCGATCGCGATCGCGCCGCCGTTGACGTTGACCTTGCCGGTATCCCAGCCGAGATCTTTGTTGACCGCGCAGGCCTGTGCCGCGAACGCCTCGTTGGCCTCGATCAGGTCGAGATCGCCGACGTTCCAGCCGGCCCGCTTCAGGGCGGCGCGCGAGGCAGGGATCGGGCCGGAGCCCATGATCTTCGGATCGACGCCGGCCTGACCCCAGGACACGATGCGGGCGAGCGGCTTCTTGCCCTGCTTGGCGGCTTCCTTGGCGGTCATCAGCACCACCGCGGCGGCGCCGTCATTGATGCCCGACGCGCTGCCGGCGGTCACGGTGCCTTCCTTCTCGAAGGCCGGCTTCAGCTTGGCCATCGCCTCCAGGGTCGCGCCGTGGCGAGGATATTCGTCGGTGTCGACCACCACGTCGCCCTTGCGGGTCTTGATGGTGACGGCGGCGATCTCGTCCTTGAACTTGCCGGCCTTCTGCGCGGCCTCCGCCTTCTGCTGCGAGTGGACAGCGAACTCATCCTGCTGGGCGCGGGTGATCTGCCACTGCTTGGCGACGTTCTCGGCGGTGTTGCCCATGTGATAGCCGTTGAAGGCATCCCACAGGCCGTCCTTGATCATGGTGTCGACCAGTTCAAGGCCGCCCATCTTGACGCCGCCGCGCAAATATTGCGCATGCGGGGCCATGCTCATCGATTCCTGGCCACCGGCGACGACAACGGAGGAATCGCCGTTGAGCAGCGCCTGATAGCCGAGCGCGACCGAGCGTAGGCCCGAGCCGCAGAGTTGGTTGACGCCCCAGGCCGGGCTCTCCACCGGAATACCGGCGTTGATCGAGGCTTGGCGGGCCGGGTTCTGGCCTTGGGCAGCGGTCAGGATCTGGCCCATGATGACTTCGGAGACCTGGCCCGGCTCAACGCCTGCGCGCTCCAGCGCCGCCTTGATGGCGATGGCGCCGAGGTCGTGGGCCGGGGTGGTGGCGAACGCGCCGTTGAAGCTGCCGACCGGAGTGCGGGCGGCGCTGACGATGACGACATCGTCTGACATGGACATCTCCTTATGGGGTTTCTTGGGCTTGAGGTTCTTGGACGGCGGGCGGGCCGGATGGCGTGCCTGTCTCTCACCTTATCCTGTTAACCCCGTTGACCCATGTCAATCGGCCAAGGCCTAAATTCCTGTCGCGGCGCATTCAAAATGATCCCGGTCAGGGTTTTCGTAGCAGCGTCCATGCCTTGGAATTAACCGTGCCGCACAAAACGGTAGCCGAGCCGCATTGAAAATGCTTACTTTGCTGCGCTTGCGTTGCTCGTCTGCCCGTCAGCGAAGCTGCCGGGTTCCCGCTCTCGGTGTCGATGTGTGAGCTTATGGCAAAGTCAGACCAACCTACGACTATTAAAAAATACGCTAATCGGCGGCTCTATAATACCGGCACCAGCACCTATGTGACGCTCGAGGATCTCGCGGCGATGGTGAAGGAAGGCGAGGATTTTCTCGTCTATGACGCCAAGACCGGCGACGACATCACACGCCAGGTGCTGGCGCAGATCATCTTCGAACAGGAAAACAAGGCCGGACAAAATTTATTGCCCACCACTTTCCTGCGGCAATTGATCCGCTTCTACGGCGACAGCATGCAGATGGTGGTGCCGAAATATCTGGAGCAGTCGATCGACACCCTGACGCGCGAGCAGGAAAAATTCCGCAAGCAGCTCACCAACACTTTCAGCGGCACGCCGTTCGCGCCGCTCGAAGAGCACGTCCGCCGCAACATGGAATTGTTTCAGCAGACCTTCTCGATGTTCAAGCCGTTCGTGCCGCCGCGCGCCGGTTCGAACTCGTCCGAACCGGACAAGGTGCCCGAGCCGGCGCCCGACGAGGACAATATCGACGACCTTCGCCGCCAGATGAAGGACATGCAGGAACGCCTCGAGCGCATGTCGAAAGAGCCGAAGAAGGAAGAGTGAGACTTCTTTGCTGAAGCTGCTTGCTGTTCTCGTCATGGCCGGGCTTGTCCCGGCCATCCACGTTTTTGGTGCAACGGTTGCTAAAGACGTGGATGCCCGGGACGAGCCCGGGCATGACGACCTTTGCTATCTCTCGATCTATCCCGCCGCCGGCAGCGCGCTATCTCCCGCCGCCGCCCACGGCCGCTGCGGCGAGGCCAGCCCGATCAGGCGGCCCTGGATGTAATCGCAGCCCCATTCGCGCAGCATCACGGCCGCTTCCTCGTCCTGCACCCATTCCGCCACCGTCTTGATCTGCAGGCGGCGCGCCAAGTCGATCAGCGTCTGCACGAAGGCGCGATCGTCCGCCGAGCGCGCGATGTTCTGCACGAAGGCGCCGTCGATCTTCACGATATCCACGCCGAGCTTGCGCAAGTTGCGGAACGAGGTGTAGCCGGCGCCGAAATCATCGATCGCGATCTGACTGCCGAAGTTTTTCAGTCGGGTGATGAAATCCCTGATATCGTCGATATCCTGGATCGCAACGGTCTCCGTGATCTCGACGATCAGCCGCTCGCCGGCGCCGGGATGCGCCTGCATCAGCGACTCAATCGAAGTCCACCAATCCGGGTCCATGGTGGTGTCGGGCGAGATGTTGAGGCTGAGCCGCACGTTCGGCGAGGCCGCAAGCTCGGCGACCGCGAGTTCGAGCACGCGGTGATCGACCAGCCGGATCAGGCCCAAGCGCTCGGCCACCGGAACGATATCGGGCGCCAGCAGCGCCTGCCCGTCCTCCTGCTCCATCCGCACCAGGCATTCGTAGAATGCCGGCTGCCGCGAGCGCGCTTCGACCACTGGCTCGAAGGCGGTGACGATCCGCCGCTCATTCAGTGCGGTGACGATTTCGTCGGTGACGCGGATGTTGACGCGTCGCTGGGCGTCGCGCTCGATGTTCGGCTTCCACAGCGAGAACGATCCAGCGCGGCGGCGCTTGGCGGAATCGAGCGTTTCCTGGGCGCGGTTGATTGCCTCATCGGCATTGCGGGCATAGCGCGGCGTGGTGATCGCACCGATCGAGGCGGTCACCGAGACCGGGCCGGATTTGGTCGGGATCACCTCGTCGCGGATCCCGGCGAGGAAGCGCTCGGCCGCGATATTGGTGTCGTCGACGGTGCAGTTCCTCAAGATCAGCCCGAACTTGTTGCCGGAGAACCGCCCGAGCACGTCGCCACCGCGCATCTTGGTGCGAATGCGTTTTCCGACTTCGGCAATCACGGCGTCCGCGACGTCGAAACCGAAGGCATCGTTGACGCGCGCCAGATGATCGATGCCGATCAGCATGAAGGCGCAGGTCGATCGGAACCGCATGGCTTCCTCGATCGACTCCGCCAGCGCGGCGACGAGATGGGTGCGATTGAGTTCACCGGTCAGCGGATCGTGCCGCGACAGCCGCATCAGCTGTTCGTCGCGGGCGTGGCGCTCGTTGTTGACACGGACGATGCCTTGCGCGCGCACCGGCTTGCCGTCGGCACCTGCAAACCAGCAACCGGTCTCCTCGATCCAGATCACGGGCGCGGAGGTCGAGGCCCGCACGCCATATTCGATCCGGTAGGCGATGCCTTCGTCGCCCCGCGCCGGCGCCGATTGAGCGAGCACGTCCGTGCGGATCGAGCGGGAAGGCTCGATCAGCCGGGCGAAGCCGGTGCCGCTAGCCAGCGCTTCCGGTGGAATGTCGGTGAAAACCGCACCAGCGTTGTCGCTCCAGGTGAGGGTGTCCGCTATCAGATCCCAGAGGAATGCCGCCTGGCCTAGCGAGGCAAGGATGCTGGAGGCTTGTGGGACAGGAAGCATCAGGCCGCCTCGATTCGGGACACCGCAGGGTGATTCCCAACGGCAAGGATAGTGGCTCTTCCGAACCAGAGGCTAGGCGAAGATCATAAATAATCCGGAAACCATGTTTCGCAGACTTCCGGGGACAGCCGGGAACGAATCGGAAGGGAACGGCATAGGCCTTGCGAGGTCCTATCGCAGTGGGGCGTTACGTCCCAAAACGTGACAGTTTTAGCCGGTTACGGTGTGCGATGCTGGATGCCGATCGACCAGAGGAAATCCTGGACGGCGAGTTCGTCAATCTCGACGAGCCGGCCTGCGTCGAGCTCGTGCCGGTGACCCAGTCGGTGCAGTGGTCGCGAAGACCGGCCATCCCTCGGCCCGATCCGACCTTCCTCGCGCAGCTGATCGCGACCGCTGACCAGGCGCCGCAAACCCGCAGCCTGCGCCGGGCCTCGCTGGCGGATGCACAGACCGCCTATGGCGCCAGCCAGAGCCGGCGTTGCAGCGCCGGGTTCCGGACACGGCAAACCATCTAGATCTGCGGGATCAGCGCTGAGGCGTGTCCGGTTTATCCGGAGATGGCGTTGGGCCTGACCCAGGCTGCAGCCCCGGCGACGGGACTTCCGGCGATGACGCCTCGTGCGATGTGGCTTCCGGTGAAGGCGTTTTCGGCGGGGCCGCGTCGGACGCGACCGGGGCCGCCTCAGGCGCGACGGTGGGCGCGGGCGGTACCGGTTTCGGTTCGGGATGATCCTTCAACACCGATTCGGCAACAGAGGCTGCCGCCGGCGCCGCTGGCGTAGCCGTTGCTGCTGCAGCAGGTGGCGCTGCCGGCGCCGGCTCGATTTTGGGCTCGGCTACGGGGGCTTCGACCTTTTCGGCGCCTTTCGGCGCCGGCGCCGGTGTCACCGCGACAGCACGGCGCCGCGTCCGCAAGGCGAGGCCGGAGAGGAAATCCACCAGCGAGAGCGCTGTCATCAGGAAATAGGTCGACGTGCCGAATTTCGGCCACAGCACGAATTCGGCCGCCGCCGCGCCGAACACGAGCAGCGACAGCAGATGGTCGGTGAGATATTTCGCGCCAGGGCGCGCGCCTTTAATGACTTCGGCGAGCAGCAGCAAAATGCTGAGCGTGAGCAGCACGTCGCTCAGCGACACCGCCCATTCCGCACCCGACATCAGCGTCACCTTCACCAGCGGATCGGTGAACGATACCTCCGGCATCAGGAAGACGATGATGTTGTAGATCGCGAGCGGAATCAGAAGCAGCGGAAAACCGACCATGGGTATCGCGCCTTGCTAGGAAAACCGGAATGTCCCCGGGCAAAGCACCGCCTCGCCCCTCGGGAACCGTTGGCCCACTCGTTGGCCAAATTCAGGCAGACGCCGCCGAAAGCGGCGCCTTATCCCCTATCCGGTCAGGATTCCTTCTTCTTCAGCACCTGCCGGCCCTTGTACATGCCGGTCTTCAGGTCGAGATGATGCGGACGGCGCAGTTCGCCGGAATCCTTGTCCTCGACATAGGTCGGCTTCTTCAGCGCGTCCGCCGAGCGGCGCATGCCACGCCGCGAGGGCGATGTTTTTCTTCTGGGAACGGCCATAACGGTCCTCTAGGGGTGTTGTCGGAGGCATCGTCCGAAACCGGACGGCCCAGCGCTTCGCGCACGGGCTGCGATGCCGATAAGGCCGCGCTTATAGAGGAACGGACGACGTAAAGCTAGGCCAGCCTGCGGTAAAAACGGCCGAAAATTGGCTCAAAAACCTCGATTCTCGCTCCAGCAGCGCTGTAGTGCCGCGGCATTGGCCCGCGCCATATAGGTCGCGGCCAGACGGCGCACCCCGGGTCCGGGATTGCGGGCGCTGCGCCTGACCGGATTGGGCAGGATCGCCGCCAGCAAGGCAGCCTCTCGCGCCGACAGCGTCGCGGCGGAACGGCCGAACGCGTACATCGACCCGGCCTCGGCGCCGAACTGCCCGGACGGGCCAAGCTCGGCGATGTTGAGGTAAATTTCCAGGATCCGCTGCTTCGGCAGCACCAGATCGATCCACATCGCGAGCGGCAGTTCCAGCGCCTTGCGGACCACGCTGCGGCCCGGCCACAGGAACAGGTTCTTGGCCACCTGCTGGGTGATGGTCGATCCGCCCCGGGCGGGCTCGCCATCCTCGGCATCGTCGATCGCGTCCTGCAAGGCCCCCCAATCGACCCCGCGATGGCTGCAGAATCTGGCGTCCTCGGAACCCACCACCGAGCGCGGCAGGTAGGGCGACATAGCGTTTAGATCGATCCATTGGCGTGTCACCGGCGCGCCCTTGAGCCAGCGCCAGGCCATCAGCATCGAAACCGGATGGCCGGTTCGGTAGAACGGCGTCACCACATAGGGCAGCAACAGCACCGCCAGCAGGATCAGCACTAGAATTCGGACAATGCGCAAAACGGATGCTTCCGGTTCAGACCAAGCCGTCCAGGACCGGTGAACAGGCCCCACCCTAAGTGACATCTCCATGATATTTCGGAAGTTTTCCAGCGCTTTTGTGACTGAAGTCATGGAATTGACGAAGCCTCTGGCATCAACGATTGTCCGGGCCAAATTGATCTGGAGCTATTCTTAATGACCACCGCCACTGCCGATTTTACCAAACGACTGGACCAGACCGCAGAGGACACCGAAGCGCTGCTGGCGAAGCTGTTGTCCGATACGCTGCTGCCCGACGAGATCGCGCGGCCGAAGCGGCTGATGGAAGCGATGCGCTATTCGACCCTCGGCGGCGGCAAGCGGCTGCGGCCCTTTCTGGTGGTGGAAAGCTCCGCCGTGTTCGGCGTCCCGCGCGAGGCGGGCCTCTTGGTCGGCGCGGCGCTGGAATGCATCCATTGCTATTCCCTGATCCATGACGATCTGCCGGCGATGGACAACAGCGATTTGCGCCGCGGCCGGCCCACGCTGCATAAGAAGACCGACGACGCCACCGCAATCCTCGCCGGCGATGGCTTGCTGACGCTGGCCTTCGACATCGTCACCCGCGACGAGATCCACAAGGACGCCACTGTGCGCCTTCTCCTGACGCGGGCGCTGGCGCGCGGGGCCGGCATCGGCGGCATGGTCGGCGGCCAAATCCTCGACCTCGCCGGCGAAGGCCGCTTCGGCGATCGGGAACCGGTCGACGTGGCGCGGCTGCAGCAGATGAAGACCGGCGCGCTGTTGCGCTATGGCTGCATCGCCGGTGCGATTCTCGGCCAGTCCTCACAGAAGGAATATCACGCGCTCGACGATTACGGCCGCGCGCTCGGCGAGGCCTTCCAGATCGCCGACGACCTGCTCGACGTCGAGGGCGATGCCGCGGCGCTCGGCAAGCCGGCCGGCGCCGATGCGGCGCTCGGCAAGACCACCTTCGTGACGCAGCTCGGCATCGAAGGCGCCAAGCAGCGCGTGCGCGATCTGCTGGCTCGAGCGGATTCGGCGTTGTCGGTGTTCGGCGCCAAGGGCGACGTGTTGCGGGCGGCCGCGCGCTTCGTCGCGGAGCGCAAAAACTAGCGCCCGGCTCTGATTGAATCAGAACCGGGCTCTAGCATTTTTGTTTTGACGCGTTTTCTTCACGCGAACCGGGATCCACTTCGCTCGAAAACGCTATAGGGCGCAGTCAAAGGCAGCGGATGAGCAGGGAATTCGAAGAGCACCTTGTTCGGTTCCGAAACCTGCCGCTGCCGATCCGCGTGGTCTATGGCCGGCCGCGCACCTTCATCGCGCTTGCGGCCGGCGTCATCGCATTCTTCCTGCTGCCCGGCACGCTGCGGCTGCCGACGCGGCTTGTCGTCGGCTGGGATGTGTTTGCCGCGCTTTATATCGTGCTCGCCTACTTCATGATGCTGCGCTGTGACGTCGGCCATATCAGACGCAGCGCGGTGTTGCAGGACGACGGGCGTTTCCTGATCCTGTTGTTGACCGCGTTCGGCGCCCTCGCGAGCCTTGGCGCGATCGTGTTCGAGCTCGGCGCCTCGAAAGGCAATCCGGCCGGGCTGATCCTGGCTGTAGTGACGATCGTATTGTCATGGGTGCTGGTGCACACCGCCTTTGCGTTGCACTACGCGCATGATTTCTACCGCGGCAGCAAAGCCGGCGGCCTACAGTTCCCGAGCGGCGGCGCGCACGAGGATGCGGACTATTGGGACTTCGTCTACTTTTCGTTCGTGATCGGCGTGACCGCGCAGGTTTCCGATGTCGGCATCACCGACAAGGTCATCCGCCGCACCGCGACGGCGCACGGCATCGTCTCGTTCGTGTTTAACACGGCGCTGCTGGCCTTGATGGTGAATATCGCGGCGAGCGCGATCTGAGTCTCTGTTGTCCCGCCATGAACCGGGACCCGGATTCCCTGCCGTCAAGACAGGATCAGCCGGACCCGGCGTCTCCGCGGCTTTATGGGCATACGCCCGACATGATGGCTCCGAACGAGTGGCAACCCGTCGCACGTTCCTGGCCGGTAAGCGGACGACCCGAAGACGACATCCCTGCACCAGTCTGAGACCGCGTGATAACAACTCTCTTTGTTGCTTCCGGAACTCGCCTTGCTTCAGGAGCGAGCCTCGGTTCGGGCCTGTCGCGTCTTGCCACCGGCTTGGTGCGGCGCTTCTCGCATTCATTGTCGTCGTTGAGGTACGAGCCCTCGGCACAGACGATCTTGATGCAGCGCTCACCCTCGGCCTTGAAACCGTGCTCACAGACCAGCGGGCAAACCCGTGACGACTTCAGCTTGATCGTATCGAGCGTATCGACGCTGGCGACCTTGGTGTCGAGCTTGGTTCCGGCGTAGCGGTTGAACTGCGTCAGCGACCGCTGCGAGGCGTTATTCCAATTGCCATCGGCGTTGCCGGAGAGGCAACCGACGCGGCGCAGTTCGGCCTGCACCGACTTGGTAACGTCAGGCTGTTGCGCGGCCGGCGTGAGGGCGGCCACGTTCACCGGCTTATCCTTGTCGGCGGCGGCGCTTTCGGCGGCGACGCGCTTCTGTTCGGCCGCGGCCGCCTGCTCCTGCGCCACCTGCTTGGCCTTTTCAGCCGCGATGCGCGCCTGCTCGGCGGCCTTGGCTTCCGCCTCGGCCTTGGCCTGTTGCGACTTCTGGGCGCCTTCGGCTGCAAGCCGTGCCCGCTCCTGTTCAGCGAGCCGGGCCTTTTCGGTCGCCGCGACGCGCGTCTCTTCGGCCGCGATCTTGTCGAGCTGAAGCTTGGCGAGGCTCGAATAGAAACCGTCGGGATATTGCGCAAGGAAGGCGTTGAGCGCGCTCTTGTTGCCGATCTGCAGCGCCAGTTCGTAATCGCGGCGGGCTTCGGCCTGCGCGCTCAGGGCTGGCGCAGGGGCCGCCGCTGCGGGCGCCGGGCGCGGCGCCGGCACCAGCGGCACGTCTTCACCGCCGAGCGAACCATACACGAAGGGTTCCTGCCGGTTGTTGGTGGTCTTGAGCACCTCGTCGCGGACGAAGCCGAACGCTCGGCGCACGTCGAGCCCGGGCTTGGTCAGATGGTGCGACAGCGCCGCGGTGAACGGGCTGTTCTGGCCATCGCCGTCAGCCGCGGTGGAGCCGGCCTTGGCCGAATAGGCGATCAGGACATTCGGGCTGGTCGGCTCGACCTTGGCTAAGCCCTGCCCGATTGCGCGCGACGCGACAGTGCGCTTCATGGTCCGGGAGAACGGATTGTCGCGGCAGGCGTCGAGAATCACGAGCCGCAGCTTCTTGGCCGGCTCGATCGCGATCAGGATGCGATCGAGCGAGAAGGCTTCATCGTAAACGTCGGTGTCGCGTTCCAGC
Source organism: Bradyrhizobium sp. CCBAU 051011 (assembly GCF_009930815.1). Classification (NCBI taxonomy): domain Bacteria; kingdom Pseudomonadati; phylum Pseudomonadota; class Alphaproteobacteria; order Hyphomicrobiales; family Nitrobacteraceae; genus Bradyrhizobium; species Bradyrhizobium sp. CCBAU 051011. The sequence continues at coordinate 2,588,590 of NZ_CP022222.1, read as the reverse complement.
CGCGCATCGACGGGAATCAGGTAGTTCGCGCCGTCCACCTCGATGCCGTGGCCGGCATAGTAGACCACGGCGATATCGGCATCGCGCGCCCGGTCGGCGAAATCACGCAGCGCGCGCCGCGTCTCGGCAGCGGCCAGGTCGCGCCGGGAATCGACGACATCGAAGCCCGCGTCTTTCAGCGTCGCGGCGATCTTGCTGCTGTCGTTAACGGGATTGGCGAGCGGTGCGACATTCTGGTAGTTGGAGTTGCCCAGCACCAGCGCCACGCGCTTTTCGGCAAGGGCCGGCCCGCTCACCAAGAGCAGCAGGGCGGCCAAGGCAAGAACCAACCGGTTCGATTTCATGAGCGATTTCATGGTCACGCTTCCAGAACTAGGACAAATCTAGCACACTGGCCTGACTACCAGAAGCAACCGCGGTCCTTTGTGAGTTATCTCACGATCGCCGGAGCCTGGTCGGGCCATCCTGAACATTAGTCGGCCAAATCGGCCGCCGGTTCGCTTTGCCGAGGGGATCGCGTGCCCAAGATCACATAACAATGAACAAGAGCGGAGCAGCCATGGAAGGGCGCAATTCGTTAGTTCTATTGACCCAATCCCGGGCGACTGGCGCGAGGGTACGAAAAACGATAGCCATCGTCCTGCTTGCCACAGGCCTTGCCGGCTGCGGCGCGGTCGATGCCCTGGTGGACGGCTTCAAACACGCCAAGGCAGTCGAGACCGACCTCGCGCAGACGACGGGCGTCCGTCCGACGGTCGGCTTCAACTGGAACAACGGCCGGCTCACGACGGTAACCGTCACCTTCCCAAAACTCCTTGAGGACAAACCGCTGCGCGAACTCGCCGAGGCTGCGCGAGCCGCGGTCGGAAAGGAATTCAAGCAACGCGCCGACAATGTCGTGCTTTCGTTCTCGCTGGGACCAACTGCCACAACCACGGCGCAAGTAGAGCGATCTCACGCGACGAACTGACCAGGCGCCGATTTACTCCGCGCCAGGCGTAACATGCTCCCGATATCGCGGCAGATCGTCGCTGATCTCATGCCACGGCGCCTTGGAGCCGACAAAAATATGCGCGCTCGGCCGGATCGAGGGCGCATCGACAAGCGTTCCCATCGCGACATGGACGAAGGCGCCGTCGCGCACCACCGAATAGAGCAGCGAGCCGCAGCCGCGGCAGTGCGCGTCATGCGTCCTGTCGTCGCCGTAAATCAGCAAGGCGTCACCGCCCCTGACGACGCTGAACTTCTCGCGCGCAATTCCGGCGAATGGCTTGAACGCCGAGCCGGTGGTGCGCCGGCAATTCGAGCAATGGCAATTCAATGCATAGGCGAACGCGTCCTCGACCTCATAGCGCACGGCGCGGCAGAAGCATTCTCCGACAAGGATGCGAGCATTCGAATTTTCTGATCCGGCCACCGATCACTCCTCACGCGGATGTCAAAGTCAGCCATAGCGCAATTTGGCGGTTCGTGGCTTAATTCAATCGAGCATATCCAATCCTGCCGGGGAGAACGACCCATGAGCCATGACCGATCGACCGTCGAAGCCGTAGTGCAGAACTATTTCGATGGCCTGTACGAGGGCGACGCCGAAAAGCTCGGCGCGATCTTCGACGCGACTGCCGATCTGCGCTGGCTGGAGAAAGGCGAGCTGCAGGTTTTGACCGTGCCGGACTGGCTCGATCGCGTGCGCAAGCGCCCCTCTGCCAAGGCCGAAGGCAAGCCGCGCGAGGACTTCATCGTTACCATCGACCGCTCGGATGAGCAGACCGCCTTCATCAAGGTGCGCTGCCAATTGCCGCCGCGCTACTTCACCGACTATCTGGTGGCAATGAAGCTGCGCGACGGCTGGAAGATCGTCTCGAAATCCTACCGCTACGATCTGCGCGAGTAACGATTTCCAACCAGCCTCGTCATGCGCAAAGAGCACAATCCGTGAGCCATGATCGTTCTACCTTAGAGGCGGTGGTCCAACATTATTTCGACGGCGTGTACGAAGGCGATGTCGAGAAGTTGGCGGCCGTCTTTCACCCGTCCGCCGACCTACGCTCGTTGGAAAGCGGCAGGCTGCGAGTTCTTACCTTGTCTGCTTGGCTGGACTGGATGAAGAAGCAGCCTTCGGCGAAAGCCGAGGGCAAGCCGCGCGACGATTTCATCGTCACGATCGACCGCTCCGATGACCAGACCGCCTTCATCAAGGTGCGCTGCCAGTTGCCGCCGCGCTACTTCACCGATTATCTGGTGGCAATGAAGCTGCACGACGGCTGGAAGATCGTCTCGAAATCCTACCGCTACGATCTGCGCGAGTAATCCGCTCACGCCTTCGCGCTCCCTACTCCGCCGCCGCGTTCCTGCCGGGACCGCCGACATAGCCGGCCGCATCGCCGAACCGCTCGATCATGACAGCGGTGAGATCCTTGGCCTTGCTGGTGACGCAGGCGCCGGAGCGCACGGCGTAGCGGTCCTGATGCTTCAGGTGCGGCGGCGCCTCGCCCTTCTGCAGCGCGCGGGCGGCATCCATGACCAGCTTGCGGAAATGCATGATGCCGAGATCGGTCGGGCCGAGATGTTCGCGGGTACGGTCGGCGATCGGGCCCTGGCTGTCCTGCACGGCGGCGTCCTGCTCGGACACGCCCTTGATGCCGGTGTAGCTGCTGGTCTTCTGCAGCTTGCGATCGATCAGATAGTCGTTCGACTTGTTGCGCAGCGGGACATAATTCTCGTCGACCACGGCCATCACGCCGTTGCCGCGATCGTAACCGTCGCGTTCGGCCTGCGTCAGCGGACGATCCGGATTCCATGCATAGGTGTAGATCCAGCAATTTGTATCCGTCACCGGCACAAAGCTCTGACCGAAGATGTTCTCGCCGGGCATCGAGCTTGGCGCATAGGCATGCACCGGCATCAGGAACTGGGCGATACGCCAGTAGATATTGTCTGATCCGGTCAGCCGCCCGCCCGCGACCGTGAGACCAGCCTCGTGCGGATTGATCTTGATCACGGGGCGCGGGTCTTCAGCGATCCAGCGCATGTGGTCGGTCGCCACCCGTACAAGCGGATTCACAAAGTGCTTCTTGATGTCGAGAATCTCGTTTTCTTCCTTTTCGAAGGAGAGATGCGCGAAGGTGAAATGCGCGGTGTCGATCGAGCCTTCCAGCGCCTGCACCCAGTTGCAGTCCTGCCATTTCTTGGTGACGTAACGGTGCGAGGGCGGCACCAGCGCCATCTCCAGATCAGGCAATTCCGGCATCTGATCCGCCGGTCCCATATAGGCCCAGATCATGTCGCCCCATTCGCGCACCGGATAGGACTTGATGCGGATCAGATCCTTTGCGTTGAGGTCGGGATAGGACGTCGGCATGTCGACACAGCGGCCGTCGGTATCGAATTTCCAGCCGTGATAGACGCAGCGGATGCCGCATTCCTCGTTGCGCCCGAGCCAGAGATTAGCACCGCGATGCGGGCAATACTGATCGATGACGCCGACCACGCCGCGACTGTCGCGGAAGGCGAGCAGCTCCTCACCCATGACGACGATCTTCTTGGGCGTACCGTCGGGCTCGGGCAGTTCTTTCGACAACAGCACCGGAATCCAGAAGCGGCGCAGTAATTCGCCCATGCCGGTGCCTGCACCGCTTTCGGTGAGGAATTTGTTGTCTTCTGCGCGGAGCATGCGGCGTCCTCCGGATTGTTATTGCTTTTGACCGAGATTGACGCAGGCCGGGCGATGCGTCAACGCGAATGCGGCATGATCGCATCGTAGGGTGGGTTAGCCGAAGGCGTAACCCACCGATCAAGCGAAGAAGGGCGGATTACGCTTCGCTAATCCGCCCTGCGAAATTAGACCGGCCTTTCTCCCTTCACCGTCACCCGCGTGCCTGATCGCGTATGCGGCCAGTAATCCCACATCGCGCGGTGCTGGGCGCAGCGGTTGTCCCAGAAGGCGATGGCGTTTTCGGTCCAGCGGAAGCGGCACTGGAATAACGGGTTTTCCGCGTGCTGGTAGAGATAGGCCAGCATCGCGTCGCTTTCGTCGCGGGGGATGCCGATGATGTGTCGGGTGAAGCCGCGATTGACGTAAAGTGCCTTCTTGCCAGTGACCGGATGCGTGCGGACTACCGGATGCTCGGCGCGCGGATATTCCGGGCGGTCGGCGACGCCGTAATTGGCGTAGAGCCCGCGATAGGTCTGCTCGCCGTCATGAAGCGCGGTCAGCCCGTCGAGATAGGCCTTCATGCGGTCCGACAGCGCCTCGTAAGCCGCGTACATATTGGCGAACAGTGTATCGCCGCCATGCGGCGGGCATTGCTTGATGTAGAGGATCGATCCCATCGGCGGCTCGACGTCGCAGGACACGTCCGAGTGCCAGCCCTCGCCATTGGCGCGCGGCGAATCCTTGTCGGCGTAGATCTTCATCAGCGCCGGATCGCCCTCGTTGGGTGCGGCCGGATGCACATGCAATTCGCCGAACTTGCGGCCGAAGGCGAGGTGTTGGTCGGGGCTGATGTGCTGGTCGCGAAAGAAGATCACAAGATTTTCGGCGAGCGCGCGATGGATCTCGTCCATCGTCCGGTTGGAGCGTGCGTCGTCCGAGACGAGCTTGCCGATATCGACGCCGGAAATTTCCGCGCCGATGATCGGTGTCAGCTTTTCGACGGCGATGGTTTCGTAGGGTTCGCTCTCGTCGGCGGCGTGCCTGTAACGAGGTCCTTGCTTGCCGGACAGTGAGCTCATGGGCGTTCTCCCAACCGTTCTTGATTGGAAGGCATGGTAGCAATGTAGGGTGGGTTCGCGAAGCGTAACCCGCCACTCCTGCGGGCAAAAAATAAGGCGGATTACGCTAACGCTAATCCGCCCTACAATGCAGCTGTTTGGCGGGCGTTATTCCGCCGCGGTCACCGGCGCCTTGGCACCACTGCCATAACGCTGATCGATATAATCGATCACCAGCGCCTTGAAGTCGGCGGCAATCGTCGGCCCACGCAGGGTGCGGAACTTCTTGCCGTCGACGAACACGGGAGCCGCCGGCGCTTCGCCGGTGCCGGGCAGGGAGATGCCGATATTGGCGTGCTTGGATTCGCCGGGGCCGTTGACGATGCAGCCCATCACAGCGACGTTGAGCTGCTCGACGCCGGGATATTGCGTCTTCCAGGTCGGCATCTCGTCGCGGATGAAATCCTGGATCGAGCGCGCCAGCTCCTGGAACGTGGTGGAGGTGGTGCGGCCGCAGCCCGGGCATGCCGCGACCAGCGGCACGAAGGTGCGGAAGCCCATGGTCTGCAACAGTTCCTGCGCGACCTGCACCTCAAGGGTACGATCGCCGCCGGGCTCGGGCGTCAGCGAGATACGGATGGTATCGCCGATGCCGTCCTGAAGCAGGATGCCGAGCGCAGCCGACGAGGCGACGATGCCCTTCGATCCCATGCCGGCTTCAGTGAGGCCGAGATGGATGGCGTAGTCGGAACGCGAGGCGAGCGTCTGATAGACCGCGATCAGGTCCTGCACGGCGGAAACTTTCGCCGACAGGATCATGCGGTTCTTGGGCATGCCGAGCTCTTGGGCGCGGGCGGCCGACAACAGCGCTGACTGCACCATGGCCTCGCGGGTCACAGCGCGCGCATCGCGCGGGTTCGGCGAGGCCGTATTCTCGTCCATCAGCTTGGTCAGCAGTTCCTGGTCGAGCGAGCCCCAATTGGCGCCGATGCGGACCGGCTTGTTGTTCTTGTTGGCAATCTCGATGATGTCGGCGAACTGCGTGTCGCGCTTGTTCTTGAAGCCGACATTGCCGGGATTGATGCGGTATTTGTCGAGCGCCTCGGCGCAATCAGGGTATTCGGCGAGTAGCTTGTGGCCGATATAGTGGAAGTCGCCGATCAGGGGCGTGGTGATGCCGCGCTTGCGCAGGCCGTCACGGATATGCGGAACGGCGGCAGCCGCCTCCTCGCGATCAACGGTGATGCGAACCATTTCGGAGCCGGCGCGGGTCAGCGCCGCTACCTGCGCAATCGTACCTTCGATATCGGCGGTGTCGGTGTTGGTCATCGACTGCACGACGATCGGCGCACCCCCGCCGACGGCAACATTGCCGACCATGACCTGGGTGGTTTTGTGCCGGGCCCTGGGGCCTGCGACGTCGTCTTGCGGGATTATTTCGGGCTTGTTCATGGGGCCTCGAATATCAGGTTTTGGTGACAATCACCAAGGGGGTGGCGAAAGGTCTGTGCGCCCCGTCACTCTTCGGATTTTGCATTGTATATTCAACAGCTTATTCCGTTAACGGCGCCGGAAGCCGGGCGAAAATACCGCGGCTTCCGTTAACCGCTATATTGGACAGGAATCGCCGAATTGAAAGGGCGAGCGCACTTCCCGGCCGCCTTTTCATGGCCCGATGCGGGCTTTAGCATTGGCCCAAAATAACGGGAGGCCATCAATGTCGGGGCATAACGGGCTCATCTCTACGGCGGAACTCGCTGATCTCCTGGATCAGCCCATTTTGCGCCTGTTCGACTGCACCACCTACCTAGAACCCGCACCCGAAGGCTCCAGCCAGCCCTATCTCACCGTGCCCGGGCGGCACAGCTTCGAAGCCGGCCACATTCCGGGCGCGGACTTTCTCGATCTGCAGGGCGAGTTCTCCGATGCCGCTACCGAGCTTCGCTTCATGATGCCGGAGGTGGCGCAGCTCGAGGCCGCGTTCGGACGTCATGGCGTATCCAATGACAGCCGGGTGGTGCTGTACAGCATCGGCACCCCGATGTGGGCGACGCGGTTCTGGTGGATGCTCACGTCGCTGGGCTTCGAGACGGTATCTGTGCTCGACGGCGGGCTCGACAAATGGAAGTTCGAGGGACGTCCGCTCGAAACCGGGCCTGCGAAGGGGTATCCACCGGCGACGTTCGTCGCCGAACCGAAGGACGGATTTTTCATCGACAAGCATCAGACGCTGGCCGCCACCGCCGAACGCAACACCGTCGTCGTCAACGCCCTCGGCCCGCAGTTTCACAGGGGACTGGAGCCCAGCCGCTATGGCCGGCCCGGCCGCGTGCCCGGCAGTTGCAACGTCTCGGCCGCGACACTGCTCGATCCCAAGACCAAGGCCTTCGTGCCGCTCGCGGAAGCCGAAGCCAAGTTCAAGGCGCAGGGCATCACCAAGGACAAGCGTGTCGTCGCCTATTGCGGCGGCGGCATCTCGGCCACCGTCGACCTGTTCCTGCTGCACCGGCTCGGCTACGGAAACCTCACCCTCTACGACGGCTCGATGGGCGAATGGGCCAAGGATGCATCCTTGCCGATCGAGACGGGGTAAATCGTTTAAGGTTCGTTGACGGAATGCGCCTTAATTCCGTTGACAAGGGGTACCACCGGACCAATCTAATAGCTCTAGGTGATAAAGATGACGAGCGCCGCTCTGGTGTTAACTACTGTCAATGCGCCGTACAGCAAACAGCTGGACGCGCAGGCGCTTGCCTATTGTCTCCTTCATCCTGAAGCCGCTAAAGCAGCACCCGGGCATATGTCTTCGTTTTTTGGCGAAGTCAGTCCAGAGCTGCAAATCGAGTTTGCCTGCTCTTACAATATTACCGAGCAACAGCTTGCAACCGCAGCCAAGGCCTTTGCCATTTATTCTGGCGAGTCCTATCCGCTCGCCGCGTGAGCGCACCCAAACATTCGCCTGACTGGGCGCAGCTATTCCGGATAGCTTGCGCCGTTATCCGTCAGGCAAATGCCGAGCAGGCCGTCATCACTCATTGGACGTTCGGTGGCGGCACGGCAATGATGCTGCAAATTGATCACCGCGAGAGTCATGACATAGATATCTTTCTGCCCGATCCTCAGCTCCTGCCACTCCTCGATCCCCAAAAACGCGACTTCAAACTCGAGGTTGCCCCGACCGAGTACGAAGGAGACGGCACAAGATTCTTGAAACTGGCTTTCAAAGACATTGGCCAAATCGACTTCATCGTCGGTTCCTCAATGACGTCGTCGCCGACAATCCGACGCACAATTGAAGGTGAATCCGTCGAACTGGAAAATGTCCCAGAAATAATCACCAAGAAAATCTACCATCGAGGAGCGAGCATAAGACCGCGCGATATTTTCGATATCGCGGCGGCGGCGGAGAAGCATACAGACGCGATTGTTGAAGCGTTTGCGTTCCTACCGGGACAAGGTAGCAAGGACACTCCTTACTCTAGACAAGCTGAACCCCGACTTTGTCAATGGCGCGATTGCCGACATGGCAATCAAGGACCCATACAAATCGATCGCAAATACAGCTCTTGAACGGGCTCAAACAATTCTCCGTAACGTCTAGCGAAAATCCCGAGAGGCGTTCGATACGACAACGGCTACGCCGGCACGTTCGGATCCGGCACCACCTTCGGATCCGGCTTGTTCACGAGATAAAGCCCCGCGATGACCAGCAGCGCCGCGACGCCGAACGCAATCGTCAGCGTATCGTGCAGGATGAAATAGGCGGCGACGACGCCGAACAATGGCGTAAAGAAGGTGAACGACGAGAGCTTGCTCGCCGAGTAGGTCTTCACCAGCGCAAACCACAGCACGAAGGTGCAGCCAACTACCCAGATCGCCTGATAGGCCAGCAGCGAGATCGACAGCGCGCTCGGCATGTGGGTGATCTTTTCGCCGAACAGGAGCGACGCGGCGCCCAGGATCGGGATCGACACCGCGACCTGGTAGCCGAGCGCTTTTTCCGGCGCGGCGTTCCGAAGCTTAGTGCCCTTGGCGATCAGCGTGGTCGCGCCCCATAGCGCGCCGCCGCCGACCACCAGCAAATCGCCCAGCAATACTTTCGCGTCGACGTTGGCCTGCGGCACGCCGATCGCCAGCGCTACGCCCGCAAAACTGAGGCCCAGCCCGCTCCATTGCAGCATGCTCAAACGCTCGCCGAGAAACTGGTAGGAGCCGAGCGCAACGAAGAACGGTGCGGTGTAGAGAAACACCGCCGCGCGCGATGCTGAGGTAAACACCAGCCCGGTGAAGATCAGCACGAACTCGATTCCGAACAGCGTGCCGGCCAGCAGGCCGGGGCCCAGCGAACCGTCGCGCTCGAAGAATTTCACGCCACGCAGCCATCCGGCGAACAGCATCACCGGCAGCGCACCGGCGGAACGTATCAAGGCCTGCAGCATCGGCGGGACATCGGGCAGCGCAAGCTTCACCGCGATCTGGTTGAACCCCCAGCTCAGGCACAGCATCAGCATCAAGGCGATGGCGCCCGGGGTGAGCGCACGCCCGGCGGAAGGTTCTAATGGCTTGGACGACATTTATCCTCGTGACCGGCTTGGCGCCGTGTTCTTTATTTCTGGCAATGGGCGCAGGTGCCGGCGATCTCGACGACGGAGAGCTTTGGCGCGAAACCCGAGGCGCGCGCCGCCGCGTTGACGCTTTGCGCGACCGGGGCCGCTGGAATTTCACCGACGGAGCCGCAGAGCTCGCAGATCAAGAATGCTACCATCGAGGTCTCGTCATGGTCATGCGCACAGGCGAGGAACGCGTTGCGGCTTTCGATGCGGTGGACGAGGCCGTTTTCCATCAGAAAATCGAGCGCGCGGTACACCGTGATCGGCGCCGGGCGCGGCATCGATTTGGCGAGTTCGTCGATCACCTCATAGGCGCCGAGCGGGCGGTGGCTCGACAATAGCGCCTGCAGCACCTGGCGCCGGATCGGCGTGAATTTCTGTGCCCGGCGCGCGCAAACCTGTTCGGCATGGGCGATCGCTTCCGCAGTGCAGCGGCCGTGATCGTGATCGGGCGCGGGAAACGTTGGCTTTGTCAGGCTCATCTCAACCTTTTGTAGCACTTCTGACGGCCAATCCCAAAGCCCGGCTTCCGCTGGTTCCCAGCCATGTGCTGGAAGCGGATCAGGCCATTGTTAACTCGGCATGCGGAATTCATAAGCAAGCTTATTATATCGCTAGCTTAGGAGGCTGAGGGCGATGCGCGGTTCGGTGGACATGAATTTCCTGTTTACGCTCGGCGAGGTGCAGCGGATGATGCGCGCCTATGCTGACCGGCAGGCGGCGCGCTACGGCATCACCCGCGCGCAATGGGCTGTTCTGGCCAAGGTCGAACGGACCGAGGGCCTGAAGCAATCAGAACTCGCCGAACAGATGGAGATGCAGCCGATCACGCTGACGCGGCTGATCGACAAGCTCTGCGACAATGGCTGGATTGAGCGCCGCGGTGACGAGAACGACCGCCGCGTCAACCGTCTCTATCTGCGCAAGGCCGCGCGTCCGTTACTCGGCAAGCTTGCCGGGCTGCGCTCCGAACTGACGGCGACCGCGCTCGATGGCATCAACCCTGCCGATGCGCACCGCCTGCTCGACCAACTCGACCTGATCAAGGAGAACGTTCGCAACGCGATCCAGAATCCTGCGAACGAATCTCCACGAAAGGAGCAGCGTTATGGCTGATCCCGTGCTCAAATTCCCGCCCGAGCTGAAGAACAGTCCGGCATCGCCGCGAACCAAACTTGCCGCCGAGCCGCGCCGCCGCCTGTTGGCCGGCCTGCGTCGCTATCGCCGCTTCCTGCTGCTCGTCGTGCTGCCGCTGGTCGCGCTGGTGGCCGGAGTGACGTTCTATCTCAACGGCGGCCGCTACGTGACCACCGACGATGCCTATGTCGGTGCGCAAAAGGTCCTGATCACGCCCGACATCTCCGGCAAGATCGAAAAGGTCGTGGTGAAGGAGGGCCAGCAGGTTGGTCCGGGCGACGTGCTGTTCGAGATCGATCCCGTCCCGTTCCGCCTCGCCGTCGCGCAGGCCAAGGCCAACCTCGCGCAGGCGAACGTCACCTACGATAATCTGATCGCCGACCTCAAGATCTACGGCCAGATGAGCGAGCTGTCGCAGCAGGGCATGGACCTGAAGCGGCGCGACGTCGAACGCAAGTCGGCGCTGGTGAAGAATAATTTCGGCTCGCAGCTCGACCTCGACAATGCATCGACCGCCCTTGTTACCGCGAGCGCGCAATATCAGTTGCTGCAGCAGAAGATCGCGACCGCAAAAGCGCAGTTGCTCGGCAATCCAGACCTGCCGCTCGGCGAATTCCCGCCCTATGCCCAGGCCAAGGCGGCGCTCGACCAGGCCCAGCGCAATCTCGATCATACCGTGATGCGCGCGCCGATGGCCGGTATCGCCACCCAGGTCGAGCAGATTCAGCTCGGCCGCTTCGTTACCGCTGGCACACCCGTGTTCAGCATCATCGACACGTCGAACCCCTGGGTCGACGCCAACCCGAAGGAATCCGATTTCACCCATGTCGCGGTCGGCCAGTCCGTTAAGCTCGAGGTCGATGCGTTCCCCAATCACCCGTTCAAGGGCACGGTCGGGTCGCTCTCGCCCGGCACCGGGGCGCAATTCGCGATCCTGCCGCCGCAGAACGCGTCAGGCAACTTCGTCAAGGTGGTGCAGCGCGTGCCGGTGCGGATCTATTTCGACAAGAACGACAAGTTCGTCCGCAAGCTGAAGGCCGGCATGAGCGTCTACGCCACGATCGACACCAACCATCGCCGTTCGTTGCCCGCCCTGCTCGGCATGTCGCCGGCGGTGGCGAACCAGGACCCCGAATAACGCCATGACGACGGGCGCACCATCGGCTGCCGTTCCCGGCCTGCGCCGGAACATGGTGACGATCTGCGCTATGACAGCGACCATCATGCAGGCGCTGGACACGACCATCGCCAACGTCGCGCTGCCCTACATGCAGGGCACGCTGTCGGCCTCGCAGGACCAGATCAACTGGGTCCTGACCTCCTACATCGTCGCCGCCGCGATCATGACCGCGCCGGTCGGGTGGATCGCCAACCGCTTCGGCCGCAAGCGCATCTTCATCGTCTGCTCGGCCGGCTTCACCGTCGCCTCAGTGATGTGCGGGCTGGCGCAGGACATCACCCAGATGGTGGTATTCCGCCTGCTGCAGGGCGTGTTCGGCGCAGCGCTGGTGCCGCTGTCCCAGGCGGTGATGCTCGATTCCTACGCATTGCACGAACGCGCCAAAGCAATGGCGATCTGGGGCATGGGCGTGATGATGGGGCCGATCATGGGTCCCTCGCTCGGCGCCTGGCTGACCGAGACCTATTCCTGGCATTGGGTGTTCTTCGTCAACCTGCCGTTCGGCGTCATCACCGTGCTCGGCCTTGTGATCTTCATGGACGAGACCAGGAAGGACCTCGAGCTGCGGTTCGACTGGTTCGGCTTCACCGCACTGGCGGTCGCCATCGGCGCACTGCAGCTCGCGCTCGACCGCGGCGAGCAGCTCGGCTGGCTGGAGTCCAACGAGATCATCGCCGAATTCATCGTCGCCGCCATCGGCTTCTATTATTTCCTGGCGCATTCGCTGACGACGCAACATCCGTTCATCCAGTTCGCGCTGTTCAAGGACAAGAATTTCGTCGCCGGTTGCGTATTCATGGCCGTGATGGGGCTGGTGCTGTTTTCCACCATGGCCCTTTCCTCGCCGTTCCTGCAGAATGTGATCGGCTATCCCATCATCACCGCCGGGCTTCTGCTGGCGAGCCGCGGCTGCGGCACGTTCGTGGCGATGATGCTGGTCGGCCGCATGATGAACCATATCGAGGCGCGAACGCTGATCGTCTCCGGCCTCGGCATCACCTGCCTGTCGCTGTTCTACATGACGGGTTGGACCGACCAGACCGGCGCGACCGAGATCGTGATCATCAGCGTGGTCCAGGGTTTTGGCTTCGGCCTGGTGTTCGTGCCGCTTTCCACGGTGGCGTTCCTGACGCTTCCCAATCATCTGCGCACCGACGGCACCTCGATGCTGACCTTGATGCGCAATGTCGCCAGTTCGATCGGGATCTCGCTGGTGATCGCGCAACTGACGCAGGGCACGCGCTACACCTACGCAGTACTGTCGGAGAATATCAATCCGTTCAATCACGCCCTGCAGATGCCGGGCGTGCGCGATATGATCGATCTCGCCACAGACAAGGGCCGCGCCATGGCTGATATGATGGTCAAGGTGCAGGCGCAGATCATCGCGTTCTCCCACGACTACCAGCTCGTGATGATCTTCACCGCCTGCGCCATCCCGCTCGCCATCATGATCGGCTCGACCAAGGCCACCTTACGCGAACAGTCGGTCGCGCCGGATCACGCGGCGATGGAGTAGCCGTCCGCGCGCGGTTTCGTTATTGCCGCGCCGGGATAGATAGTGCGTCAAGCCGCGCGTAGCTCGCTTCCATTCCATCTTCCATGCCGGTCGCCAGCATCGCGGCGCGCGTCGCAGCATCAGGCAGCGTCATTCGCATGGTCATCAATGTGCCGGTGCCATCGGGGGCAAAATTCGTTTCGACATGATTGTCCGGTGTCGGGTCGGGCAGATGCATCCGTTCGACGTGCACGAGCCGGGTGAACGGCACGGTCTCGATAAACTCTCCGGTCAGATAGAAGCCGCCGCCCTTGCCGTCGCTCCATTCGTACCGGATCTTGCCGCCGGGGCGCGCCTCGTTGATGCAGACCGGCATCGTCCAGCCCTCCGGACCTAGCAGCCACTTCTGGATCAGCGCGGGTTCGGTGTGCGCGCGATAAACAGCCTCCGGCGTGGCGGCGAAATGCCTGGTAACAACGACGTGGGTGTCGCCTTCGGTCTTCAGCGTCAACTTGCTCATCGGACTGCCTTTCACTCTTCGGTTTTCATGGCGGCCAGAACGTCGTCCAACCGGTTGTAGTTCGCGCTCAGGGCCTGGCGCAGCATCCCGAGCCATTGGTCGATCTCGGCAACGGCCGTCGGCGCCAGCCGGCACGGCCGCTTCGTGCCTTCGACCCGGCGGAGGATGAGGCCTGCACCCTCGAGCACCTTGAGATGTCGGGAGATGGCGGGTTGCGTCATCTCGAACGGCTCGGCCAGCTCCATGACGGTGGCCTCGCCCAACGCGAGACGCGCCAGGATTGCGCGACGAGTTGGGTCAGCCAGGGCGGAAAAGGCGGCATCGAGATTTGACATCGTCCATCTCAAATCTACTATATAACAAATACGTTATATAACCGATCATTTATTGTCAAGTCGATGCCAAAGGCCGCCGTTATGACGGCCACGCGGAACGGCGCGACAAAGAGAGCGACTCGTCAGGTGAAATCGGCGACGCGCATCGAGCGCGAAGATGCCTTGATAAATTTCCGGGCAGCCGCCGACGTCGCGTTAGGATGGTGATCCGCTCTGCTTCGCCTGCAGGCTCAACCACATGCCGCCGAGCGACAGTGCGCCGCCGATCAGATGGATCATGGTAGGCGCCTCCCCGAGAAACAGGATCGACAGCACCGCGCTGACGATCGGTCCGAGATAAAGGCTCAGGGAAGTCGACACCGCGCCGAATTTCGCGCCGAGATAGGCATAGGCCGAATAGGCAAAAAGCCCGGGGACCAATCCTGCGAACAAATACACCAGCGCCGCACGCCCGTTGAACGCGGCGGCCGGCGCGGTCCACATTTCGTGGATGGCGAAGGGCAACGAGAACAGCGCGCCCGCTGCCGCGAACAGGCCGATCCGCGCCAGAAAGCTCACACCGCTGCCGACACGATTCTGCAGCAGGGTGTACCCCGCCCAACCCAGCATCGCCATCAGCGCAAGCAGGTCGCCGGTTACCACGCCAGCGCCGACGGCTGCCTGCCCTTTGGTAATGATCAAGGCCGCGCCGGCCAGCGAGAGCAGCATGCCTATGATCTGGCTTCGATGAATGGGTTCCTGGCCGGACATGAAAGAGAACAGCAGTACTGCGAGCGGCGCGAGCGCCATGATCAGCGCCAGGTTGATCGCCGAGGTCGTAACGCCGGCGAGATAAACCGGGCCGCCGCACACGAACATGCCGAGAAAGCCCGCCGCCGCGATGCCGAGCGTCTGCCCCTGCAACACGCCGGGCCTTTCCCGCAATGCCATCACGATGGCCGGCAACAGGCCGAGCGCGACGATGCTCCAGCGAAAGAAGGCGATCGAGAACGGCGGTACGCTGCCGGCAACGCCGCGCGCCAGGATCATGTTCGAGACCTGGGCTGTGGCCACACACAGGAAGCCGAGCAGGCCCAGCACTTCGCGCGCTTTGCTCGCGCTTTCCTTGGGTTCGATCATGTTCAATCCGGTACTGAGGCCGCTACCGACGACACGATCCTAACCCGCCGGCCTACCGGCAGCTATAGCTCGAAACCTGCTTTGCATCTCCGTTGCCATTCCACGTCGTCCGCAGCGGATAGACGAGACGGGATAGCTGCGGCGGAGATGCAGATCAATTCGCATGGTGCAAGTTCGAGCGCGATAAGCGCGGCAAGCGAAAACGACGGCGTCATTCGACGCCCAAGCGCCGAGCGGCGTCCGACGCCGCGATATAGGCAAACGCGATCGCTGGCCCGAGCGTGATCCCCGGTCCGGGGTAGGTTCCACCCATGATCGACTGCATGTCATTTCCGCAAGCGTAGAGGCCAGCAATGGGCCGATTGCCGGCATCTAGAACGCGGGCAAGCTCGTCCGTAACAAGTCCGCAGGAGGTACCGATATCGGAAGGATAAAGCCGGACCGCATAGAAGGGGGCCGACGCGATGCGGCCAAGGTTGGGATTGGCCCCGCCCGCAGACGCATCACCGTTGTGATTCTGATACACCGTGCTTCCCCTGCCGAATTCGGGATCAAGACCGGTTTGCGCATGCAGATTCATCCTGTCGACCGTCGCGCGCAATTGACCGGGATCGATGTGCAGTCGTAGCGCTAGCTGCTCGATGGTGTCAGCGACGCTGAGATAGCCGTCGGCGACAGCAGCTCTGGCGCCCCAGCCACTAGGACGCACCATGCCAAGACCATATTTTCGGACTGAAACCGCATCCGCGATCAGAAACGCCGGAATGGCCGACTTTCCCTTTGCCAACATCTCCAGCGCAAACTGGTGATAGGAGATCGCTTCATTGACGAACCGACGCCCGTTGCTGTCGACAACCAGCGTCCCCGGTTTGGCACGGTCGAGCACGAAGTGCGGAAAGACCGCTTGTGATCCGTCGCGCCGCCGCCGGATCGATGCGGGCGCCCAGAATGCAGGGCTGACATCGCGCTCGCTGAGGCGCGCACCGATCTCAAGGGCCTTGTCCTGCGCATCGCCGCTCGAGCCCGGCGCGACGGACGACCATCCGGACTCGGTTCCAAGCGCGGCGAGGCGTCGCTCGGCATGGCGGTTGAAACCGCCTCCCGCCAGAATCAGCGCGCCGTTGACGACGATCTCGCGCGATACTCCCTCCGAGATCAAACCGGCCGCCGTAACGGCACCGTCAGGTTTCCGGATGATCTTCGCAAGCGATGCGCCTGTCAGGATATCTACACCCTGACGCATCAATGAATACAGTAGCCGGCCGACCAGCGCATTCCCCATTACGAGCCGTGTGCCCCTGCCATGGCTCGCTTTGTCGCGTGCGTAGCGCGCAAAGAGCTTGGTAGAGTGCCACAACGATTTGACGGACCTCGTTGACGACAACAGATGACCGATATCCGTCCTGTCGACCATCATTCCGCCAAGCAACGTGAACTCCGGGAGCGGCGGTCGAACCAGCGGGAACGCCTCGCCAAGCAAACGCCCGTCGAATGGCAACGGCTCCAGCGCGCGCCCGGCGAACGCCGCGCCCTCAAGCTCGGAGCGATAGTCGGGATGACGAGCATAGGCCCGCAACTTCACTTCGGAATGATTTTCCAGAACCTCGACTGCCGTGGGACCCGCCTTCAGGAAGGCGGCGCGCAGCGCAACGTCGGCATGGTTTCCAATGATCTGCTGCAGATATTTTTCGACGTTCGCCACGCTATCGATCGCGCCGGCGGCCGATGCATGGCGCGTATTGGGTATCCAGATCGATCCGGCCGACCATGCGGAGGTGCCGCCGACAAAGCCGGTCTTCTCGACCAGCAGCGTTTTCGCGCCGCGAATGGCGGAAAAAAGCGCAGCCGACATGCCGGCGGCTCCGGCGCCGATCACGACGACGTCGTACCCGGGCGAGATCTCGGATAATCGTGGGCGGCGCAAGGGCAGCTACCGGCAGCTATAACTCGAGGCCTGCTTTGCATCTCCATTGCCGTTCCAGTTCGTCCGCAGCGGATAGACGCAGACGGGATAGCTCAGGCTGTTGTCACGCGACGTCAGCAGGATTTCGCCGGGCGCGGTGCCCTTCTCGACCCAGTCGATCAGAGCCGTGAAGAATTGGTCCTGCTCGCGTGTCGGTGTCTGATTGGCATTGCCCGGCAGCTTCGGCAACGGCACGCTGTCGTTCTTGCCGCCGACGGTATAGGCCCTCCCTTGCGAAGAGTGCGCCGATCCCGGCACGAGATACATCCGCATGAACTTCTGCACCTCGGCATGCCCGCCCATCGCCGCCACCACGCGCTCGTGATAATTGATGTTGCCGGCCGGCGGGATCGCATCGTCGACGAGGCCCGTGTAGACGATGACCTTGCGGCCGAGATCGCGCAGTTTCGCGAGGTCCGCCTTGTCGGTGATGAGGTCGCTGAACAACGTCGGCTGCAGCGCGACGCCCTTGTTCACGGCATCGGCGAGCCCGGCGTAATCAAGCTCCAGCCATTTATTGCGCATATTGGTCGAGGCGTTCGTGATGGGTTCGCCTGACGACGTGCTGGCGTCAGGAGCGTAGCTGACATCCTGCAGCGCCAGAGCGACGCCGTAGGAGGAGGCGCTGGTGATCAGGTTAGCGATGCCGGTGCTTTTGGTGAACGTCCACCAGAGCTGGTTCTTGCCGAGCGATTTGCCGGACCGCGCCTCGGCGCTCGGCGCGGCATCGAAACTGCCATCGCTGGTGGCGCCGTACCAGATCCGGTTCAGCGCGTTCGCCTCCTTGAGACTCATGCAGGCCGCACCATCGGCATTATTGCCGGTGACGCCCTCGCCGGCCTCGCCTGCGCACAGCATGTCGGCATCGCGTGCGGGATTGTAATCGCAGGCAAAGGGATCGAGCAGGAACCCGAGGCCGGCCTTATCGCAGGCGGCCACCGCGCGCTTGTTGGCGGCGGCAACCTTGGCGGCGAAGGCTGTGGCCTTCGGTTTGTCCGCCGACGTGAAGCCGAGTTCGGTTTTCATCACGATCTGCGGATAGAGCCCTGCCGTCCCGAATTTCGCGATATTCAGCGCCGGCTGCGCGATCATGTAGCCATCGTAAAGCTCGGGATACTCCTGCACGAGTTTCAGGCCTTGCCGGCCACCCTGCGAATGGCCGTCGTAGTAGGCATATTTCGGCGCCTTGCCGTAGTAGAGGTTGACCAGCGCCTTGGTCTTGACGGCCTGCTCCACCATGGCGCGCACCGAGAAATCGCGCAGCGCTTCCACGTTGACCTTGCCGTCGGACAGAAATGCGAACGAGCCATCCTGATACCAGGGCTGGCCTGCGTCCGTGGTGCCTGAGGCGTATCCGATATTGGCATTGACGATCGCCGGCACCTTGCTGCCGATCTTGTCCGCATAGCGATGACCGCCGCCGACCCATCCGCCGCCGCCGTAATTGCGGATACGCTCATTCCAATTGGCCTGCGTCGGCAGCCAGACCTCGATCCCGATACCTTCGGACCAGGAGCGCGCGTTCCTGTCCTTCTCCGCCGTGGCGCCGGGGCCGACCAATAGCTTGACCAGGCACAGATCAGCGGCAGCCGTAATCGGCTGCGGCGCGTCAACTGCCTTCAGCTCCTCGCCCTTCTTCACCAGGCGAACTGCAACGACCTTCGTGTCGGCGTCCGGGCGAAACGCCGTCTTGATACCGTCATCGCAGGAAAGCGTATCGGCCGATGCTGGCGAGAGATAACCGCAGGCCGCGAGCAGCAATGTTGCGCCAACGACCTTCCCCTTCATGATCGACATCGCCTCGCCTCCCCTCAGTGTTCTTGTTTTCCATTCCGATAGTCACGCCTTGGGCATGGTCAGCGGCCGCGATTCGCGGGTCTGCGCCGCGAGCCTGATCGCGGCGTTGGCGGCGCCGAAGCCGTGATAGTTGCGGCGCTCGACGATCTCGAAGAAAAACCGCTCGTCGAACGCATGGGTATAGACCTGAAAGAATTCGCCGTCGCCTTCGCGGTCGTAGAGAATCTGGTTGTCGCGCAGCGCGGCCATGGTGGCGGCATCGAGGCCGTACTTGGCTTCGATGTCGTCGTAGTAATTGTCAGGGATCTTGAGGAAATCCGCACCGCGCGCACGCATGTCGGCGATCGCCGCGAAAATATCGCCGCAGGAGAACGCGACATGCTGCACGCCGGAACCGAAGAATTCGTGGATGAAGCGGGCCGACAGCGTGCGGGTGGCTGACGAGCCGTTGAGCACCATGCGCAGACCCCGATTGCCATTGATCAGCGCCTGGCTCTGCACCAGCCCGACCGGGTCCGCGATCTCCATCTGCGGCAGGCGCTCCAGATCGAGAATGCCGGTGTAGAACAACAGCCATGACAGCATCTCGTCATAGGGCATCGACTGCGAGATATGATCGACGGCATCGAGCCGGTCGCTGGCCGCATCGCTGCGCAGCGATTCGAAATCGAGGTCCCAGTTCTTGCCGGCTTCTTCGAGGAAATACAGCAGGCTGCCGCCGACGCCGCGGATCGCCGGAATCTCCAGCTCACCCGGCCCGACCGGCTGATAGAAGGTCCGCGCCTGCAAGGCTTCCGCCCGTGCCATGGTCCTGCCGGCATCATCCACGTCAACAGCGATGGCGCAGACGCCGGGGCCGTGCGCGACAAAGTGCGAATGCGCAAAGCCGTCGGGTTCGCAATTGATCACGAGGTCAATATGGCCCTGCGACCAGCGTTCGACGTCCTTGCTGCGATGCGCGCCAGTCTTGCGGAAGCCGAGCTGGCCGAACATCGCGGCGAGGCTTTTGGCTTTTTCGTCGCTGACGGCGAACTCGATGAAGCCGACGCCACGGCTGTGTGCTTTCGGTGGCAAGGGCCCTGCCGGACCGCTCGACGCCGCAGCGCGAACGTCATCCTCGAGCAGGATCAGCGAGCGCAGTCCATCGGTCGCGGTGCGTACCGCGGAGCCGGCGCGAAACTGGTCGTTGAATATTTCCAGCGATAGCGGGCCCGCATAGCTGGTGGCCAGCACGTCTTGCACGAAACGCGCGACCGGCAGATCGCCCTGCCCCGGGAAGCAGCGGAAATGCCGGCTCCAGGACAGCACGTCGAGGCCGAGTTTCGGCGCATCAGCCAGTTGCACCAGAAAGATCTTGTCGGCAGGGATCGACTGGATCGGCAGCGTCGGGAACGACGGCGCCAGCGCGTGAAAGCTGTCGAGGATGACGCCGATCGATTTGTGGTCGGCGCGCCGCACGATCTCCCAAGCATCGCGATAGTCGTTGACATGAAGCCCCCAGGCGAGCGCCTCATAGCCGACGCGCAAGCCCCGCGCGGCGGCCCGCTCGCCCAGCTCGTGGAAATCGGCGGCGGCGCGATCGATACCGCCAAGCGAAGCCGGCGAGATGTTGCTGCAAATCAGCATCAAATCGGTCTGCAATTCTCGCATCAGGTCGAACTTGCGCTCGGCACGCGCGAAGTTGCGGGCGCGTTGCGGCTCCGGCATGCCCTCGAAGTCGCGGAACGGCTGGAAGGCGCAGATCGACAGCCCGAGATCCCGGCACATCCGGCCGACGTCGCGCGGGCTGCCGTTGAACGACAGCAGATCGTTCTCGAAAATCTCGACGGCATCGAACCCGGCTTCGGCGATCGCGCGCAGCTTTTCATCGAGCGCGCCGCTGAGCGAAACGGTTGCGATCGAGCGCTTGTTCATGCGGCCGTCTCCGTCATGGCGCCGCCCAGGAATAATTGCCCGATGCGGGGATCGTTCAGCACGCGGTCGGCCTTGTCGACGAGGCGGGTCTGTCCCAGTTCGAGCACAATGCCGTAGTCGGAAATCTCCAGCGCCGAGCGGGCGTTCTGCTCGATCATCAGGATCGACACGCCGCGGTCGCGCAATTTCTTCAGAATGTTGAAGGTCTGCTGCACCATCAGCGGCGAGAGCCCGATCGACGGCTCGTCGATCAGCACCAGTTGCGGATTGAGCAGGAGGCCGCGGACGACTTCGAGCTGCTTCTGCTCGCCGCCCGACAGCGTGGATGCCTGCTGCGTCGCCTTCTTGCGCAGCACCGGAAATTTATCGAGCGCCGCCTCGATTCTGGCCGGCAGATCGGTGATGTCACGCGCAACGACGGCGCCGAGCTGGATGTTGTCGCGCACCGACAGCTCGGGGAAGATGTTGCGCCCCTGCGGCACGTAGCAGATGCCTGCATTGAGCAGTTCGCGCTGGCTCAGCCCGGTGACGTCGCGCCCTTTGAAGACGACCTTGCCTTCGCGCAGCTTGAGCAGGCCGAAGATCGCCTTGAAAACGGTGGATTTTCCCGCGCCGTTAGGCCCGATGACGGTGGTGATGGAGCCTGCCGGCACTGAAAAGCTGGTGCCGTTGAGGATCGTCATCTTGCCGTAACCGCCGACGAGGCCTTGAACATCGAGGATGGCATCGCTCATTGGTCGATCCCTCTAGTGGCCGAGATAGGCTTCGATGACGGCGGGATTGGCGCGGACTTCGGCGGGTGTGCCCATCGCCAAGAGCTTGCCTTCCGCCATCACCATCACGCGCGTGCACAGCGACATCACGAATTCCATGTTGTGCTCGATGACGACGAAGGTGGCGCGCTTCTCGCGGTTGATCGCCGCCAGTCGCTCTTTGAGGTCGCCGAGCATGGTGAGGTTGACGCCGCCGGCGGGTTCGTCGAGCAACACCAGCCGCGGCCCGCCCATGAACGCCATGGCGGCATCGAGCAGCTTTTGCTGGCCATAGGACAGGCCGCCGGCGGCCTCGGTCGCGAGATGATCCAGCTTGAAGAAGCCGATCATCTGGTCGGCTGCCGCTGATAATCCGGCATCCGACGGGCCGAACAGCCGCGACATCATGTTGCCCTGATGCTCCTGCCCGGCGAGGATCAGATTCTCCCGCACCGACAGCTTCGGAAACACCTGCAGGAGCTGGAAGGTGCGGCTGACGCCGAGACGATTCAGTTCGGATGGCCGCACCCCGGTGACGACTTTGCCGTCGACCCTCACCTCGCCGCCGGTCGGCGCCAATTGGCCGAGGATGCAGTTGAACAGCGTGGACTTGCCGCAGCCGTTCGGCCCGATCAGCCCGAGGATCTCGCCCTCCTGCACGTCGAAGCTGACGCCATCGACGGCCTTGATGCCCCCAAAGCTCTTCTTGATATCGCTGACTTCAAGGACCGCGGTCATGGCGCCGTCTCCAATCTGGATTTGGTAACCGCACGCAGTGCCGATGCCGCCTTGGTGCGGCGCTCGGCCAGATAGCGGTCGAGGATGCCGAGGATGCCGGTCGGCGAATAGATCAGGAGCAGCATGACGGCGACCGCGTACAGCATCAGGTAATAGCCCTGCGTGAAGCGCAGCCATTCGGGCAGCAGCACGGCGATCATGGCGCCGAGGAACGGGCCGAAGAAGAAGCCGGAGCCGCCGACGATCACCATCATCAAGAGATCAAGCGATAGCGAGAGATTGAACGGAACCGGATCGATATATTGCGTCAGCGGCGCATAGAGCGTGCCCGCGACACCGCCAAGCGCTGAGCCGATCGCGAACGCCATCAGCGTATAGCGCCTTGTGTCGATGCCGAGCGACAGCGCTCGCACCGGGTTTTCGCGCAGCGCCACGAAGGCGCGGCCCCAGGGCGAGCGGATCAGCCACCACATCGCCAGCGAGACGACGCCGAGCGAGCCGAGGCAGAAATAATAGAACGGCAGCGGCCGGTTGGTGGCGAATCCCAGGACGTTCGGCCGCGGAATACTTGATATGCCGTAGATGCCCTTGGTGAGCCAGTCCTCGTTGCGGAACACCAGGAACGCGAGCGTCGAAAAGGCCAGCGTCACGAAGGCAAGATAGTGATGCTGGACGCGCAGGGCGGGATAGCCGAGGATCCAGCCGATCGCAAAGCACAGCACGATCGCGACGCCGAGCGCCGCAATCAGCGGCATGCCCTGTGTGGTCATGATCGCCGCCGCATAGGCGCCGATGCCGACGAACGCGCCCTGCGCCAGCGAGACCTGGCCGGCATATCCGAGTGTCAGATTGAGCCCCATCGCGGCGATCGTCATCACCGCCCACTGACTCAGGATATAGAGGCCGTAACGGTTGAAGTTCATCGGCACGATGATCAGCGCCGCGATAACGGCGATGCCGAGAGCAATGCGCAGATATTTTCCGTTGATGGTCATACCGTGCGCTCCTCGGGCCGGCCGAGCAGGCCTTGCGGCCGGAACAGGATGATGACGATCAGAAGAACCAGCGGCACCGCGGCACGATACTGCGTCGACACATAAGCCGCCGCCAGGTTGTCGACCACGCCAATCAGCAGCCCGCCGGCAATCGCGCCGCGCACCTGGTTGAAGCCGCCGACGATCGCCGCGATGAACGCCGCCTGCCCCAGCACCTCGCCGGAGGAGAATTTTGCGAGATAAATCGGCGTGATCAGAAGCGAGGCCAACGCCACCAGAAATGCGTTGATCAGGAACGTCAGCAGGATCATGCGTTCGACGGGCACGCCAATGATGCGGGCAACCGTCGGGTTCTGCGCGGTCGCCTGCATCTGGTGACCGATCGACGTGCGGTTCAGCAGCATGGTCAGGCCGATCACCACGGCAATCGCGAGCGCGAGCACGCCGAGGCTCTGCAGCGACACCACGCGGCCGAGGATCGAGACGTCACCGGCCGGCACGATGGAGGGGAATGGCGAGGCCTCGGCGCTGAAGAACTGCTTCACCGCTTCCTTCATGCCGATCGCCAGCGCCATGGTCGCAATCGCAAGCGGCAGCACGCCGTGCCGGAGCATCGGATCGACCAGCAGCAGCTTGAAACCGAGCCCGAGCAGCAACAGCGACAGCAGGATGCCGAGAATGATGGCGAGCCAGAACGGCGCGCCCGCATGCATCACCGCCAGCATCAGGAACGCCGGCAGCATCACGAACTCGCCCTGCGCGAAATTGATGGTCTGCGACGTCTGCCACAGCAGCGTGAACCCGACCGCGACAAGCGCATAGATCGCCCCGGTCGCAAGACCTGCCACGAGAAGATCGAGCAGATTCGACATGCTTCTCCCCTCAGCCGTCACGCACGGACGGCGCCAATGATTTCGTTATGCTGAGCGGGGCGCACGCGCTCAATCGCACGCGCCCGCGCGGTTCAATTAAGTTTCGGCAGCACCTGCTTGACGACCTGCTTGCCCTCGACGATCTCGACCAAAAATCCCTGGCGGTCGATGTCGCCCTTCGCGTCGAAGGTAACGTCCATCAGGATGCCGGGCTCGTTCGCAGCCTTGATGGTGAGGCCGTGAAGTGTGTCGGCGAACGCCTTGGAATCGACCTTGCCCATTTTATCGGTGGTCGCCTTGATCATGTAGATCGCGAGATAGCCCTTCAGCCCGTTATGATCGGGGACGTAATTGTACTTCTTGACGAACTTCTCCCTGAAGGCCTTGACCAGATCGACCGGCGCATCGGTGGTGAGGCCGACATGGCCGCGCGCGCCGTTGGCGGCATCGCCGGCGAGTTCGACAACCTTCTGGCCGACCAGCGTGGTCTCGCCCATCAGCGGCACGGTGACCGCCTGGCGCTTCAGCTCCTTCAGTATCCGCGCGCTTTCTTCCTCGTTGAGGTAGATGAAGACGGCATCGGGCGCCGCGGCCTTGATCTTGCTGACGTCGGCGGCGAAGTCGGCCTGTCCCGCTTCCGTGGACAGGTCAGCCGCGACCTTGATGTTGTACTTGGCGAATTCCTTGGTGATGACGTCGCGGCCGCCCTTGCCAAAATCGTTGTTGACCCAGACGACCGCGACCGACTTCGCCTTCAGCTCATCGTTGATGTATTTGGCGACCTTCGGCATCGAGGACTGCTGGCCGAACGAGGTGCGGAACAGGAACTTGTTGCCGCCTTGCGTCAGTTCGGCAGCTTCGCCGCCCATGATCTGGGCGATACCGGCTTCAGCAGCGAGCGGCGAGGTGACCTTGACGGAGCCCGAATAGCCGGGCCCGAGCAGGACGTAGGGCTCATTGTCGAGCGCCTTTTGCACCTGCGCGCGCGCCACGCCGGGATTCGACTGCGAATCCGCATGCGTGACTTCGAGCTTGCGGCCGAGCAGGCCGCCCTTGGCATTGATTTCCTCGATCGCGAGGTCGATGCCGTTTTTCCAGTTGTTGCCGACGGTGGCGCCGCCGCCGGACAGTTCGGCGACATTGGCGAGCTTGATCGGTGCGCCTTGCGCGAATGCGGCTGCGGCCGACACGGTCGCAAGCAGGAGTCCTGCGAAAAATCCAGATCTCATTTCCATCCCCTCTTCTTTGATCCAATGCGCGACCTTGTGACCGGCCGCGTTGTTAAGCTGCGTTCACTTTAGCGTAGCGTTTGGCCATCACGGCGTCGAATGCATTTCCCATCTCGACGGCCGATGGCTTCAGCCCCGTAAACAGCTCGAAGGCGTCCGCGGCCTGATAGATCGCGAGCTCTCGCCCCGTCATGACCTCGGCGCCCTTCGCCTTGGCGGCATTCAACAGGGGCGTCCAGAGCGGCGTGTAGACTGCATCCGCTACCCACATGTCCTTGTGCAGCAGTGAATCCGGCACAGGCGTGCCGCGGTTCGGCAACATGCCGACCGGCGAGCCGTTGACGACCCCGGTGACGCCGCGCATGGCTTCCTCGACGCTGCCGGCAACCCTCACGCTGCCACGATTCGCGATCTGGCCGACAAGTTGCGCTGCCTTGGCGGCGTCGGTATCGAAGACCCGGATCTCGCTAACCCCGGTCTCCGCCAACGCGAAGCCGATCGCCTTGCCGACACCGCCCGCGCCGATCACGGCAACGCGGCTCTGCACGGGATCGCGGACGAGTTCGGTGATCGCCCGGGCAAATCCCGTCGTGTCAGTGTTGTGTCCGATCAGCCGGCCGTCCTGGACCACGACCGTATTGACCGCGCCGATCGCGCGCGCGCCTGACGACAATTCATCGAGCAGGGAAACCACCGCTTCCTTGTAGGGGAAGGTAACGTTGACGCCCGCAAAACCCAACCGCCGCATGCCGTCGAGCAGCAGCTTCAACTCTTCGCGGCTGGCGCCTGCGACCTCGATCAGTTGGTAGTGGCAATGGGCGCCGAGCGCTTCGGCGGCTCGCTCATGCATTGCCGGCGACGCCGAATGCGCGATCGGCGCGCCGATCAGGCCGGTGAGGAAGCGGCGATCGGCCGGAGCGATGGGGCGGGCGGCAGGGCTCATGATCTCGTCATCGGGCGTAATGCATTAACGGCAGCGGGCGACCCGGGATACGCCCCGATCCGGCCGAACGATAGCGCTTTGCCGACCTAACACAATTACCCATTTATGCCGGATAGATAACGTCATGTTATTTTTTTGCGGGGCCTGGTATCGGCCTTTCGCGGCGTCGCCTTGCCCGGCCCCACTGCCCGCATTTCCGAGCGCAGGCACTCGATGAAATGCTCGATGTGCAGCGATAGCGGCGCACCACGTTTCACCGCGATGTAGGTGTCGAACCGGGTCGGCTCGACGATCTTCAACAGTTCGACGCCGGGATAGCCGCCATGGGCGACGGTGAACTGGTCGATCACGGCAATGCCAAGGCCCGCCTTGACCAGTGCGCACACCGTGGTGCCGAAACGCGCGCGGATGGTGATGTCGTAGTCGAGTTTGTTGCGCGCGAAGATCTCCGCCATGATCCGCCCATAGGGATCGTTGGGGTCGATGCCGATCAGCGGATAGCGGATGATCTCCTTGGCCGAGACCTGCTTGCAACCGGCCAGTTCATGCCCCGCCGGCACGATGCAGAACAATTCACCCGATGCCAGCGGCAGGAAATCGAGGCCGGGATGCTCGAGCCGGTAGCTCATGGCGACGCAATCGCCGCGGCCCAGCAACAGATAGTCGACGGCCTCCTCGATCTTGAGGATGTTGATGTCGATCCGCAGTTCGGGATAGCGGCGGCGAACCCGCTCGATCGCGCGCGGCACCATCACCTGCGAGATGCTCGGCACCGAGCCGATGCGCAGTTCGGACAGATCGCCGCGGCCGATCTTGGAGATGATCTCGGTGAGATCATCCATCTTCTCGTAGACGCCGTTGATCTGCTCGAAAATGTTGCGGGCTTCCGGCGTCGGGAAGTAGCGCCCGTTCTGACGCTGGAAGAAGCGCACGCCCAGGGATTTCTCGGTATATTTCACCAGCCGGCTGATGCCGGGGGCCGACACGTTCAGAAGCCGCGCCGCGCCGCCGATCGTGCCGGTGACCATCACGGCGCGAATCACCTCGACCTGGCGAAGCGTCATCATGTGCGAAGTCTTGCCTGTCGCTCAGCCTCGTCCGCGATGCGATTGCGGCTACACGTCGAAGAACACCGTCTCTTTGTCGCCCTGCAGATGGATGTCGAACCGATACACTGCGTTGCCGTTGCCCGGCTGCCGCGTCGCGATCAGCGTCGCGCGGCGACCGGCCGGCACCAGCGCCAGCACCGGATCGGCGGCATTGGCGGCCTCACCGTCGAAATAGATCCGGGAGTAGAGGTGCAGCAGCATGCCGCGCGCAAACACTGCGAGCACGATATGCGGCGCCTGCGGCTTACCGTCGGGATCGGGCACGACGCCCGGCTTGATGGTGTCGAAGGCGTAAGCGCCCTTCGCATCGGTGCCGACGCGGCCAAACCCCTTGAAGGTGGAATTCGGCAGTGCCCGCTTGTCCTGCGGATCGGACAAGCGCCCTTGCGCGTCCGCCTGCCAAATCTCCAGCATGCAATCGACAATCGGCACGCCGTCGCCGTCGAACACCATCCCCTCGACACGAATGCGTTCGCCCGACGTATCCGGCGTGACGAGGTTGTTGCTGAAGGCGTCGTTCCAGTCGTACTTGCCGTTCGAGGTCAGGCCGTAGGCGAAATACGGACCGACGGTCTGCGACGGGGTGACCCCGTCTGGCTTGGTCTGGGACACTTACTTGTTCTCCATCGGCGTGGCGTTGCGCCCGCGCAGCACAATGTTGAATCGGTAGCACAGAGCCCAATCCGGCTTGGTATTCTCCAGATCGAACGCGGAGATCATCCGGTTGCGCGCCTTTTCGTCAGTGACCGAATTGAAGATCGGATCGAACGGAAACAGGGGATCGCCGGGGAAATACATCTGCGTCACCAGCCGCGAGACGAAGGAGTGGCC
This sequence comes from Bradyrhizobium sp. CCBAU 051011, assembly GCF_009930815.1. NCBI lineage: Bacteria > Pseudomonadati > Pseudomonadota > Alphaproteobacteria > Hyphomicrobiales > Nitrobacteraceae > Bradyrhizobium > Bradyrhizobium sp. CCBAU 051011. Next base: position 2,560,335 of record NZ_CP022222.1, on the reverse strand, counting down.
GAACACCGAGAAGTGGATGTGCGCCGGACGCCAGGCGTTGTGGTGATTGCCCCAGGGATAGGCACCGGGCTTGATGGTGATGAAGCGGTAATAACCTTCCGCGTCGGACTGCGTGCGGCCGGCGCCGGTAAAATTCGGATCGAGCGGCGCCGGGTGCTGATCGACGACGTGGACGTAGCGGCCGCAGGCGTTGGCCTGCCAGAGTTCGACCAGCGTATTCGGCACGCCGCGGCCGTCTTCATCCAGCACGTGGCCGTGCACGATGATGCGCTCGCCGAGCGGCTCACCCTTGCCCTGAACGGTGAGATCGTGATCGTTCGCGCGCACGGTCTCGTGGCCGTAGACCGGCCCGGTCAATTCCGACAGCGTGTGCCGCATCGGAATCAACGGCTTGGAGGGCGATCGCTTGACCGTGCTCTTGTAGGCGGGAGACAGCCGCGGCGGATGCGCTGCGAGTGATTGCACTGGATAGACCAATGTCATGACGAATTCCTCCCTCGCGTTGCGCCGGTCAGCCGCGCCGCCAGGATCATTATATGACATAACTAATTTGGGAAAGGACGATTTTTCGCCCTCCCAAATCGTTGTCTTAATTGATCTTTTCGATCGCGACCGCAACGCCCTGACCGACGCCGACGCACATGGTTGCCAAGGCAAGCTTCCCGCCCCGCTTCTCCATGCCGTGCACTGCCGTCAGCGCCAGCCGCGCGCCGCTCATGCCAAGCGGGTGGCCGAGCGCGATCGCGCCGCCGTGCGGATTGACGAAGTCGGCATCGTCCTTGACGCCGAGTTGCCGCAGACAGGCTATGCCCTGCGAGGCGAAGGCTTCATTGAGCTCGATCAAATCGAAGTCGGAGATCTTGATGCCGAGCCGCTCCATCAGCTTCTTGGTCGCCGGCACCGGCCCGATGCCCATGATGCGCGGCGGCACCGCGGCCGAGGCTAACCCAAGGATGCGCGCCCGCGGCGTCAGCCCGTGCTTCTTCACAGCAGCCTCGGAAGCGAGGATCATCGCCGCCGCGCCGTCATTGACGCCGGATGCATTGCCCGCGGTCACGGTGCCGGGATTGCGCACGATCGGCTTCAATTTGGCCAGACCTTCGAGCGTGGTCTCAGGGCGCGGGTGCTCGTCCTTGTCGACGGTGATGGGACCGGCCTTGCCGCCGGGCACCTGGATCGGCGTGATCTCTTCGGCGAAATAGCCCGCCGCGATCGCCGCGCCCGCGCGCTGCTGCGAGCGGATCGCCATCGCGTCCTGATCGGCGCGCGAGACCTGGAATTCCTCGGCAACGTTCTCGCCGGTCTCCGGCATCGCATCGACGCCATACTGCGCCTTCATCAAGGGGTTAATGAAGCGCCAGCCGATGGTGGTGTCATAGATGTCGGCCGAGCGCGCGAACGCTTCCGGCGCCTTGCCCATCACGAACGGCGCGCGGGTCATGGATTCGACGCCGCCGGCAATCGCGAAATCGATTTCGCCTGATCGAATCGCCCGGCCCGCGGCGCCGACCGCGTCGAGGCCCGATGCGCAGAGGCGATTGAGGGTCTGGCCGGGAACCGATTCCGGCATGCCCGCGAGCAACAGCGCCATCCTTGCAACGTTACGGTTGTCCTCACCGGCCTGGTTCGCGCAGCCGAAAAACACCTCATCGACCTGCGACCAGTCGAGATTGGGATGCTTCGCCATCAACGCCTTGATCGGGGTCGCGGCCAGATCGTCGGCGCGCACCTTGGCGAGCGAGCCGCCGAAACGGCCGATCGGGGTCCGGACGGCATCGCAAATGAATACATCACGCATAGAATCTCTCCCTGAATGCCGTGCTTTAGGCGTTGAGCCCTACGGAACTGTTGGCGAGTTTTAGGAGCGTGCCCGCGGCAGGTCAATTGAGGCATGCTGCTCCTGTCGTGCTCTGGCGGGATGCCCGGCATGCGGGCGTGATCAATTATGCGGCGTGGGGCGTGGAAAACTCTGACAATGGGGGTAAGGGAATAGGACCGGACGGCGAAATTTTGTAGCTTGCCGCCCGCAATGACGATCCAGCAATCCATCCCCGCCCCCGCTCCTCCCGAGGCCACGCCGGCGACTGACGCATCTTCGCGCGTCACGCCGATGATGGAACAATACCTTGAAATCAAGGCTGCCCACCCCGGGCTCCTGCTGTTCTACCGGATGGGCGATTTCTACGAGCTGTTCTTCGAGGACGCCGAGATCGCCTCCAAAACGCTCGGCATCGTGCTGACCAAACGCGGCAAGCACCAAGGCACGGATATCCCGATGTGCGGCGTGCCGGTGGAGCGCTCCGAGGATTACCTGCATCGACTGATCAATGCCGGCCATCGCGTTGCCGTGTGCGAGCAGACCGAGAATCCCGCCGCGGCGCGCGCCCGTGGCAACAAGAGTGTCGTGGCCCGCGGCGTGGTCCGGCTGGTGACGCCGGGCACGCTGACCGAAGACACGCTGCTGGACGCCCGCACCAACAATTATCTGCTGGCGATCGCTCGTGCGCGCGCTTCCTCCGGCGGCGACCGCATCGGGCTTGCCTGGATCGATATTTCCACGTCCGAGTTCATGGTCACGGAATGCTTAACCGCGGAACTGGCGGCGACGCTGGCGCGGATCAATCCGAACGAGGCCATCGTCACCGACGCTCTCTATGGCGATGCCGACATCGGCCCGCTGCTGCGCGAACTGCCGTCGGTGACGCCGCTGACCCGCGACGTTTTCGACGGCGCCACTGCCGAGCGTCGGCTGTGCGATTATTTCGCCGTCGCGACGATGGACGGCCTCTCGGCGATGTCACGGCTCGAAGCGACCGCGGCGGCCGCCGCCGTCACCTATATCGACCGCACCCAGGTCGGCAAACGCCCGCCGCTGTCGCCGCCCTCACGCGAGGCCGCCGGCACCACGATGGCGATCGATCCCGCCACCCGCGCAAACCTCGAACTGACTCGCACGCTGGCCGGCGAACGGCGCGGATCGCTGCTCGATGCGATCGACTGCACCGTTACGGCCGCCGGTTCGCGGCTGTTGGCGCAACGGCTCGCGGCGCCACTCACCGACAGCGCGGGAATCGCGCGGCGGCTGGATGCGATTGCGGCGTTCGTCGCCGATAGCGCGGCGCGCGATGATATCCGCACCGTGCTGCGCGCCGCCCCAGATATGTCGCGTGCACTGGCACGGCTGTCGGTTGGGCGCGGCGGCCCGCGCGACCTTGCAGGCCTGCGCGACGGCATCCTCGCCGCAGACCAGGCGCTGGCGCGGCTTGCGCAGCTCGAAGCGCCGCCATCTGAAATCATTACCGTGATGGAAGCCTTGCGCCGTCCTTCGCGCGATCTTGCACGCGAGTTCGAGCGCGCACTCGCCGAACAACTGCCGCTGATCAAGCGCGACGGCGGCTTCATCCGCGAGAACTATGAGCCCGCGCTCGACGAGAGCCGCAATCTGCGCGACGCTTCGCGTCTTGTCGTCGCCGCGATGCAGGCGCGCTACGCCGAGGACACCGGCATCAAGGCGCTCAAGATCCGCCACAACAACGTGCTCGGCTATTTCATCGAGGTCACCGCCCAGCACGGCGACAAGCTGATGGCGCCGCCGCTCAACGCAACCTTCATCCATCGCCAGACGCTGGCGGGGCAAGTTCGCTTCACCACGTCCGAACTCGGCGAGATCGAGGCCAAGATCGCCAATGCCGGCGACCGCGCACTCAATCTGGAGCTGGAAATATTCGAGCGGCTCTGTGCCATGGCGCTCGCCGCCAGCGACGATTTGCGCGCCGCGGCGCACGCGTTCGCGTTGCTCGACGTTGCGACCGCGCTGGCGAAGCTCGCCGTCGACGACAATTACGTGCGGCCCGAGGTCGATGGCTCACTGGGTTTCGCCGTTGAAGGCGGCCGGCATCCGGTGGTCGAGCAGGCGCTGAAACGCGATGGCCAGACGTTCATCGCCAATGCCTGCGACCTCTCGCCTGGGCCCACGCAAAAATCCGGCCAGATCTGGTTGATCACAGGTCCCAATATGGCGGGTAAATCGACCTTCCTGCGCCAGAACGCCTTGATCGCGCTGATGGCCCAGATCGGCTCCTACGTGCCGGCGTCGCGCGCGCGGATCGGCGTCGTCGATCGCCTGTTCTCGCGCGTCGGCGCGGCCGATGATCTCGCGCGCGGCCGCTCCACCTTCATGGTCGAGATGGTCGAGACTGCCGTCATCCTGAACCAGGCCAGCGAACGCTCGCTTGTCATTCTCGACGAAATCGGCCGCGGCACCGCAACCTTTGACGGCCTGTCGATCGCCTGGGCAGCCATCGAGCATCTGCATGAAGCCAACCGCTGCCGCGCGCTGTTCGCCACGCATTATCACGAGCTGACCGCGCTCTCCGCCAAGCTGGCGCGGATGTTCAACGCCACGGTGCGCGTCAAGGAGTGGCAGGGCGACGTCGTGTTCCTGCATGAAGTGCTGCCCGGCTCGGCCGACCGCTCCTACGGCATTCAGGTCGCGAAACTCGCTGGCCTTCCGCCTGCCGTCATCGCCCGCGCCAAGTCGGTGCTGGCGAAGCTCGAGGCCCAGGACCGCGGGCAGACCGCGCGTGCACTCGCCGACGATCTGCCGCTGTTCGCCGTCCCCTCCCGCGCCGCCGCCGAAGCCGCGCCGCCGAGCGAGGCGGAGCTATTGATGGAAGCCGTGAAGGCACTGCATCCCGACGAGATGTCGCCGCGCGAGGCGCTGGAGGCGTTGTATGCGCTGAAGGCGAAATTGCCGAAGTAGGCTAGCGCGGCTTCCAACAACCAGAGAATGCTGCCAAGCTGGGGTATGTCATCACCTGCCCGGCCCATTCTCTCGCCATCGCTTTCGGTCAAGCTTGCCGCTCTTGCCACCCGACCGGCGACCAAGCGCGAATTGGACGACATCCTTACCGAACTCGCGGCGCTGCCGGCGCATCTAGTCGTACGGGCCAGCGGGGAAATCGCGACCCGCGCAGGTCTCGGCTGGTGGCAGCCGGAACGGCGGCCGCGGCAAGTCATCCCAACTCACCGAGCAAGCCTCTCTTTCCAGCGGATCAAGGACCGGCTTTGGCCGAAACCTGTCCTCTTTCCATCTGACCGAGAATTGCTCGCCGCAAATGCGGATCTCGCGTGGCTGTTCCTGTTCCACCCAAGCGGCTACCTCAGGGAGGCGGCGCTCTACCACATAACCACACCACCGACCTCGCCATTCTTCCTTGCGGCTTTGGCGTGGCGACTGAATGACTGGGCTGAACCGGTTCGCCAGGCCGCGAAGCGATGCGTCAAGCATGTTGCGCCTGATATCGCAGCAGCCGTTGCGGGCGATGCGGCCGTATACCTGCTCGAGCGGCGCTTTGTCTGGGGCCGATGGCGTGACGAGGGAAATATCCTCGACTTAGTGTTTACGCGCGATGACGTCCTTGCCGCCCTAGCAACCCGCCTGCAGGAGCAGTCAACCGGTCCTCTCGCAGCCTGTCTTCGCCATGCCTTGCGATTTCCCGGCATGGATCAGCACCTCCCGCGGCTGGCAAAGGCCGCCGTGCAACCATCAGTCAGAGCCGCCGCCTATAAATGCCTGATTTCCGGCAAAGCGACCTGGCCCGTCGGCTTCGAATGGATGTGGATCGACAAGGTATACGGCTTGCGACGACGTACGCCGGTGCTGCACACGCGAACCATTCAGCGAGATCGTCTTTCTGCCGACTTCGTCAAAACAGGCATCCGCGACAAGTCACCCTTCGTGAGGAAGGCCGCCGCAGACGCGATGATCGCCGTGCGGTCGGAGATACCTGACGAGGGATCGCTAATCGCCCATCTGTCAACGGATCAGAGTCCCCTAGTGCGATCGAGGGCAGACTTCCTGTTGAGACATCCGCGGACATCGAATTCACAGGCGAAGCACGATTAAGTTCGCAATGCCTTCCTCCGCCCGAGCCACCATAGGCCGAGATTCCACCCCACACACGTCGCCAGCGCCAGGCTTAGCCCCATCGCCGAACCGAACTGCAGCGCCGCGACGTGCAGCACTGCGATCGCGATACCAAGCCCGATCAAGCCCCAGGCGCTATTGGCGAGCACGGCCGCTGTCGGCGGGCCGCCGATGCGGGGATGCAGGATCAACATCATCGAGGTGAACACGATCGGGAACAGCGCGATCATGCCGCTGACTTTGGGTCCGACCCAGCTCGACGTCGTGACCACCGTCGCCACCAGCGTCGCGACCAGCGAGGCGCGCAGCGGGATGTCGTACCAGCGGCGCCTGATCGGCGGCATTTTGGCGTGGCGATAGCGGGCGAGCAGCGGGACGCAGATGGCGTAGGCGATGACATTGGCGATCAGCCCACCGGCCAGCGACCATTGCACCGAGCGGATGACGGTGGCGAGCGCGAGCCACACCGCCACCGCCGCGAGGCAGCTGAGCAGCGCGCCGTGACGCTGCGCCAGCACGACGTAGGTCAGGCCGAGGAAGATCGTCGCGGCGTTGATCGGCAGGCTCGCCAGCGCACCTTCGGCGATGAAGGCGGCATCGTGATCGAGCGCGAGGAAGACGTAGGACGGCCCCGCCGAGATCGGCAGCGTCGCGATCAGGGCGCCGATCACCGGGCCCGAGCGTTCGGTGACGATGGAAGCCGTCACCACGAACGCCGCGGTGATCGCCATGCGCAGGCCGAGCGTGAGGATGAAGGTGAGTTCGGGGGACATGATAGCCTTATACCCTCCCCTGGAGGGGGAGGGTCGACGCGACTGGAAGGAGCGGCGGGGTGGGGTGACGGTCTCTCCACCTCCAACAGTGCCCGAGTGGAGAGATCACCCCACCCCGTCTCGCATTTCGCTCCGCTCATGCGAGCCGACCCTCCCCCTTCAGGGGAGGATGAAAGCAAGCGATCACACCCGCTTCATCGACACCGAGATTTTTGGGCCGTTCCTGATGGTCTGATAGACCACGCAGTAGCGCTCGGTGAGCTTGAGCAGCAGATCGAGCTTGTCCTGCGGCGCGTCGGTTCCGACCTCGAAGCGCAGGCGGATCTCTTCGAACCCGACCGGGGCCTCCTTGTCGACGCCGAGCGTGCCGCGAAAATCGAGGTCGCCTTCGGCGATGACGATGCCGCTCTTCAGCGGCACTTCGACGGCGGTGGCAACCGACTTCAGCGTGACGCCAGCGCAGGCCACCAGCGCTTCCAGCAGCATGTCGCCGGAGCAGAGCTCTAGCCCCGAGCCGCCGGTGGCGGGATGGAGCCCGGCGACCGCCAGCGCGCGGCCGGTCTCGACCTTGCAGGCGATGCCTTCATTGTCGATCGAGCCTTTGGCCTTGAGGGTGATGACGGCGGCGGAGGGATCGGACTTGTAGCGTTCCTTGATCGGGGCCTGCATCGCGCGGAGTTCGGCGGCGTCCATCTTCGTCTCCCGGATTTTATTTTGGCACGCCGGATTTAGAGCGAAATCGCACCACTGTCACCACCACATCGCTTCGCCGGCCATCGATTTTGGATCGGCGTCCGGTATGTTGCGGTCGAGCGAGCGATCGAGCGCGGTCAGCACGTGGCGCTTGAAGTTCTCAAACAGGGGCGAAGCGCGGTCGCGCGGCCGCGCCAAATTGATATTGATCACCTCGAACAGCCGCCCCGGCCGCGGCCGCATCACCAGCACGCGATCCGCCAGCACCACGGCCTCGTCAACGTCATGCGTCACCAGGATCAGCGTCGGCCGCGTGTCCTTCCAGAGGTCGAGCAGATGGTCCTGCAGGTCGCGCCGCGTGAAGGCGTCGAGCGCTGAGAACGGCTCGTCGAGCAGCAGCACTTCCGGCTGCGGCACCAGCGCGCGCGCAATCGCCACCCGCTGCGCCTGCCCGCCGGAGAGTTCGCGCGGCCAGGCCTTTGCCTTGTCGGCAAGGCCAACCCGCGCCAGCGCGCGGTTCACCTTCTCGCGCCTGACATCGGCCGGCAGCTCCGACAGGCCAAAGCCGATATTGTCGGCGACGCTGAGCCAGGACAGCAATCGCGGCTCCTGAAAGATGATTCCGATTTTTGCATGCGGCGCCGTGATTGCCGCGTCATCCAGCGTCACCGTGCCCGTGGTCGCACGGTCGAGGCCGGCGATGGCCCGCAGCAGCGTCGATTTTCCGCAACCGGAGCCGCCGATGATGGCGACAATCTCGCCGGGCTTGATCCTGGCGGAGAAGCGCTCCAGCGCGTAGACGCCGTTAGGATAGGTTTTGCCGACCCGGTCGAGCGCGAGCATCAGGCCCCTCCGCTTTGGCGGCCGAACGCATCCTGCCAGCGCAATAATGGCGCGGTGGCGATTTCGATCAGCCAGTCGGTGGTCTTGCCGAGGATCGCAAAGATCACAATCGCCGCCACGATCTGCGCCGGCTTGCCGAGCTGCTGGCCGTCGATCAGGAGATAGCCGAGCCCTTCGGAGGCGCCCATGAATTCGGCGGCGACGACGAACATCCATCCCAGGCCAAGTCCGACGCGCAGCGCGACGACGTAGGCCGGCAGCACCGCGGGCAGCAGGATGCGGCGGATCATCGCCGGGCCGCTCAGGCGGAAGATGCGGCCGACCTCGACGATCTTGCGGTCGACGGAGAGGATCGCGCCCATCACGCCGAGATAGACCGGGAAAAACACGCCGACCGCGATCAGCGCGATCTTGGAGGTTTCGAAAATGCCGAGCCACAGGATGAACAGCGGCACCCAGGCGATCGAGGGAATCGCGCGCAGCGCCTGCACGGTCGGATCGAGCAATTGCCGCGCCAGGCCCCAATAGCCCGAGATCGCGCCGAGGATGGTTCCGGCGATGACGCCGAGGCCGAAGCCGGCCGCCACGCGTGTCACGGTGGCCGTGATATGGCGCGTCAGCTCGCCGCTCTTCGCCAGTTCCACCACCGTGGCGAAAATCTTGGTCGGCGGCGGCACCAGCCGGCCGTTGGAATAGCCGAGCCAGACCCAGATTTCCCAGATGACCGCGAGTCCGACCGGCAGTAGCAGCCCAAGCGCCGGCCGCGCATAACGGCGCAGACGTGAAGGCGACTGCGCCGTCACGATGTCGCGGCGTTCCAGCGCTGGGATTTCGACGATCATGGTCATAGCAAGACGCTTCTCGCGCGGGATTGCAAGGTGGGCACAATTCTTCCTTCTCCCCTTGTGGGAGAAGGTGGCGCGGACGAAGTCCGTGCCGGATGAGGGGTCTGTCTCCGCGGAGCGAACCCCTCACCCGTCGCCTCACTACGTGAGGCGCCCCCCTCTCCCACAAGGGGAGAGGGGAAAGACTCAATTCGTCGGGAGCGGGACCTGGTCGTCGATCAGTGCATCCAGCGTCGCCTTGACGTCGACCTTGGCGTCGACGACGCCGGCCTGCTGCAAAGCGAGACCTGCGGCGAGGATGGATTCGCGCTGGGCAACGCTGATGCGGCTGTGGGTCAGCTCGGTACGCTCCTTGAGCTGCTTGTCGACAACCGCTTCCGGCAGCTTGGTCACGCCGATGAAGGTCTTCTTCAGGTCGTCGTAATTGGCCAGCGAATATTTGCGCGCTTCCTCGTACACCGCGAGCACGCGGCGGACGGCGTCGGGATGATCCTTCAAGAACTGCTCGCGCACATTGAGGATGCCCCAGGTGTTGGCGTCCGCCTTGCGGAAGAACAGCTTTGCGCCCTCCTCGACTTCGGCCTGCGCCATCATCGGGTCGAGGCCGGCCCAGGCATCGACGTCACCGCGGATCAGCGCGCTCTTGCCGTCGGCGTGCTGTAGCAGCACCGGGGTGATGTCCTTGTCGGTCAGGCCAGCACCGAGCAGCGCGCGCACCAGGAAGATGTGCGGATCGGTGCCGCGCGTCACCGCGACGCGCTTGCCCTTGAGGTCCGCGACGGAGGCGATCTTGGAATCCTTGCCTGTCACCAGCGCGGTCCATTCGGGACGCGAATAGACATAGATCGACTTGATCGGGTTGCCGTTGATCTTGGCGACCAGCGCCGCCGAGCCCGCGGTCGAACCGAAGTCGATCGAGCCGGCGTTGAGGAATTCGAGCGCCTTGTTGGAACCGGCCGACTGCACCCAGACGATGGTGATGCCGTCCTTGGCGAATTCCTTTTCCAGCAATCCCTTTTGCTTGAGGACCATCGACACCGGATTGTAGGTCGCCCAGTCGATGCGTATCTCCTTGAGCGCGTCGGCAGCAAACGCCGCCCCGGGCAGCAAGGTCGATACCGCGATGATTGCCGCCAGTGCGCGCCGTGAAATCCTGGACATTGTCGCCCCTCTGATGCTGTAGAAAACACCATTATTCTCAATATGTTATGCCGCTACGCAACGGGAAAATACATGCCGCCAATGCGCCTGTGCGAGCACGGCTTTGCCCCAACGCATCAGAATCGAGCATAGATCTGCTGTTGCCTTACAATCCTCCGTGACAGCCTTTGTGCCGTCCGTTATCGGGTAGCCATGGATAGCATCGTGATTGAGACCCCCTCGGGGGAGGATGATCGTTTCGATACCGCGCGGATCACCGCGGCGGTCGATGCCCTCGCCGAAAAGCATGCCGGCCGCGAGGACGTGTTTCGCTCGGCGCTGGCGCAACTCCTGAAAGCCGAGATGATCGCGGCGCGCGCCACCGCGCAGGCCATACTGCTGAAGGACCGCCACGGCCGCCGCTGCGCCGAGCGGCTGTGCTTCATGCAGGACGAAATCATCCGCATCCTCTATTCCGCCGCCACGCGGCATCTCTATCGCTCGCACGTGCCCTCCGGCGCCGAGCGCATGGCTGTCGTCGCCACCGGCGGCTACGGCCGCGGCCTGATGGCGCCGGAATCCGACATCGATCTGTTGTTCATCCTGCCCTACAAGCAGACCGCCTGGGGCGAGCAGGTAGCCGAAGCCATTCTCTATTGCCTGTGGGACATGGGGCTGAAGGTCGGCCACGCCACGCGCTCGGTCGACGAATGTATCCGCCAGGCACGCGGCGACATGACGATCCGCACCGCGATCCTGGAGACGCGCTTTCTGACCGGAGACCAGCCGCTGTATGACGAGCTGGTGGCGCGGTTCGACAAGGACGTCGTGCAAGGCACCGCTTCGGAATTCGTCACCGCCAAGCTCGCCGAGCGCGAGGAGCGGCATCGCCGCGCCGGACAGTCGCGCTATCTGGTCGAGCCCAACGTCAAGGACGGCAAGGGCGGCTTGCGCGACCTGCACACGTTGTTCTGGATCGCCAAATACGTCTACCGCGTGCGCGAGACCGGTGAGCTGGTCGAGCGCGGCGTATTCGACGCGCAGGAATACCGCACCTTCCGCCGCTGCGCCGACTTCCTGTGGTCGGTCCGCTGCAACCTGCATTTCGTCTCGGGGCGCGCCGAGGAGCGGCTGTCGTTCGACATGCAGCGCGAGATCGCGGTCCGCCTCGGCTATACCTCGCATCCCGGCATGCAGGATGTCGAACGCTTCATGAAGCACTACTTCCTGGTGGCTAAAGACGTCGGCGACCTCACTGCGATCCTCTGCGCCAAGCTGGAGGACGAGCAGGCCAAGCCCGCGCCGGTGCTGAGCCGCATGGTGGCGCGGCTGCGGCCGGGCGCAAAGCGGCGGCGGGTGCCCGACAGCGACGACTTCATCATCGACAACAACCGTATCAACCTCGCCGCGCCCGACGTCTTCAAGCATGATCCAGTCAACCTGATCCGCATCTTCCATCTGGCGCAGAAGAACAATCTCGCCTTCCACCCCGACGCGATGCGGACGGTGACGCGCTCGCTGAAACTGGTGAACACCCAGCTTCGGGAGAGCCCGGAAGCCAACCGGCTGTTCATGGAGATCCTGACCTCGAACGACGCCGAGACCGTGCTGCGGCGGATGAACGAGACCGGCGTGCTCGGCCACTTCATCCGCGCCTTCGGCAAGATCGTGTCGATGATGCAGTTCAACATGTACCACCATTATACGGTGGACGAGCATCTGATCCGCTGCATCGGCTTCCTGCAGGAGATCGAGCGCGGCGGCAACGACGAATTCACGGTCGCGAGCGACCTGTTCCGCAAGATCCAGCCCGAGCATCGCGCGGTGATCTATATCGCGACGCTGCTGCACGACGTCGCCAAGGGACGCCCGGAGGATCACTCGATCGCGGGCGCCAGGGTGGCGCGGCGATTGTGCCCGCGGCTCGGCTTTTCCGCCGCCGACACCGAGCTCGTGGCCTGGCTGATCGAAGAGCATCTGACGATGTCGACGGTGGCGCAGTCGCGCGATCTCTCCGACCGCAAGACGATCGAGAATTTTGCCGCCGTCGTGCAATCCGTCGAACAGATGAAGCTCCTGACCATCCTGACCACCGCCGACATCAGGGGCGTCGGCCCCGGCGTGTGGAACGGCTGGAAGGCGCAGCTCTTGCGCACGCTGTATTACGAAACCGAGCCGGTGTTAACCGGCGGCTTCTCGGAAGTGAACCGTGCGCAGCGCATCGCGGTGGCGCAGTCCGAATTCCGCGCTGCCTTCACCGAATGGCCGGACGCGGAACTCAACGCCTATATCGCCCGGCATTATCCGGCCTACTGGCTCAAGGTCGACCTGCAGCGAAAAATCCGCCAGGCGCGCTTCATCCGCGCCAGCGAACAGGCCGGACATCAGCTCGCGATCAATGTCGGTTTCGACGAGGCGCGCGGCGTCACCGAGCTGACGATACTGGCGACCGACCATCCGTGGCTGCTGTCGATCATCGCCGGCGCCTGCGCCTCCGCCGGCGCCAACATCGTCGACGCCCAGATCTACACCACGACCGACGGCCGCGCGCTCGACACCATCGCGATATCGAGGGAATACGATCGCGACGAGGACGAGGGACGGCGCGCCACCCGCATCGGCGAGATGATCGAGCACGTGCTCGAAGGCAAATTGCGGCTGCCCGAGGTGGTGGCGCGCAAGGCCGCCAATCGCGGCAAGGTGCGCGCCTTCGTGGTCGAGCCCGAGGTCACCATCAACAACCAGTGGTCGGACCGCTACACCGTGATCGAGGTCTCCGGCCTCGACCGCCCCGGCCTCTTGTACCAGCTCACCACGGCGATCTCGAAGCTCAACCTCAACATCGCTTCCGCCCATGTCGCGACCTTCGGCGAACGCGCCCGCGACGTGTTCTACGTCACCGATCTGCTCGGCGCCCAGATCACCGCGCCAACCCGCCAGGCCGCAATCAAGAGCGCACTGATTCATCTGCTCGCCAGCGAGGACAACGTCGCCAAGCCGGCGGCGTGAGTCTGTGGCACGCGGGTGCGAGATGCGCGGCATGCGCGCACTCCCTCCCCCGTCATTGCGAACCAACGGGTCGCGATGACGGCGAGATAGCGACGCAATACTCCGCCGTCATCCTCGCGAAGGCGGCGATCCAGCACGCCGCGACCTATCGGTTCAATCACTGACGTCTCTGGAATACGGGTCACCCGCCCCAGTGCGCAATTGCGCACAAGGCGGGAACGACAACTGAATGTGAGGTAACGTTCTCGCGACATGAGCTGTCCGAGGTTTGCTGTAAACATCCCGCCCTCTCCAATCGGAGGGCGCAGGGAAGACCGGGTGCTGGCTGCACCCGAGGTCTCGTGTGCCGTTGCGCATAAAGGAAAACGCACACGAGCATACAGGTACAGCGGAAACACTCCGGCCTTCCCTGCGCAATGGCTTTACGGCTTACTTCGTGCTCTTCCCGGAGAACGGCTCTTTTGCCTCCGTCATCGGCGGGATACCGCGCTCGATCCGATAGGATCGATGCGCAACCGCCAACTTAACGCCAGCACCGCGGCGTCCGAACCACACGACTTCGCCGTACGCCTCCGGCGCGTACGTCGAGCGCGCCATCAGCGTCCATCGCGTCTCACCGCACGTTCGTGACGATCGCGAGCGCCCCTCATCTGCGGAAGACGGGCGGAGTTATGCGACTGATTTGCCCGACCTGTTAAGCGGAATATTTTTTGATTCCGGTCTTGACACGATTTCGGAATATCCGAATTGATCTGCCCTCGGGTTATCTTGCCGTCGCGCGAGGACAACGTCGCGAAGCCACGGCGTGAACAGCCGCCTCAGCAGCGCCTTGCCGACCGGCGCGGCGCGCACGCTACTGAAGGCGCGGTGTGGCTGCCTCGAGTGCCGCCAGGCTCGCCGCCACGAAGGCGAGATAATTTGTCTGGGAAACCAGAACACCCAGATCGAACAGTTCGATCAAACCTTGCCACGGGTTCCCTGCCGGCGCGGCGATTGCCCGCTTGCCACCATCAATCACGGAAGGTCGGAAGCTGCGGTCGGATCTCCGCTGCTTTGCTTCGGGTACGATGTCGCCCGAACAACGGATCAGATGCAGGCGCGCTTTCGGCATATCAGTCCCCAGAGTTCAGTCGGCAATCCCCTGAACGAGCGGGTTGACAACAGCGACGGTTGCGACCGCCAAGACGTCAGATCGATGGGTTTCCGTAACACTTTCCCGCATGGCAATACCGGCGCTCCGCCGCCATCCGGTTCGCCAGTCAGCGTAATCATCGAAAAGGAATGGGCCATTGAACGGAGGTTGATTCCAAACTTTCCCTTCGGTTGAGCGAATCATACGGAGGTTTAGGCAGCCTGGCCCTCATGCGACGGAAGATCGCGCGTCGGGAGGCGAGAAGGCACGGAGGAGCAGCCGATTTTACCGTTCGGACGTCCGAAAAGCTGGTAACATCCGGCCTGTTAGGAGGGCGACGTTGTCGCCGCTGATGATTGCGAACACCTAGCGACGCAGCGCCGCTCGGGAAGGCCGAGCGTCAGTGCTGATGATCCGGAAGCCGACGATAAAGTCCTGGCGCTCGGCCGAGCAATGGCTGCTCGGCAGCATGGCGCTGGCGTTGGGCACGGTAGCCGGTATCTGGCTGCTACTCGGTCCGGTCCCGATGTCCGTCCCTTATTTTGCTGCCCTCGTGCTGCTGATCGCTTCGCTTGCCGCCTCGTTGATCATGATGGGCCTGGTAGGCCGCACCCGCCGGAAGATGGAAGCCATGCTTCAGGGCCGAATGAGTGCCGAAGCGCACGCGATCGAGACGCTGCGCCACAGCGAGGCGCAATGGAAGGAGGTCTTCGAGCATAACCCGGTGATGTACTTCATGGTCGATGCGACGGGGACCGTGCTGTCCGTCAACACGTTCGGCGCCGCACAGCTTGGCTACTCCGTCAGCGAATTGCTTGGAAAATCCGTACTGAGGGTCTTTCCTGCCGAAGAGCAACGCGCCGCCCAGAGCAATGTTGCCGTATGCCTGGAAAATATCGGCCAGACCCACAGTTGGGAAATCTGCAAGGTTCGCAAGGACGGCTCGTCGCTCTGGGTTCGTGAAAACGCCAAGGCCGTGCGGCTCGACAATCAACTGATCGTGCTGATCGCGTGCGAGGACATCACCGAACGCAAGGAGGCTGAAAATGCCTTGCGGCAGAGTGAAATGTATCTGGCCGAAGCCCAGCGATTGAGCCGCACAGGCAGCTTCGGCTGGCGTGTCGCCAGCGGCGAAATCATCTGGTCGGAAGAAACATTCCGAATGTTCGGCTACGACAAGGCCCCCTCCATCAAGCACGCCACCGTCTTCCAGCGCGTTCATCCAGACGATCGCGCGCGCGTGGAACAGACCATCGACCGCGCGTCCCGCGACGGAAAGGACTTTGCGCACGGATATCGATTGCTGATGCCCGACGGCTCGGTCAAACATGTCCATGCCACCGCGCATGCCGTAACAGATGCGTCGGGCGAAATGGAATTTGTTGGAGCGGTGACCGATGTCACGGCCCGCAAGCGAGCCGAGATGGAATTGCAGGAAGCGCAGGCGACCCTCGCACATGTCACGCGCGTAACGGCTCTCGGCGAACTTGCCGCCTCGATTGCGCATGAGGTGAACCAGCCGCTCGCCGCCGTCGTCACCAATGCTGCGGCATGCCGGCGCTGGCTCGACCGCGATCCTCCCGACCTGAAGGAAGCGCGCGGGACCCTGGAGTCGATCATCAAGGACGGCAATCGGGCCGGCGAAGTGATCCAGCGCGTCCGCGCGCTGGTGAACAACGCTCCCGATCAGAAAGCGCCCCTCAACGTCAACGATGTCATCAACGAGGTCATCAGCCTGGTGCAGCATGAGCTGCTCAACCACCGGATATGGTTGCGGCTGGAACTCTCCTCCGCTCTCCCCCTGGTCGTCGCCGATCGGGTCCAGTTGCAACAAGTTATCCTGAACCTGGTCATCAACGGCATCGAGGCAATGCAGCCGGTAATGGACCGGCCGCGGGAACTGGTGATCCGGACATGCCATGGCGAGGGCCGGCAAATCATGGTGACGGTGAAGGATTGCGGCGTCGGGCTCGCCACCGAGAATGCTGACCGGCTGTTCGACGCCTTCTTCACCACCAAATCCGGCGGCATGGGAATGGGCCTGTCGATCTGCCGCTCTATCGTCGACGCTCACGGCGGACGGCTGTCCGCGTCTGGAAATGCCGGCCCTGGCGCGACATTCCACTTCACCCTGCCACTGGATCAGGAGGGTACGCCATGACCGGACGCCGGCCATCGCCTTCCCTCGCAAGCGCCGAGGAGCCGATCGTCTTCGTCATCGACGACGATGCGTCGGTACGTGAGGCACTGAGCAGCCTCTTCCGGTCAGTGGGATTGCGCGTCGAGGCGTTCGGCTCGGCTCACGAGTTTCTGCAATGCAAGCTTCCGAACGTCCCCAGTTGCCTGATCCTCGATATCAGGCTGCCCCGCCTGAGCGGTCTCGACTTCCAGGCCGAACTCGCCAAGGCCGACATTCAGATCCCGATCATCTTCATGACGGGTCATGGCGATATTCCGATGACGGTCCGCGCCATGAAGGCCGGGGCCGTCGATTTTCTGACCAAGCCGTTCCGCGATCAGGACATGCTGGATGCCGTAACCGCGGCAATCGAACGCGACCGCAACAGCCGCGATGAGGCGAAGGTTCTCTCAAACCTGCAGGAGCTCTTCGCGACCCTCACTCCCCGGGAGCGGCAGGTGATGGCGCTCGTTACGACGGGGCTCATGAACAAGCAAATTGCAGCCGAAATTGGCCTGGCCGAGATCACCGTGAAGATACATCGCGGGCACATCATGCGGAAAATGGGGGCGAAATCGCTGCCTGACCTGGTGAGGATGGCCGAGCTGCTCGGGATCGGGCCCGCATCCGGCCAGCCGCAAACCTAAGTATGATTTTCCCGCCCTGATTTGCAGCGCACTCTTCCCCAACGCGGCGGCACAGCAAAACACATCCTCTGGTCGTCTCGGCAAAGGATTGCCTTGTCCAACCCGATCATATCAATCATCGACGATGACGGATCGGTTCGCGCCGCGACCCACAATCTCGTGCGGTCGCTCGGCTACGTCGTGAATACATTTGCGTCGGCCGAGGAATTCCTGCGATCGCCGCGTCTGAATGATACGTCATGCGTGATAACGGATATCAGAATGCCCGCCATGAGCGGGCTCGACCTGCAGGCTCATTTACTCGCCACCGGACGCAAATTTCCGTTCATCTTCGTCACGGCCTTTTCGGTCGAAAGCGACCGCGACCGCGCCATGAAGGCGGGAGCGACCTGTTTCCTGAGCAAACCGTTCGATGGGGAAACGCTGATCCAGTGCCTCGAAGCCGCGCTGGCGTCAAACCGCCAGTCCGCAACCAGATGAACGGACCCTGCGCGCGCGAGCCATTCATACGTAAGGATGACCGCGCCAAACATCTAGACGAATTGAAGATAATCCAGTGACGGCGCAAGACTTCGCATGTCCTTCGAGGAACGGAGGACACAAAGCATCACACATTTTAGTTCGGCAAGTGGCAATTCCTCAGAAGGAGGTCGCCATGCGTATGGAACCACGTTGCTCCGAATGTGACTGCGAAGAACCCAAGATCATTGCTTTGCGAAATCCAGGACGCGAACGCTATTGCGGACGCTTCTGTCTCGACAAAGGTCACGAGAATTTCATCCGCTGGATACGGCGTGCGAATGCGGAGGTCGCGTCATGAGTAATTGTTGCGGAAATCCGGAATGCAAGCGCCCCTTCGGGCTGGTCCGGCGTAGCTGGTACTTCCAGCAGTTTTGCTCGGCGAAGTGCCGCGACATCTACAGGCGTCAACTGGAGCGCAACCGGACCTATTGGAAATGGCTGTACCAGGTGCCGGCACCTGCGGGCCGCAGCGACTACTGCTCCAGCCGATAAGCGCGGAGGAACTATGTTGGCGACGGTGAATGCAATGCTGATCGGCGCGCTGCTGGCTTGGGGACCCCTGCTGATTGTGTTCATTTATATCTTGCGGGACATGCGAAACGCTCCCCGTGAGCGCGATTGACCTGAACGGCGGACGCCCCCGAGCGCAAGTTCAATGCGTCCGGCCGATCCGCCCTTCTTGTTCCGGAGCATTAGATCTCCACGCCCTCATGCTTGAGCAGCCAGCGCTTGCGCTCGAGCCCGCCGCCGTACTTCACCAGCGAGCCGTTGGCGCCGATCAGGCGGTGGCAGGGCAGCACCACGCTGATCGGATTCGAACCGTTGGCGTGGCCGACGGCGCGGACGGCGCGCGGCATCCGGAGCTTTGCAGCGAGCGCGCCGTAGCTCATCGTCGTCCCCGCCGCGATCTTCGGCAGTGCGTGCCAGATCTTCTGCTGGAACGGCGTGCCGGCAACGCGCCATTCGATCGCAGCGAGGCGATCAAGGTCGCCGTTGAAATAGCCGGTCAAGGCAGCACGTAGATCGCGTGGCGCCCGCGCATCGTTCAAATTCACCGCACCATAATGCAGCCGCAGCAATTGCATCATGCGCGGCTCATAGTCTTCCCAATCGAGCGCGCGGAGCAGGCCATCCGCGTCGGTGACCAACAGCGCGGTCCCGATCGGCGTCGGCAGGTGGTCGAGGCTGAAGTGCTCGGGCATCATCATTCCCTAAAAATATCCGCGGGGCATGGCGCATTTTTCACCCGTGGCGTGCTAGCGTCCACCCGAATTCCGCTGCCGGTTGGGGGACCGCAACATGATCTTCATCGCCAACGCTCTGGTCGCGGTGGTGGCCGCGCTGCATGTGTTCTTTCTCGTGCTGGAGATGTTTCTCTGGGACAAACCGCTGGGCCTGAAGGTCTTCCGCAACACAATCGAGAAGGCTGGGGACTCCAAGGTGCTGGCCGCCAATCAGGGCCTGTATAACGGCTTCCTCGCAGCCGGCCTCGTCTGGGGCCTGTTTCATCCCAATCCGGCCTTCGCGTTCCAGATCAAGATGTTCTTCCTGCTGTGCGTGATCGTGGCCGGCGCCTATGGGGCGGCGACCGTCAGCCGCCGGATCCTCTATGTACAGGCGGCCCCCGCGGCGCTTGCCCTGGTCCTGCTCTGGCTGGCGTGAGAAGCTCACCTTTTCGTCACTGCCTTGCGTTGCCAAATCCGTTCCGCCACACTCCCCGGTAACGATGACGGCTGGCCATCCGAACCGATGACCGGACACGATCATCGGTCAACACAACGGAGGCAGCGATATGAGAAGTGGCATTCTTCACCTGCTTGCAGGGGCGGCGGTTGCGATCGCGCTATCGGCGACATCTGCAAGCGCGCAGAAGAAATACGATACTGGCGCGACCGACACCGAAATCAAGATCGGCCAGACCGTTCCGTTCTCGGGCCCTGCGTCTGCCTATGCCGGCATCGGCAAAACGCAGGCGGCCTATATGCGGATGATCAACGAGCAGGGCGGCATCAACGGCCGCAAGGTCAACCTGATCCAGTATGACGACGCCTATTCACCGCCCAAGGCGGTCGAGCAGGTGCGCAAGCTGGTCGAAAGCGACGAGGTGCTGCTGACCTTCCAGATCATCGGCACGCCCTCGAACGCCGCCGTGCAGAAATATCTCAACGGCAAGAAGGTGCCGCAGCTCCTGGCCGCGACCGGCGCGTCGAAGTTTACCGACCCGAAGAATTTTCCGTGGACGATGGGCTTCAATCCCAACTACCAGTCCGAGGGGCGCATCTACGGCCAGTACATTCTGAAGAACCATCCCAACGCCAAGATCGGCATCCTCTATCAGAATGACGATCTCGGCCGTGACTACCTCACCGGCCTGAAGGAAGCGCTTGGCGCCAAAGCGGCGTCCATGATCGTCGCCGAAACCTCCTATGAACTGACCGACCCGACCATCGACTCGCAGATCGTCAAGCTGAAGGCTGCAGGTGCCGACCTGCTCTACGACGCCTCGACACCGAAATTCGCGGCACAGGCGATCAAGAAAGTCGCCGACCTCGGCTGGAAGCCGGTCCATATCCTCGACATCAATGCGAGCCCGGTCTCGGCGACGCTCAAGCCTGCCGGTCTCGACATCTCCAAGGACATCATCTCGACCAACTACGGCAAGGACCCCGGCGATCCGCAGTGGAAGGATGATCCTGGCATAAAGGCCTATTTCGCCTTCATGGATAAATATTACCCGGAGGGCGACAAGCTCAACACCGTCAACACGTATGGCTATTCGACTGCGGAACTGCTGGTGCATATCCTGCGGCAATGCGGCGACAACCTCACGCGTGAAAACATCATGAAGCAGGCGACCAGCTTGAAGAACTTCAGCGGCAGCCTGTCGCTGCCAGGCATGGTCACCAACACCTCGCCGACCGACTATCGCATCAACAAGCAGATGCAGATGATGAAGTTCAACGGCGAGCGCTGGGAACTGTTCGGCCCGATCATCGAGGATGCCGGCCCTGCCGGCTAGCGAACTGCCTGGAACAGAACAGAAGCCGCCGGCGTCACAACGCCGGCGGCTTTTGTTTTGAGACCTGTAACGCCCCTCACCCCTGCGCGGCGCATCATTTTACGGCTGATGCAAATAGTGGATTCATTTTGAGCAGGGCGGAACCCGATACCGAATCATTCACTTTTGGATGCCTTGCATTGCAACATGTCATCCGCCACTATTGTGGCAGCGACGACATGCGGCGCGGCCGAGCAGGCCCAAGGCAAGATCACGCTCAATCATAAACACACGAGGAACGCAGTATAATGAAGAAGAGTATTTTCCATCTGGCCACCGGCACGGCGCTCGCATTTGCGCTATCGGTCTCCGCGGCGTCCGCGCAGAAAAAATACGACACCGGCGCGAGCGATACCGAGATCAAGATCGGCCAGACCAATCCATTCAGCGGACCGGCCTCCGCCTATGCCACCATCGGCAAGACCCAGGCCGCTTATATCAAGATGATCAACGATCAGGGCGGTGTGAACGGCCGCAAGATCAATTTGATCCAGTATGACGACGCCTACTCGCCGCCGAAAGCGGTCGAGCAGGTGCGCAAGCTCGTGGAAAGCGACGAAGTGCTGCTTACCTTCCAGCTGCTCGGTACGCCCTCGAACGCAGCCGTACAAAAATATCTCAACAGCAAGAAGGTGCCGCAGCTGTTCGCCGCCACCGGCGCCTCGAAGTTCACCGACCCGAAGAACTTTCCCTGGACCATGGGCTTCAACCCCAACTACTTCGTCGAGGGTCGCATCTACGGCCAGTACATCATCAAGGAACATCCGAATGCAAAGATCGGCGTGCTCTACCAGAACGACGATCTCGGCAAGGATTATTTGAACGGCATCAAGGCCGGCCTCGGCGACAAGGCGGCGAAGATGATCGTGGCGGAAGCTTCCTACGAAGTCTCTGACCCGACCATCGATTCGCAGATCCTCAAGATCAAGGACGCCGGCGCGGACCTGTTCTTCTCGGCGACCACGCCAAAGCAGGCGGCGCAGGCGATCAAGAAGATTTACGAGCTCAACTGGAAGCCGGTGCACATCCTCGACATCAACGCCACCTCGGTCGGCGCCGTCATGAAGCCGGCAGGGCTTGAAGCCTCCAAGGGCGTGATCAGCGTCAACTACGGCAAGGACCCGCTCGATCCCACCTGGAAGGACGATCCGGGTATGAAGAAGTATTTCGAGTTCATGGCGAAGTACTATCCGGACGGCGACAAGGATTCGAGCTTCAATTCCTACGGCTACATGACCACGCAACTCCTGATTCACGTGCTCAAGCAGTGCGGCGACAATCTCACCCGCGAGAACGTCATGAAGCAGGCGACCAGCCTCAAGAACGTTCAGCTTGATCTCCTGCTGCCAGGCATCACAGCCAACACGTCGTCGGACGATTATCGCGTCAACAAGCAGTTGCAGATGATGCGGTTCAATGGCGAGCGTTGGGAAATGTTCGGCCCGATCCTCGAGGACAAGGGTCCCGCGGGCTAGGCTTGCGACCCAATCGAAACGATCGGCGGAAAGAAGCGATCGGCGGCCCCTCGGGGCCGCCGATTTTTTGCACGTCGTCATTGCCGGGCTTGACCCGGCCATGACAAGAGGGTCACTCCGGGATCTCCCCGTGCTTGACCGCCTCGCGATAGACGGGATCGCGGATCATTTCGGCAAACGCCGCGACGCTCGGATATTCGGCGATGAAGCAGTGGTCCCAACGCTCGGCCTCGGGTCCGATCAGCATCAGCTCGAACCGACCCTGCCACACGATGCGGCCGCCGAGCCGTTCGAACACCGGGGCGCTTTCCCGGCCATAGGCGGCATAGGCTTCCGCACCGGTCGCCTTGCGGCCGTCCGGATAGGCGGCCTGCTCGCGCAGCCGGACCAGGTTAAGCATGTGGATCGGACCCGGCCGGTCGTTGGCCCGGAATTGCGCGAAAACTTCCCTCGTGGGATCGATGTGGCCCATGCAGATTTCCCCTGAAAACACTGTCGTTTGCGTCGATCCTAGTATGGTCCCGCCGCACCTCCTAATCCCGCATTAACCTTTCCGTAACCGACCCTTAAACAGCCACCGCTAGCGTGAAGCAGGACGGGTGTGAACGGCGTTGTCATGGCGTGGGGACGGAAAAAGAGCGGCGGACGCAAGGAGCCGCTGTTCGGGCTTCCGGCAGCGCTCGCGGACCTGCGTCTGTCGCCCGCGGACCGCATTCCGGACGCCACCGACGAAGAAGACAAGCCGAAAAAGCCAGTGCCGAAGCGCAAGCACGACGAGGACGACGACGAGCCGCCGCGCGAGCGCAAAGCCCGCGCGGCCAAAAGCGGCGCCAAGCGGCGCTCGAAACGCCGCTTCAGGTTCGGCCGGCTGGTCTATTGGGGCGCGGTGCTGGGCCTGTGGGCGGCGATCGCCATCATCGGCGTCGTGGTCTGGGTCGGCGCGCATTTGCCGGCGATCCAGTCCCTGGAAATCCCAAAGCGCCCGCCGACCATCCAGATCGTCGGCCTCGACGGCAGCGTGCTGGCCTCGCGCGGCGAAGCGCCCGGCTCCAATGTCGCGCTGAAGGATCTGCCGCCGTTTTTGCCGAAAGCGTTCATCGCCATCGAGGACCGCCGCTTCTATTCGCATTACGGCATCGATCCCGTCGGCATCGCGCGCGCAGCGGTCACCAACATCCTGCATCGCGGCGTCTCGCAGGGCGGCTCGACGCTAACGCAGCAGCTCGCCAAAAACCTGTTCCTGACCCAGGAACGGACGATGGCGCGCAAGCTGCAGGAAGTGGAGCTGGCGCTATGGCTGGAGCGCAAGCATTCCAAGAACGAAATTCTCGAACTCTACCTCAACCGTGTTTATTTCGGCTCCGGCGCCTATGGTGTGGAAGCCGCTTCGCAGCGCTATTTCGGCAAGTCGGCAAAGAACGTCACGGTCGCGGAAGCCGCGATGCTGGCCGGCCTCGTCAAGTCGCCATCGCGGCTGGCGCCGAACCGCAACCCGGAAGGCGCGGAAGCGCGGGCCGGCATCGTGCTCGCGGCGATGGCGGAGGCCAAATTCATCACGGACGCCCAGGCCAAGGCGTCGATCGGCCATCCCTCCTACAAGGTGAAGCCGGCCGGCGCCGGCACCGTCAACTACGTCGCCGACTGGATCGGCGAAGTGCTCGACGACCTCGTCGGCCAGATCGACCAGAGCATCGTGGTCGAGACCACGATCGATCCGAAGCTGCAGAGTGTGGCGGAAGCCGCCATCATCGACGAACTGGCGGCCAAGAGCGTGAAATTCAACGTCACGCAGGGTGCGCTGGTGGCGATGACGCCCGACGGCGCGGTGCGCGCCATGGTCGGCGGACGGAACTATGCCGAGAGCCAGTATAACCGCGCGGTCACGGCCAAGCGCCAGCCCGGCTCGGCGTTCAAGCCGTTCATCTATCTGACCGCGATCGAAGGCGGGCTGACGCCGGAGACAATCCGGCAGGACGCCCCGCTCGACCTGAAGGGCTGGCGACCCGAGAACTACACCCATGAATATTTCGGCGCGGTGACGCTGACGCAGGCGCTTGCGATGTCGCTCAACACGGTCGCGGTGCGGCTGGGGCTCGAGGTCGGGCCGAAGAACGTGGTGCGGACCGCGCACCGGCTCGGTATTTCATCGAAGCTCGAGGCCAATCCCTCGATCGCGCTCGGCACCTCGGAAGTCTCAGTTATCGAGCTGGTCGGAGCCTATGCGCCGTTCGCCAATGGCGGGCTCGGCATCTCCCCGTATGTGGTGACCAAGATCCGGACCAATGAAGGCAAACTGCTGTATGCGCGACAGCCTGACCAGCTCGGCCAGGTGATCGAGCCGCGCCATGCCGCGATGATGAATACGATGATGCAGGAAACGTTGCTGTCGGGCACCGCGCGCAGGGCCGAGATTCCGGGCTGGATGGCTGCCGGCAAGACTGGCACCAGCCAGGATTTCCGCGACGCCTGGTTCATCGGCTACACGGCCAATCTCGTAACCGGCGTCTGGCTCGGCAACGACGACAACTCGCCGACCAAGAAAGCGACCGGCGGCGGCCTGCCGGTGGAAGTGTGGACCCGCTTCATGCGCACAGCGCACCAGGGCGTGCCGGTCGCGGGCCTGCCGAGTTCGCAACGCGGCGGCTTCATGTCGAGCCTGTTCCAGACCGCGTCGCAGACCAGTGCCGCGCCGCCGCCATCACCGCCGCAGGGCGGTTCGTATCGGCCAGCGCCGGCGCGCAGCTCCGCGCCGCCGCCCAATCCAAATGCGCGGCCGGAGGCAGCCGCGGGACTGGATGGCTGGCTGGTGGATCGGCTGTT
Organism: Bradyrhizobium sp. CCBAU 051011; assembly: GCF_009930815.1. Classification (NCBI taxonomy): domain Bacteria; kingdom Pseudomonadati; phylum Pseudomonadota; class Alphaproteobacteria; order Hyphomicrobiales; family Nitrobacteraceae; genus Bradyrhizobium; species Bradyrhizobium sp. CCBAU 051011. Next base: position 2,535,270 of record NZ_CP022222.1, on the reverse strand, counting down.
TGGAAGATGACTCGTGGCCTGTAGCCCGGATGGAGCCAACGGGTCGCGCGAACGCGCGCCCGATGACAGGCTCCGCGCAATCCGGGAACAGTTTATCCGCTAGTGAGACCGTACCCGGGTTTCGCTTCGCTCCACCCGGGCTACGATTCAATGACCTAATCCTCGACCCCGTAACGGTGCAGGTCGTTGCCGTAGGTATCGAGCCAGCGCTTGGCGCGGTCGACATGGTCGCAGATGCGGCCGACCACCCGCCAGAACCGCGGCGAGTGGTTCATCTCGACAAGGTGCGCGACCTCATGGGCGGCGAGATAGTCCAGCACGTAGGGCGGCGCGAGGATCAGCCGCCAGGAATACGACAGCGACCCGGCTGAGGTGCACGAGCCCCAACGGCTCGACTGATCGCGGATCGACACCCGCCTGACCCGCACGCCAAGTTCCGCTGCATAGGCGAGCGATGCCTTGTTGAGGTCCTTGCGCGCCTCGCGCTTGAGAAAGTCGTGGACGCGCCGGTCCATATGCTCGGAGCCGCCGGCGACGCATAGAATCTTCTCGCCGCTGTCGCGGGTTTCGGTCCATACCGTGCCGCGCTCGCCGGCGCGATGCACCAGGCGATGCGGAACGCCACGCAACGGTACGATCGTGCCGGATTGAAACGGCGCGGCCTTCGGCAGACGACCGAGACGGGCGGCGATCCAGCCGCCGTGAATCTGCGCGAAGTCTCGCGCTTCAACCAGTGTGCCACGCGGCGGCATGGTCAGGATCGCTTCGCGATCCGTCGGATGAATTCGCAAGGTGTAACGCCGCGCCCGGCGATGCCGGCGCAGCCGAATCGCAAAGAATTGCGAGCCGTGTTTGACCAAAAGGGTCGCGGGTTCGGCGGGCCGCCGATAAAGGAGGGCGCGAGTAGCCATGTCTTGGAGTCCGGGGAGCAGGAGTTCGCCCGGATTCTGCCATATCCGCTGCCAAGGGAATCTCATCTAAATCGCTCGGCGCAAAAACAAATCATTTGCCCAATATACAGGGGCTGTGGGCCAAAAAGCCTCTACAGGATGGGCCTGGAACCGGATTTTTTGGATGGAACCGGGAGTCTAACCGACGTCCGAAACGGCCTCAAGAAGTGAGTCTGAACTCACCCCTTGATTCGACCGGAATCTGGAATGTTTGAATCTAATCAGCAACTTATCGGCGGCTCGGAAGCGAGGCCGCCGGGCACACTATTCAGCCGCACGGACCAGTGTTGGCTTCTTAGTGGCCGCTGACACGTTGGTATTCGCCGCCAACATCATGAAATCGGAGATGCGCGGCACGATTTCGGAACGGAATCGCGATCCGTTGAACACACCGTAATGTCCGACGCCCTTTTGCACGTAGTGCACACGGCGATGATCGGGAATGTGGGGGCACAGCGCGTGCGTCGCTTCGGTCTGACCGAGGCCGGAGATGTCGTCTTTCTCGCCTTCCACCGTCATCAGCGCCACGCGGTGGATCTTCGACGGATCGACCGGCTTGCCGCGATGGGTCATCTCGCCCTTGGGCAGCGCGTGCTTGACGAACACGACGTCGACGGTCTGCAGGTAATACTCAGCCGTCAAATCCATCACCGCGAGGTATTCGTCATAGAATTCGCGGTGCTTATCGACCATGTCGCCGTCGCCCTTCACCAGGTTGTTGAACAGCGCCTTGTGCGCGTCGGTGTGGCGGTCGAGATTCATGGTGATGAAGCCGGACAACTGCAAAAAGCCCGGGTAGACGTCGCGCATCACGCCGGGATGCGGGAACGGCACCTTGGTGATGACATGGTTGCGGAACCAGTCGATGCCGCGCTCGGCCGCGAGGTTGTTCACCGAGGTCGGGTTACGGCGGGTATCGATCGGGCCGCCCATCAGGGTCATCGACAGCGGCACGAACGGATCGCGCGCCGCTTCCATCACGGAAACAGCCGCCACCACCGGCACCGAAGGCTGGCACACCGCGATCACATGCATGTTGCCGCCGAGTACGTGCAGCATCTCGATGACGTAATCGACATAGTCGTCGAGATCGAAGCGGCCCTCGGTGAGAGGAACCATGCGCGCATCCGTCCAGTCGGTGATGTAGACTTCATGCGTCGGCAGGAACGCCTCGACCGTGCCGCGCAACAGTGTCGCGTAATGCCCGGACATGGGCGCCACGATCAGTACGCGCGGCTGGGGGTTGCGCAACGGCCGCGTCAGCTTGCGATCGAAATGCAGGAGACGGCAGAACGGCTTTTCCCAGATCGAGCGGACCTCGACCGGCGTACGGACGCCGTTGACCTCGGTGAAGTCGAGCCCCCATTCGGGCTTGCCGTATCGGCGGGTGGTGCGTTCGAACAATTCGCAGGCGGCGGCGATCGATTTGCCGAATTCGGTATGCGACCAGGGATTAAGCGGGTTTTGAAACAGGATCTTGGTCGCGTCGGTCACGGCGCGCGCCGGGTTGAGCGACGCATGGCCCATTTCGTACATCCAGTACATCGGCGTTGTGAACGCCGGACTGCCTTCGGCCACCAGCGGCGGTGCGCCGCCAAACTCACCAATCGGCATCTATTCTGACCTCTGTTTTGCGCCGCAGCATGCTGCCAAATGCGAAATTAAGCGTCAATGCATCGATAAGTATATCTACGTACTACACAGGCTAAAAAGCCGCGGAATCCACCAGGATAGTGACTTATTCGCCACCCCCGAGGAGCGATCCGTGATGTTTGGCACTGCGCAAAAGGGCAACAAAGATCGCAAAGGAGGCAATGAACAGCACCGCATTGATGGCAAGCGACCAGACCATCAGGTCGCTCCTGAAGGTTTGATTAATGAGAAGCGCACGCATGCCCTCGAACACATAGGTGGGCGGCAGCGTCCAGGCGATCCATTGCAGCCAGTCCGGCAGCACCGAGACCGGATAATAGACGCAGGCGAGCGGCATCAGGCCGAACATCAGCGTCCAGACGATGCTTTCGGCCCCTAACCCGTTGCGCAGCACCAGGCCCGACACAAAGATCCCAATCGACCAGCTTGTGAAGATCAAATTGCAGAAGAACGCGATCAGCGGCAGGCCGATCGCGAAGAAATTGAAGTCGAAGAAAAACAGCGCCAGCAGCGTCATCGGAATGACGCCGATCGCAAGCCGGACCAGGCTCATGATCATCAGCGAGATCAGAAACTCGATCGGCTTTAGCGGGCTCATCACCAGATTGCCGATGTTGCGCGCCCACATCTCCTCGAGGAACGAGATCGAAAAGCCGAGCTGACCGCGGAACAGGATGTCCCACAGGATCACGGCGCCGATCAGCGTGCCGCCGGCGCGCGCAAAGAAACCGTCGTTCTGCGAGATGTAGTTCTGCAGAAAGCCCCAGGTAATGATCTGCAGCACCGGCCAGTAGATCAGCTCCAAGAGCCGCGGCCAGGACGACATCAGGAGATACCAATAGCGCAGCACCATCGCCTGGATGCGATGCCAGGAGATCCCGTAATGGGCGACGCTCTCGCTCATGGCGCTCCCTCCACCACCCGGCCGCGCGCGACGTCGAGAAACACGTCTTCCAGCGTGGTGCGGTTGTAGCGCGCCATGATCTGGTCGGGGCTATCGTCATCCTCGATGCGGCCGCGCTTCATGATGATGACGCGGTCGCACAGCCGCTCCACTTCCAGCATGTTGTGCGACGCCAGCAGAATCGTGGCGTCATGGGTCTTGCGATAGTTCTGCAAATGTTGCCGCACCCAGTCGGCGGTGTCGGGATCGAGCGAGGCGGTCGGCTCGTCAAGCAACAGCAGCTCCGGCTGGTTGATCAGCGCCTTCGCCAGCGCGACGCGGGTCTTCTGTCCGGCCGACAGTTTTCCGTTGGCGCGATCGAGGAAATCCTTCAGATCGAGGTCGGTGGCGAGCTGTTCGATGCGCTCGGCGAGATTCTTCACCGCATAGAGCCGGCCAAAGATGCTGAGGTTCTGCCGCACCGTGAGCCGCATTGGCATGTCGACATAGGGACTTTCGAAATTCATGCGGCCGAGCACCTCGGCGCTTTGCTCCGGCATTGCGTGTCCCAGCACCTGGACGCGCCCCGAGGTCGGCAGCACCAGCCCCATGATCATCGCGATCGTCGTGGTCTTGCCGGCGCCATTGCCGCCGAGCAGCCCGGTAACGCTGCCGCGCGCGATCCGGAACGAGATGTCATCCACCGCCCGGGTGGTCTTGTAGAGTTTTATGAGATGCGCGACCTCGATCGCGGCAGGACCTTGCGGCCCGGCCGCGGACGATGACGCCGGCACTGTCTCGCTATCGACCATTACGGGACGTTCATTGAGCCATTGCGGGAGTGAGCGCAAGTGAGGCCCGTCATATAAGGTCGTCATGCCCAGGCATAGTAGTCTGCCTGGCGCAGACTACGTAAACTTGTCAGCGCTCCCGGGCATCCACGTCTTTCCGGTGCCGCCGCAAGAAACACGCATGGATGGCCGGGCCACAGGCAAGCGGTAGCGACGCCGTTTCTTCGGACGGCTATGCCCGGCCATGACCGAAAGAGTATTGGGTCACGCGCCAATTTGTGATCGCTGCCCCGCACGGCTAAACTCCAGCCATGTCCGACGTTGCAGCCTCCGACTTCCGCCTGCCGCACCGCTATGTCCGCCTCGATACGATACTCCGGCTGCGCTGGCTGGCGGCGCTCGGCCAGCTCACCGCGATCTTTATCGTGGCGCATGGGCTGGAGTTCGACTTTCCCGTCATTGCCTGCGTCGCCGTTGTCGGCGTCTCGGCGCTGCTCAATCTCGCGCTGCAGGTGGCCTTCAACCCGATGCAGCGGCTGGATCCGCTCCACGCGGCGGCGCTGCTCGCGCTCAATATCGTCGAACTGGCCGCGCTCTTGTTCCTGACCGGTGGCTTGCAGAACCCGTTTTCATTCCTGTTCCTCGGGCCGGTCCTGATCTCGGCGACGGTGCTGCCGATCCGGCTGACGATCGGGCTCGGCCTGCTCGCGGTCGCCTGCGCCTCGGCGCTGGTGTTCTTCCACCTGCCGTTGCCCTGGGACAGCGACGATCCGCTGGTGCTGCCGCCGATCTACCTGTTCGGTGTCTGGCTTTCGATCGTGCTCGCGATCGGCGTCACCTCGCTCTATGCGTTTCAGGCGGCCGAGGAGGCGCGAAAGCTTTCCGATGCGCTGGCCGCGACCGAACTGGTGCTGACGCGCGAGCAGCATCTGACCCAGCTCGACGGGCTCGCGGCTGCCGCCGCGCACGAACTCGGCACGCCCCTGTCGACGATTTTTCTGATTTCGCGGGAATTGGAAAAGACGATCGAGGGCAACGGCCAGCTCGCCTCCGACCTCAAGACCCTGCGCGAGCAGGCGCAACGCTGTCGCGACATCCTGGCCAAGCTCACTCAGCTCTCCTCGTCCGGGGCGCCGTTCGACCTGATGCCGCTGTCGACGCTGATCGAGGAAGCGGTGGCGCCGCATCGCGACTTCGGCGTCGCGATCAAGGTGCGGCTTGCTGTCGCAGCCACGCGCGAGCCGGTCGGCGCCCGGAACCCGGCGATCCTTTATGGTGTCGGCAACATCCTGGAAAATGCCGTCGATTTTGCACGGACCACGGTCGAGGTTAACGCCTGGTGGAACGCGGATACGGTCGAAATCATCATATCCGATGACGGCCCGGGCATCGCGCCCGATATGCTCAATCGGATCGGGGAACCCTATTTATCCAGGCGCCGCAGTGCCGATGAGACCCACAGCGCGCGTGCTGGCCTCGGCCTGGGCGTGTTCATCGCCCGCACGCTGCTGGAACGGACCGGCGCCAAGGTTTCCTTCTCCAACCGAACCTTTCCCGATCACGGCGCCGTGGTGCAGATCGCCTGGCCCCGCGCCCGCTTCGAAACCGAGGAAAGTGCTGCCGGGCCAGCGGATTAGGCCCGTGCCAAGCATGGGGAAAGCGAACCGGTCGACTTTGGAGGGCCTTGGCAGTGCTATATTGTCACGCCATATGGTTCATAAGCTCCGCAACCGGGGGAACCCGACTTGAACGCCATCGCCGAACTGAACGATCTCGCCGACCGCTCGCTGTTGATCGTGGAGGATGACAAGCCGTTTCTGGAGCGCCTGTCGCGCGCAATGGAAACCCGCGGCTTCGCGGTGACGTCCTGCGACACCGTGTCCGACGGGTTGGCGCAGATCAACAAGGCCGCGCCGGCTTTCGCGGTGGTGGATCTGCGACTCGGCGACGGCAACGGGCTCGACGTGGTGTCGGCACTCAAGCGCAAGCGTCCCGACGCGCGCACCATCGTGCTGACCGGCTACGGCAACATCGCAACTGCCGTCACGGCGGTGAAGATGGGCGCGGTGGATTATCTCTCGAAGCCGGCGGACGCCGACGACGTCGTCGCCGCGCTGCTCGCCAGCGGCACCGAGAAATCCGAACTACCGTCGAACCCGATGTCGGCCGATCGTGTGCGCTGGGAGCACATCCAGCGCATCTATGAGATGTGCAACCGCAACGTCTCCGAAACCGCGCGGCGGCTCAACATGCACCGCCGCACCTTGCAGCGGATTCTCGCGAAGCGCGCGCCGCGGTAGATTCGTCAGCGCGCCACCTGATCGTCCACAGGCAAAAGGCGGCCCTCCGATTGCATTGCCGGCAACGGTTGACCCTTAGCGGATCATATTTTTTCGCTTGCCGCGGGGTGCAACAGCCTCGACTGTATTCTGGCTGGGCTAATCGCAGTCGCTACCCAAGCTAGCGAGCCCGGCCGGGTTCGGAGTGACCGGCAATGAAGCATTGGATGCGCTGGTTGCCAGGTCTCGACACCCTCCGTCGATATGAAGCGGCGTGGCTTAGGCACGATGTACTTGCCGGGCTCGTGCTCGCAGCCATGCTGATCCCCGTTGGCATTGCCTATGCGGAGGCCTCGGGCTTGCCCGGCATCTACGGTCTGTACGCAACGATCATACCGCTCCTTGTCTACGCGTTGTTCGGCCCAAGCCGCATCCTCGTCCTGGGACCGGACTCGGCGCTTGCAGCTATCATCCTTGGCGTTGTCGTTCCGTTGTCGGGTGGCGATCCCGTCCGCGCCGTAACCTTGGCCGCCATGATGGCAATCGTTTCCGGGACGATATGCATTCTGGCGGGCGTCGCGCGCCTGGGCTTTGTGACCGAGCTTCTTTCGAAGCCGATACGCTACGGCTACATGAACGGAATTGCGTTGACCGTATTGATCAGCCAACTGCCGAAGCTGTTCGGCTTCTCGATCGAGAGCGACGGACCTTTGCGGAGCTTATGGGCGATCGCCCGCGCCATCCTTGATGGAAAGACCAATTGGGCAGCCGCCGGGATCGGGCTCGGCACGTTGGCGGCTATCCTGCTGCTTCAGGGATACAAGCGACTGCCAGTCATCCTGATTGCAGTCGTCGGGGCAACGGCCGCCGTCGCGGCGCTGGATCTTGCGACGCGTTACGGCGTGACGGTTCTGGGTCCCCTTGCGCCGGGTCTGCCGGGTCTCGCCGTTCCCTGGATCGGCCCCGCCGACGTGATCCCGGTGCTGATCGGCGGTTGCGCGGTCGCCATGGTATCTTTTGCTGACACCAGCGTGCTCTCGCGGGCATATGCCGCACGATTGGGCGATAAGGTCGATCCCAACCAGGAGATGGTGGGACTCGGCGCCGCCAATCTGGCAACCGGACTTTTTCAAGGTTTTCCGATCAGCAGCAGCGGTTCACGTACGCCCGTTGCCGAAGCCGCCGGCGCCCGCACCCAGCTGACCAGTGTCGTTGGGGCGCTCGCCATCGCCTTCCTTCTGCTGGTGGCGCCAAACCTCCTTCAGCACTTGCCCAACGCTGCATTGGCCGCCGTCGTCATCGCCGCTGCGATCGGCCTGATCGAGATCACCGATCTCAAGCGGATCTATCGCATTCAGCGGTGGGAGTTCTGGCTATCGATCGTCTGCCTTGTCGGCGTCGCCGTGCTCGGAGTGATTCCGGGAATAGGTCTGGCAATCGCCATCGCCATTGCCGAGTTCCTGTGGGACGGGTGGCGCCCGCACTCCGCCGTATTGGGCCGCGCCGACGGCGTGAAAGGTTATCACGATATTACGAGATATCCGGATGCACGTCAGATCCCCGGGCTGGTTCTATTCCGGTGGGATGCGCCCCTGTTCTTCGCCAACGCTGAATTTTTCAAGGAGCGCGCGCTGGACGCGGTGGCGAAATCACCTACGCCCGTACGTTGGCTGGTCGTTGCCGCCGAGCCGGTCACCAGCGTGGACGTCACTGCCGGCGATACACTCGCCGAATTGGACGAGGCGTTACACGCACAGAGTATCGAGCTTTGTTTTGCCGAACTCAAGGATCCCGTAAAGGACAAGCTGAAGCAATTCGGACTATTGGCGCAGCTAGGCGAGAATTGCTTTTTCCCGACCATCGGCGCAGCCGTTTCCCACTATTTGGAAGTCCATGATGTAGAGTGGGAAGACTGGGAAGACCAAACCAAACGCTAGGAGTGACATGCCGGGCACGCGCGGATTAGCTTCCGGTCAGCAAGCACGACCACGCGACCAATCGATGTTTACAGCGCTCCCGGGCTTTTGCTCATGCGAGCGGCCGGGCCGATCTAGCAGGTGATGTGGAAGAGGCCGATCTTCTTGGCATGCGATTTGTTGAACGTATGAATCGCCTCAGGCGTCGGCTGCAACAGCACCGTGCAACCCTTTTTCGCAAAATACGTCTCAGCTTCCGGCGATAGGTGCACATTGCCCATCTGGCCCGAGCCAAGGATCAACTGCTCGCATCCGTCCTCGTAGACGAACTTCGCCTCGTCTTTCGAGAGGACATGCGAGGTGCCGTAGTACTTCTTCGACAGCTTCTTCTTCCGCCTTGCCACTTCGCCGGAGAGACGAATGATCACGTCGTGTTCATAGGTCTTTCCATCAATCGTGATGGTGCCGAATGTAGTGCGTTCGATCTCCATAGCCTGACTCCCTCATTCTCGGCACGAGACCCTGATTCCGCGTCGGTAGACCCCATCTGGCCGAGGGCTACTTCCGAGACTCCTCCACAGGAGACGTTCTTGGTTGGTTACCACCTGCACCTATGACGCGCGGTTGAGAAAGATCGGCAGCCCTCGCTTATTGCCGTAGATCGGGCGGTAGCGCTCCGTGTTGTACGTGCTGGCGACGTCCAATTTGCGCGGCCCGAGCTTGGCGTCAGGGATGGGCACGAGGTCGTAGCGCCCCTCCACCAGTGCCGACATGAGGCCGGTCTTGCCTTCCAGGATGGCATCATAGGCCATGTTACCGAAAGTCAGGGCCACGAGCTTGTCTATGAAGTCCGGATTGCCAGATCGCAGGTCGTAGGTGAGGTCAGACGTGATCGTCTCCTCGCCGACGCGCCGCTTGATCTCGTCGGCGAACGATTCCGCCACGCTCGCCTTCTTGCGATGGCCGTAGGCATCGGGCTCGCCGTATTCCTGCACCTCGTAGCCCTGCCACGCGGCGCCCTCGCTGAGCACGACCAGCGCGTAGTTGCTTGGGTTGGCGCGCTTCTCCTCGACGAGCAACTGGATCAGCTTGTCGAGATCGAACTTGTACTCCGGTATGACGCACCGTATCGAGGTGGCGTACGCGGTGTAGAGCGCCGTAAATCCGGCATCGCGGCCAAAGACGCGGAAGATGCCGATGCGCTCGTGCGATCCGACAGTGGTGCGCTGCCGCTGGATGGCGTCGCTGGCGCGGGTGATCGCGGTCGAGAAGCCGATGCAGTACTCGGTGTTGCGGACGTCATTGTCCATGGTCTTCGGAATGGCGATGATCTTGACGCCGAGGTCGTTGAGCTTGGATGCGTAACTGAGCGTGTCGTCGCCGCCGATGGCGATCAGATGTTCGATGCCGAGCCCCGAGAGGTTAGCCAGCACCTGGTCGGTAACGTCCCACGTCCTGGTTGCGATGCCGCCCTTGGTGCCGAGCGAGGCCGGAAAGTCCTGGCCTGCGAGATGATCTGGCAGCTTCTTCATCTTGGACGGATTGGTGCGGCTCGAGTGCAGCACGGTGCCGCCGCTGCGGTCTATGGTGCGCGTGTTGTCACGGTTCAGCGGGATGATGTAGTGGGACCTGGAGGCCGGGTCCTCGAGGTTCACATGCGTAAGGGCCTCCCAGCCACGGCGGAGGCCGACGACCTCGATGTCGTTCTCGCTGCCGCGATAGGTCACGCTCTTGATGACAGCGTTGAGGCCGGGAACGTCGCCGCCGCCCGTGAGAATGCCGATGCGCCTTTTTGCCATACCCACCTCGCAGGCGATCCCTTACTCGGCCGCTTCCGGCTTCGGCTCCTTGCGCACCTCAAAGCGCTTCAGCAGTGAGGACACGGTGTCGCGGAAGCCACCATACTCCAGCTCGGAATAGGGCAGCATCGCGGCGCCAGACCAGCCCTGGCTGCGCATCTCGATGGCCTTGCGCTGGGCGCGCCGGCGGACCTCGTCCCACGCCGGGTTGTCGAAGAAATCGGTATAGGACTCCGCGAATCGGCCTTCCTTGTCGATCGAGAAGCCCGCGCAGGAAACGATCGGCAGGCAGTACATGCCCGTCACCGGTGTGTTGAGCGGCACAGGCATGAGTGGCATCACGTGCGAGCCGCGCGCATCGCCGCCCACGAAGTGCGCCTTCGCGAACGGCGAGACGACTTCTTCGGGCGCCGGGAAAATCCCCTGGTTCCTGACGATCGCGACCGGATCGTCCTTGCCGGTGTACTTGCCTGCGATCGCGTGAAGACGCTGCGCCGAAACGGCGACGGCGACCTCGCCATGGGTCCGGGAAACGATGCGATCAATGCCAAAGCGCTCGTTGTCGCGGAGCAGTGCGGCAATCTGGTAGCCATCCGCGGGCGCGTCGAGTTCGATCACGCTGTCGCCGGCCGTGTTGTCCATGTCTATGACATGGAAACGGAACCCCTTGATCATCGGCGGCAGCATCAGCCCGGCGCAATACATGGGATCGGCAAAGGCGAGATAGAGCGGCAGGTTGTAGGCGCCGGGGCCGCATTTGTCGGCGGCGAACACCATGAAGGACTCCGCAGGTCTCGTGCCCGAGAGGCTGTGGTCGAAGCTGAGCTCGGCGACGCCCGGGCCGGCGCCGCGGACATTTCCGGACGGTGCGTCGACGAGAAGATCCTGGCCGGCGCCATAAAGCCCGGAGGTTTTCGCGACCGAGGTGGCCGCGAGGAACGCCTTCCAGGCAAGTTGATGCACCTCGGAGCTCCCTTCGCCCCGCGTGTGCGTCATGATGATCGCAATGTCGTCGCCGGTGTGGCAGACGAAAGCGTCGATCAGCAAGCCATCGCAGATCGCCTTCGCGACCTCGCCCTCGACAGCCGCCATCATGCGTGTAGACGGTTTGGTATGGCCGCCGACGGAGCCTATGTCAGCCTTGATGACCGAAAGGGTGAGCCTCATGAGCGTTTCCTCCGACCAGCGCAGCGCAGCGCCTCGGCGTCTGCGCTTGCTGCGCCGGGGCGACGGCGCTGCTCATTCGCGAAAAAGAACGTCGGAGGTTTCGTTAGGTTCCACAAATGCTCTTCTTGAAAAGCCAGGGCTGATGCGGCAGCCGGGATCATCGATCACCGTAAGAATCATGCCAGAGGCGATAGGATAACCAGTTCATGCGCCCATTGGCTGAATCCAGCAGACACGCTCTCGGATTGCGGATTTTGCGCCGGCGAGGCCGCTTCGCAGTCTAAAACTCGCTATGCCCCTGCGGATCGACCAGGCGGTTGATGCGTTGGGCTGCCGCCATTGCAAACCGCACCGTCATCGATTTGCGCGTGGCCGCCGGCAGACGGTGCTCCGGCGCTTCACAATGCAGATGGGCGCCATAGGCATCGGCGATGATCAGGCCGGTGCCTTCCGGAAAAATCTCGCAAGGCAGGTCCTGCGTGAAGGCGAAGAACAGCCGGTCGCAATGCATCCGGTAGTCCTGCCATTTCTGGTCGGCGCGCAGATCTTCCACCGACGACTTGATCTCGACGATCCAGATTTCGCCGCGCTCGTTCAGTGCCACCAGATCGGCGCGCCGGCCCGACGGCAGCGGCAGTTCGCTGATGCAGGAAAATCCCAGCGATCGTAACAGCCGCGCGGTGCCGCGCGCGATCGCGAGCGCCGTCTCCGACTGGCGGCGATCCGGCGCGGGCACGAGGCTGATGTGGCGGGCGGGTGATGATTCCATGGCGCTCGAACCATAACCGATTTCGGACCGTCCAACAGTCGGACCAGCGCACCATCAGCCGCAATTTCGACCCCGGCCGCCTTGTTTTCGGCCACAGCCCACCGCGAAGGCGGTGGAACCTGGGTTCCGAGGGGACGAAACATCTGGAGGAGATCCATGAAGTCACGCATCACCCTTCGCTCGCTCGCATTCGCTATCGCCACCCTCCCTCTCTCTGCCGGCCTGTCGCAGGCCATCGCCAAACCCGCCGTCGAAGTCGCTTTCGTGCTGGATACCACCGGCTCGATGGGCGGCCTGATCGAAGGCGCCAAGCGCAAGATCTGGTCGATTGCCACAGCCATCGTCGATTCCAATCCCGACGCCGACATCCGCATGGGCCTCGTCGCCTATCGCGACATCGGCGACGACTACGTCACCAAAAAGATCGACCTCACCACCGACATCCAGGATCTCTACGCCCACCTGCTCGAATTGAAGGCGCGCGGCGGCGGCGACTGGCCGGAGAGCGTCAACGAGGCGCTGGACGTTGCCGTCAACAAGCTGCAGTGGACCAGCGGCGGCGATGTCAGGCGAATCGTGTTCCTGGTGGGCGATGCGCCGCCGCACATGGATTATGCGCAGGACACCAAATATCCGGTGACGCTGTCGGTGGCGAAGCAGAGGGACATCATCGTCAACGCGGTGCTGGCCGGCAACGCCCAGGACACCGCACGGATCTGGCGCGACATCGCCCAGAACGGCAACGGCCGCTTCATTCCGATCCCGCAGGACGGCGGCGAAGTGGTGCTGATCGAAACGCCGTTCGACGAGGAGATCATCATCCTGCAGCGCGAGATCAACGGCACCGTGATCCCCTACGGGCCGAAACACCTGCAAAAACGTACCGAGGGCAAGACCAAGCAATTGTCCGAGGTCGCCGCCGCCGCGCCGGCGCAGGCCTCGGAGATGGCAAGCTATCTCAACAAGCGCTCCAAGGTGACGTCGGAAGCCGTCACCGGCGACGGCGATCTCGTCGCCGACGTCACGGCCGGCCGCAGCAGGCTTTCGGCCATCAAGGAGGAAGACCTGCCCGACAATCTGCGCGCGCTGAAGCCCGAGCAGCGCGTAGACGAGGTCAACAAGCAGATGACCCAGCGCAAGGCGCTCAACGAAAAGCTTTCTGCACTGGTGGCGAAGCGTGACAAATACGTCGCCGACCAACGCGCCAAGGCAGCGCCGAAAACATCTTCGTTCGACCGCGTCGTCGAGGATACGCTGAAGGCGCAGATCAAGCGGTAGTATGACCTACCCGTCATTCCGGGGCTCGCGAAAGCGAGAACCCGGAATCTCGAGATTCCCCGGGGCGCAATTGCGCCCCTGAGGTCTGGTCCTTACGGACCATCCCGGAATGACCCATCTGCAATAACGGCCCCGCTCAGGTGTGCCGCCCCATGGCGAGTTGATAGATAGTCACCAGAACCTCGAACAGGATCAGGAGCACGATAATCACTTCGAGCCGCAGCGAGCGCCGCGTGTCGATGATATCGGTCAACACCTGGGCGCTCTCGGCGATCACGGCGAGCTTGCCGTTCAGCGATTCAGCGCGCTCCTTGAGTTCGTACTCGTCCTCCAGCCGGGCATACAGGCGCTCGAGATGCGGCTTGTCCCAGAGCACGTCGGGTTTCTCTTCCACTTCGACCGGCCCAGATACCCGATGCCGCACCAGAAGCGCGTTGCCGATATTTTGCAGGATCGAGCGACGGCTGCCGCGCATGCGCCCGCTCCGCGCCAGTTCCCGCGCGAACGGTTCGGTCGTATCAAAGACGCTGGCAACCTCGCGTTCGTGCCGCGCCAGAACGACGCTCTTCGCCAGCGCCTCGCCGATCAGGATCAAGCGGTCGGGCGAAAGGCTCTGCAGGCAGATCGGGCCGCCGGGCGGGATCTGATCTTCCTTTTCCGGAGCCAGCTCGATGATGGCGATTTCCTCGTCGCGTCGCGCGAGCTTGCCCGTCATCCGATGTTCCAGGCCGCGCAGGAACTCCTCCTCTTCCAGCGCATTCAGCCCGATCAGGACCACCACGCCATAGCGGAACAGAATCGCGACACCATTCGCATTGACGCGAAACGCAAGCGGTATCGTGGCGAGGACGTCGCCGCGCTCGAGCCCCGACATATTCAGGCGCTCGCTGACGAAGAAGGCCCGGGCAGTAATACGGGGCCCGGCCAGCGGCGACGCAGAAGCTTGGCTGGTGGAAGTCTCGACTGTCGAAACCACGATGACCCCCGGAATTGGCCGGCGGCGGCGCTATCCGGCAGCGCACGCCAAACTGTCAAACCACATGCAACCCTATCACGGAGCCGTGTGCATCACACGCCGGTAACACGATGATTACAAAGCCGTGTTGACCACCCTCCCGGGATGAATATGGTGCCCCCATGGACAACAAAACCGATACCCAGGCCGAAAACCAGGCCAAGGCCGGCGCGATGATCGTGCCGGTGACGCTGTTCGAGCAGAACTGCACCATCATCTGGCACGAGCCCTCTAAGAAGGCCGTAGTGATCGATCCCGGCGGGGATGTTCCCAGAATACTGGAAGCGATCAAGCAGACCGGCGTCACGGTCGAGAAGATCTGGCTGACGCACGGCCATATCGACCATGTCGGCGGCGCCGCCGAATTGCGCGACGCGCTGCAGGTGAAGATCGAGGGCCCGCATATCGCCGATAAATTCCTGCTCGACAACGTCGTCTCGAGCGGCGAGCGCTTCGGCATGACCGGGGTGCGCAATTTCGGGCCCGACCGCTGGCTCGACGAAGGCGATCAGGTCTCGATCGGCGACCTCACCTTCGACATCCTGCACTGCCCCGGCCACTCACCGGGCAGCGTGGTGTTCTTCAACAAGGAATTGCGCTTCGCCCATGTCGGCGACGTCTTGTTCAACGGCTCGGTCGGACGCACCGACCTGCCCGGCGGCAGCCACGCCACGCTGATCAATTCGATCAAGGAAAAGTTGCTGCCGCTCGGCGACGACGTCGGCTTCATCTGCGGCCATGGCGCCGGATCCAGCCTCGGCCAGGAGCGGCTGACCAATCCGTTCCTCACCGGCGAGATGTGAGCTGAAAATATCCGCCTGACGGCCGTGATGCCGTGCTACTTCATCAATCCCGCGGCCGTCAGCGCGCGGGTGATGACGCCGCTGACATCGATGCCGCGTCGCTTCGGCTCGCGCGGTGCCGGCTTGGGCTGGCGAACCGGCTTGTGAGACCTCGACCAGAGCCTGGCGGCAAGATCGGACGACTGCAGGGATTCCGTGGCAGCCGATGCAACGACCTTCGGCGCCTGCGCCGGCTTGGCTGCTTCGCTGGCCGGGCTGACGCGTTCGGTCAGGCCAAAAAAATTGGCGATGTGATAGGACGAGGAAATCCCTGCCTCGATCAGGAACGCGCCCTCCGCGCCGTAACGCTCGTCACTGCCGGATAGCCCCAGCGGCGTGCCGTGGGCCATGTCGGTGATGGTGTAGGATTCGACGACGGTCTCGCCGTCGGCATTCCACCAGACTTCGCGCGGATGACCGTCGACATCGCCGATCGACATCGGCGCCGTCGGCAGACCGTGGACGTCGAGCCACTGCTTGATGATCTCGTTGGCGTTGCCCGGGTTCACCGTGCGGTCCGCGCTGCCGTGCCACACCGACACTTTCGGCCACGGCCCCTTGTGCTTGGAGGCCTTGCGCACGAGATCGCCAAGCTTGCCCGAGGGGCGTGAAGTCGATTGCATCATACCGCCGAGCGCTTCCCGGACATTGCTGGCGATGCCGAACGGCAGGCCCGCGATGATGGCCCCACCCGCGAACACTTCCGGATAGGTCGCCAGCATCACCGACGTCATCGCGCCGCCGGCGGAAAGCCCGGTCACATAGATGCGGCGCGAATCGAGTTTGTGATCGGCGACCATGCGCGCGACCATCTGCCGGATCGACGCAGCCTCGCCGCGGCCGCGCGCGATGTCGCCCGGGTTGAACCAGTTGAAGCAGGTGTTGGCGTTGTTGGCCGCCTGCTGCTCGGGCATCAACAACGCAAAGCCGTAGCGTTTGGCGAGCGTCGACCAGCCGGCGCCGAAATCGTAACCGGTCGCGGTCTGGCCGCAGCCGTGCAGCACGACGACAAGGGCGCGCGCGGGCAACAATTGCTCCGGCACATACGCGAACATCTTGAGCGCACCGGGATTGGTGCCGAATCCTGAGATTTCGACCAGCGGACTTTCAGCTCCGGGCGATGCGCTTCGGCCATAGATTCCCAAGCCATTGAACCCGTTCAGCTTCGGGAAATGGCGCAAGAATTCGACGTTCTTGGCGAGAGACAACGACAGCTCCTGGGGCGATTGTTCTTAACTACTCTTCAAAGAACAGATAGTTGCTGCACCGCAAAATAAAAAGGCCGTGCACTGTCATTCCCCACAATCAAATTTTGGCAGGTGACGTTAATGTGTCATCCTGTGATCCGACGCATCCATGTCAGGAATGCGGCGCAGGCGAGGATCGACGCGACAAACAGCGCGACAGAAGCGAGCAATGCCAGCCGCGCCGAGTGCGCTGATTCGATCGCGAAGAATACCGCGCCGATCGCCGCCACGCCGGCGGCGTTAGCGATTTGCGCCGTCGTGCCGTACATGCCCGAGCCCGCACCGGCGCTGGCCGGTCTAACGCTCGACAGCACCGCGCCTGAAAGCGGCGCCATGACAAGCCCCTGACCGTAACCGAAGACCGTCAGCACCAGCGCCAGCACGATGACGGACGGCGCCTCGATCCATTCGACCGTAGCGACCAGAGTCACCAGGCCGGCAATCTGCACCGCGCACCCTTCGATCAATACCAGCGTGCCGCGATGTTTGGTGCGCATTCCACCATGCCGTGCGGCGACCACGAAGGTCAGCGCCAGCGGCAGGAAGACCAGCCCCGCCTGCAGCGGCGGAATATGCAGCCCCTTCTGCATGTAGATCGTCATGACCAGGTAGAACGAGAGGTTGGCGAAGAAGAAAAAGAACACTGCGGCCAGCCCGCGCATGAACGTGGCATCCGACAGCAGCGCAAGATCAATCAGCGGCATACCGCCGCGGCGGGCGACCGCGCGCTCCAGCCGCAGGAAACCTGCGATGATGACAAGACCCGCCGCCATCACCAGCCAGACCCATGGCGACCACTGCATGTCATGGCCTGATAGCAGCGGACCGATCAGGCATAGCAGCCCAAGAAACAGCACGATGGCGCCTGAAATGTCCAGCCGCGTGCCGGCCCGGCGCTGAAACGTCGGCATGATCCTGAAGGCGGCGGCAATGATGACGGCGCCGAAGGGCACGTTGACGAAAAACACCGCGCGCCAGCCGACGCCAGCGAGATCGAGCGTCACCAGGAGGCCGCCGAGCAGAAAACCGGCCGCGCCGGCCAGCCCAAGCACGATGCCGTAAATGCCGAAGGCGCGGGCACGTGAAGCATCCGCAAACAGCAAGTGAATGGTGGCGAGCACCTGCGGCACCATCAATGCCGCGGTCGCGCCCTGTGCCAGCCGCGCCACGATCAATTCAGGCCCGGATTGCGCCAGCCCGCACCACAGCGAGGTGACGGTGAAGCCCGCCACGCCCGCGATGAACACATTGCGCGTGCCGTAGATGTCGCCGAGCCGCCCGCCGGTAATGACCAGCGTCGCATAGGCGATCAGATAGATCGCGATGACCGCCTCGATCTGCGCCGCGCTCGCGTGCAGCTCCGCTGCAATGGTCGGGATCGCGACGTTAACGATGAAGGCATCGACCCCGAACATGAATTGCGCCGCAACCACGGTCGCGAGCACCAACCAGCGGCGCGAAGTATCGACGGGAGTTGAGACGATCTGATGCATGAGAACGGCCTCGTCCGGGAAACTGTGCGGCGGATGATCTCAGCCTGCGGTCATGTCCGCGATTACCCCCGAGGTAAGCGATCACCCGTGCCCTGAACGCAGCTCCCGCGGCCTGCGACCAGGCAGCATCGGCGTTGCGAAGGATGCTTCATGTCTGCCGTTTCGAAATTGTGCCCGCCGCCCTCGCTGCAATGCTGGCGATCCTTCGGTGGTGAGGCGACCGCACCGGGGTTGCCCTCTAAGTGTATATTTTCGGAATTTTCAGGTTTTTCCGTTTTTGTTGGTGGTTCTACCGATACATTCCGGACTTCATTCGAGAAGAGGGCCGGAAAAGTCACTGAAAGCCTTTGCAGGCGCTCGGCGGCCGGTCTAATTCCGTAAGACTTCCGAAATTCCTGGCGAGGGCTGATGGCGAAACTAGACGACACCGACCGGCAACTGCTGATGCTGCTGCAGGATGACGACCGTCAGGCGTTGGCTGTTCTCAGCGAGAAGATCGGCGTCGCGGTTTCCACCATCAACGACCGCATCAAGCGGCTGGTTCGAACCGGCATGATTTCCGGTTTTCACGCCCGGATCGCACCGGAGGCGATCGGACTCGATCTGCTCGCCTTCATCATGGTGAGCTGGAGCAATCCGAAGGTCGAAGCGGTTTTCCTGGAACGGGTGAAGGCCTCGCCCGACGTGCTGGAGTGCCATCACATCACCGGCGCCTGGAATTATCTCATGAAGGTGCGCGTCAGCACCACGCGCGATCTCGAACGGTTTCTCACTGAAACCATCAAGGCCGTGGATGGCGTGGAGCGAACAGAGACACTGATCACGCTGTCGACGGCGAAGGAGACATGGAGCGTCCGCGTTTAGCGCGTGACTCGCACTGCGCCTGTTTGATTGAGCCTCAGGAACGGGAATTCCGGGCGACGGCATGTCGGCCGGGCCGCGCGACAACCATGCACTGGCCGCGGGCTTGCAGCATTGCCTTGCCCCTGCCCACCACGTAGGTTTGCTGCCGAGCCAATCCAAAGAACAATAATTTAATTTCGGAGAGCAAACCCCATGGCACGTCTGAAATTCGGAGCCTTTCTCGCCCCGCATCATCCGATCGGCGAGAATCCGCTGCTCCAGTTCCGCCGCGACCTCGATTTCGTCGAGCAGATCGACACGCTTGGTTACGACGAGTTCTGGTGCGGCGAGCACCATTCCTCGGGCTGGGAAATGATCGCTTCGTCGGAAATGTTTTTGGCGGCGGCCGGCGAGCGCACCAAGCGCATCAAGCTCGGCACCGGCGTGGTCTCCCTGCCCTATCATCACCCCTACAATGTCGCACAGCGCATGGTGCAGCTCGACTGGATGACCGGCGGCCGTGCCATTTTCGGCTCGGGGCCCGGCGCGCTCGCCTCCGACGCGCACACGCTCGGCATCGATCCAATGACGCAGCGTGACCGCCAGGACGAAGCGATCGCGGTCATCCGTCGCCTGTTCAAGGGCGAGCGCGTCACCGCCAAGAGCGACTGGTTCACCATGCAGGACGCCGCGCTGCAATTGCTGCCGCTGCAGGAAGATATGCCGTTCGTGGTGGCGTCGCAGATCTCGCCCTCGGGCATGACGCTGGCCGGCAAATACGGCATCGGCATCATCTCGCTCGGCTCGATGTCCACGCAGGGCCTGATGGCGCTGCCGACGCAATGGGGCTTTGCCGAGGATGCCGCCAGGAAGGCCGGCACCACGGTGAGCCGTTCCGACTGGCGCGTGCTCTTGAGCTGGCACATCGCCGAGACACGCGAGCAGGCACAGCGCGAGGCCGGCGCCGGTCTGATGCGCTGGCACAATGAATATAATGTCCGCACGCTGCAGCGGCCGGGGCTGGAGCCGTTCACCTCGCCCGAGGATGCGATCGAGAAGACGGCCGGCGGCGAAAATGCCGCCTCCACCATCGGCACGCCGGACGACCTGGTCAAAACCATCAAGAACCTGATGCACGTCTCGGGCGGCGTCGGCGCCATCATCGGCTTCGTGCATGACTGGGCCAATCCGGAAAATACCCGGCGAAGCTGGGACATGGTTGCCCGCTACGTGATCCCGGAGATCAACGGCTACGTCGCCAAGCTGCGCGAGTCGCAGAAATTCCTGATCGAGAACCGCGCGGTGTTCGAGCGCGCAGGTCAGGCCGTGATGGCCAAGATCATGGAGAACGAAAAGGCGGCTGCGGCGCTTGCCCATACCGGCCCGGGACGGGTTGCGATTCCGACCATCAACGCGCCGGATTTGCAGAAGGAAGCGGCGAAGCGCAAGGCGTGATGTTTCTCGTTAGGGTCGGCGAGACTTATCCCTGTCATTGCGAGCCAACGGGTCGCGCGAACGCGCGCCCGATGACAGGCTCCGCGAAGCAATCCATTCCTCAACTCGGGGATAGATGGATTGCTTCGTCGCTTCAGCGCAAAATTGCTTTGCAATTTTGTCGCGAGCTCCTCGCAATGACGGGGTTGCCAGCTCTGCCCTATTGCGGCACCGGAAGCAGCGCCCCCTACTTCCCGTAATATTCCTGCACGGTGTCCCACGCGATGTTTTGCAGGAACGCTACGGTTTGTCCGTCGAGGCCGGCGAGATGGGCGTTGCCGACCGGCGAGCGCCCGGTGAGCGCGGCAAAGACCACACAGGAGGCGAGATAAGTGCCGGCCGGGCTCGGATGGCGCTTGTCGGCGGCGTACAGATTGATCTCGGGTTGCTTGTCGAGCGCTTTCGCAAAGGCGAGGCCGGCCGGGATCACCAGCGCGTTGTTCGCATTGCCTGCGATCGTATAAGCCTCGGCGAGTTGCGCCGTCATTTCCGGCTTGTCGGCATAGGCCCAGGACATGAAGAACACCGGCCTAGTGCCCTTGGCGCGAACGATCTCGCTGCTCTTTTTGGCAAACTCGGTGAATACCGACTTGAGCGTCGGATGGATCGGGCACTGGCTGCAATCCATCATGATGGCGACGTCGAACAATTTATCGAGCTTGTTGAAGACGACGTTGTTCTGCTCGTCGAAGGAATAGGAGCCGATCGCCTTTGGACGGAGATAGCTTTCGACATCATGCCAGTCGATGCCGGAGCCACTGATGGTGACCGAGGTGGCGCGGTAGGCCTGCTTGTTGGTGGCGTCGGCGGCCCGCTGCATCGCCAGCACGTGGCTGTGCATGCTGTTGTTGTAGTAGAAGAAGCTGTTGCCGATGAAGATTTCAGTTTTGGGAAAATCCGGCCCCAGCGTTTTGACCAAAGGTTTGGTCTGGGCCTGCGCCAGAGAATTTCCGCCCAGCGCGACCAGCGCAAGCACGAGCAACCCAAGCATCCGCGGCATGTCTACCCCCCTGCCCATTTGATTTTGGAGCACCCTAGCACACGCTCGCGGCTTTGTGACGCGACTTGGCTGATCTACGGCTGGCGCCGACAGCCGCGCGCTTTGCCGCATGGAAACAAGGAGTTATTTGCCGGACCAGGCTAAACCCGCGCCGCGCACGCCCATATTTAATGCCGCGACAAAGCCACCGACACAGAGGATAATCTTTGCGATTTTCGCAGATCGCCCGGAGCAATTGCCATGTCGATGCCGAGTGTGGCTTCATCAGCCAATATTCCGGTGCCGCCGAACCCCAAGGCGTTGCGGCACATTCCCGGTAATGAGGGCTGGCCGTTTATCGGCAACACGCTGGCGGTGCTGGCCGACCCCAAAGGACAGATCGAGAAGTCGGCCGCCAAATACGGTCTGATCTACCGCACCCATTTGTTCGGCGAGACCAGCGTGACGATGCTCGGGCCGGAGGCCAACGAGCTCGTGCTGTTCGACCAGGCCCGCCTGTTCTCCTCCACCCATGGCTGGGGACCGATCCTCGGCCTGCTGTTTCCGCGCGGGCTGATGCTGCTGGATTTTGAAGAGCACCGCCTGCACCGTCGCGCGCTGTCGGTCGCGTTCAAATCGGGGCCGATGAAGTCCTATCTCGTCGATCTCGACCGCGGCATTGCCGCGCGGGTCAAGCAGTGGAAGGCGCAGCCGGGCGAGATGCTGGTGTATCCGGCGATGAAGCAGCTCACGCTCGATCTGGCGGCAACGTCGTTCCTCGGCGCCAAGATTGGGCCCGAGGTCGACGAGATCACCCGCGCCTTCGTCGACATGGTGGCGGCAGCCGTGGCGCCGATCCGGCGGCCGCTGCCGTTCACGCAGATGGGCCGCGGCGTTGCCGGCCGCAAGCGGATCGTTGCCTACTTCGCCGAGCAGATTCCGATCCGCCGCGCGCGGGGCGGCGGCGATGACCTGTTCTCGCAGCTATGCCAGGCGACGCACGAGAACGGCGCGCTGCTGTCGACCCAGGACATCATCGACCACATGAGTTTTCTGATGATGGCGGCGCATGACACGCTGACATCGTCGCTGACCTCCTTTGTCGGCGAGCTTGCCGCCCATCCCGAATGGCAGCAGCAGTTGCGCGAGGAAGTCAAAGGCCTCGGCATCGAGGCCAACGATCCCTCCAGCATCGCCAATCTCGAAAAGATGCCGCTGTCGGAAATGGCATTCAAGGAAGCGCTGCGGCTGAAGCCGCCGGTGCCGTCGATGCCGCGCCGCGCGGTGCGCGACTTTTCGTTCAGGGGGTACGACGTTCCTGCCGGCACGCTGGTCGGCGTCAACCCGCTGTTCACGCACCATATGCCGGAGATCTGGCCCGAGCCGGACAAGTTCGATCCGATGCGTTTCTCCGACGAGGCGCAGCGCAACCGAAATCGTTTCGCATGGGTGCCGTATGGCGGCGGCGCGCATATGTGCCTCGGGCTGCACTTCGCCTATATGCAGGCGAAATGCTTTGCCCGGCATTTCCTGCAGAATCTCGAAGTGTCGCTGGAGCCTGGTTACAAGGCTGATTGGCAGATGTGGCCGATCCCGAAACCGCGGGATGGATTGCGGGTGGTGGTGAAGGCGGTGTGAACCCGTCATTGCCGGGCTTGACCCGGCAATCCATCACTCTTCGCTGAATGTCTTTCTTGATAGATGCGCGGGTCAAGCCCGCGCATGACGAGCATTTATCGGGTTACGCACTACATCTACTTCACCAGCGTCGTCAGTTGCGCACCTTCATCGGCCACGAACACCGCGATCAATTCCGCGGGTTCGGTCATGCTGGCATTGGCCGAGACCAGATGGGTCGAGCCGGGCGGCTCGAAGAATGACTGGCCGACCCCAAACGTCTCGACCGGCCCGCCGGCCAACTGCGAGCGGATCTCGCCCTTGGTGACATAGGCGGTGACAGAGCCGGCATGCTGGTGCGCCGGCGTAAAGCCGCCGGGGCCGTAGAACACCCGCACGATGGTGACGCGCTTGCCCGCCACGTTCGGCAGCGCATGCGAGCTGATCGGCTCGACGACATCCTGCGAACCGGTCACGCTGTTGGCGCAGAGCGGCTCGATGATCGCCGAGACCGCGTCCATGGTCGACGGCAGCGTCTTGCCGATGACGAAGGCGCAGGCGAGGCCGGCGATGACGGCGAGATAGAGCGGGCGGCCTTCCGATGGCGATAGCTGGAATGTTGCAGACATTTGCGTCTCCTTTTGCCCCAAATCTTAACCGTCAATGCGAGAAGCGAAGCGACGAAGCAATCCAGGTCTCCGTGTTCGGCGCGATGGATTGCTTCGCTGCGCTCGCAATGACGGACTATCCCGCGCCCTGATCGAACGCCTTCTTCAGCGTGACATAGCCCTGCTGTTGCTGGCTCCAGTTGCGGCCGCCGATCATGGCGCCGTCGACCACAAGGTCGTGGCCGTTGACGAAGGAAGATTCGTCGCTGGCCAGAAAAACCGCCGCGTGCGCAATATCATCCGGCAGGCCGGCGCGCGGGATGGGCTGCGCCGATTTGTAGACCTCGCGCATTACGGCCGGGGTCTTCTCGGCGGCTTCCACCGACAGGCCGAGCGCTTTGCCGAAAATGCCGGTCGCGATCGCGCCGGGCGAAATCGAATTGACGCGAATATTGGATTCGCCGAGCTCCATCGCCACGCATCTGGTGAGGTGGATGACGGCGGCCTTGGCCGCGCTATAGACCATCGACGATGAATAGCCGGCCAGCGTGCCGGCGATGCTGCCGTTGTTGATGATGCTGCCGGAGCCCTGCTTGCGCATGTAAGGCGCCGCATGCTTCATGCCGAGCATCACGCTGCGGATCAGCGTCGCCATCGCCGCATCAAACCGCTCCACCTCCAGGCCTTCGATGCCGCCGGTCTGGGCCGGACCGCCGGCATTGTTGAACAGGCAATCGATGCGGCCGAATTTTTCTACCGAAAGACCAATCAGCGCCTTCATCTGCGCTTCCACCGTGACGTCGGTCTGGCGAAAGATGCAGTGGGCACCGAGTTTCTTGGCCAGCGCCTCGCCTTCTGGCGCGCGGCGGCCGGCGATGACGATTTTCGCGCCCTCCGCGACGAATATCTCCGCGGTGCGCAGTCCGATGCCGCTCGTCGCACCCGTGATCACCGCGACCTTGCCGTCCAGCCGTCCCATGTCGTTACCCCCCCGATATCGGTTGAGGCCAATATTCCCGTCTCTTGCCGGCAAGGCAAGCGCACTTGTTCCATCGCGTTCCCGCCGGCGCCGGGCCGGTTTGCGACCTCAAGGCGCCCCGAAATCCTCGAATTTCGGCATGGTCGGCCATATTTTGGATTCGCTGATCACGTGAAGTGACCATTCTGATGAAGAAATTGATCGACGAATTCAGACGCGGCTGGCAGGGCATCTCCCAGCCCTCGCTGCTTTTCAGCACGGCCTTCGCGGCCGGCTGCCTCGCTGTGTCGACGATCGCCCGGTGGGGCGTCGCCCAGCTCCGCCCCGACGTATTCTTCACGCCGTATTTCCCGGCCGTGTTCCTGGCCGCCGCGATCGGCGGCGCCCGGTTCGGGATCGCCACCGCCGTCGCGGGGGGCGTGCTCGGCCTCACCGTCAATTTCGACGGCGCCACGGCCGATTCCGCGCGGCTTGCGCTGCTATTGATGTTCTGGGCGGTCTGCGGCTTCGCCATCTGGGGCGTCGAGCATTACCGGACGATCGTGGCGCAACAACGGGAAGATTCCAAACGCCTGATCCGGGAAGAAGAGTACCGCAAACTCCTCGTCGAGGAATTGCAGCACAGGCTCAAGAACAAGACGTCGACGATCCACGCCGTGCTGCACCAGGTCCTGCAGGACCAACCGCAGATCTGGGGCAGTATCGATCGCCGCCTCCGCGCGCTGTCGGCGACCGACGATTTGATTGCGCGGCTGGACGGCAGCGGCTGCGACATCAAGGACATGCTGCGCTCGGAGCTCGGGCCGTACGGCCATGTCCGGTTCAACTTGAACGGCGACTCGCTGTTCCTGCCGGCCAAGCTGGCGGTCAGCCTAGCGCTTATCTTTCACGAACTCGCCACCAATGCGGGCAAGTACGGCGCGTTTTCCTCGGCCCGCGGACTGCTGCAGGTGTCGTGGTCGGTGTCGGAAGGGCGCCTCAACGTCACGTGGGACGAGACTGAAGGTCCCGCGGTCGAAAAAGTCGGCCCGGCGGGCTTCGGCACCAAACTGCTGCAATCGGCGCTTCGTGCCTTCGACGGCAAGACCGAGATCAGCTTCCTCAAGACCGGCGTACATTGCACGATGCAGTGCCGGCTTCCCGCAAACTAGACCCGATAGCGCCATTTTCTCATCTTGAGACATCCTTGCCGACGCAAGATGTCCGTCGCACTCTCGAAACGCCGTGAATCGAGATTCGCCTTGCACGCGACATTCTCGCCCGGCGTTGATACTCTGTTAATGACGATCGAGCGGACGCCGTTTGGGAATCGCCGACTTCTAGGGTTGTTGCGGCTTTTCGGAAGTCCGCTTAACCAATGCTACAAGGGACTTTGCCAAGTTCCGTGGCATGCATAGTCCCAATAAGAACGATTTTCAGGCCGCGGCGACGCAGGCCGGCAATGAAAGCTCATTCGAATCCGAACTGAACATCCTGAGAGATGTTTTCAGGCTGCTCCCGAACGGCGTGACGGTTCAGGACGAGAATGGCGAATTCGTTCTGATGAACGACGCCGCGGCGGCTGCGCTGCAGGCGGCTGCCGCCGCGCCGGACCCGTCGCAACTGAGCGATCGCCGCGAAACCTGCCTCGAATTGCTGCGTGCAGGCCGCCCGGCCGTGCTGGAAGAATCCATTGCCGGTGGCCAGGCCAAGCAGGTATTGCTGACCTCGCACCGACCGATCCGGATCGCCGAGCGCAATTTGCTGATCTCGAGCTCCACCGACATCTCCGAACAGAAGGCATTCGAGGAGCATCTGTTCCGCTCCGCGTATTACGACGAATTGACCGGGCTGCCGACGCGGCGCGTGATCGAACATCGCGTCAACAGTCTCTTGAAGTACGACAACGGACAGGGCCGTTTCGCACTCGCCTTCCTCGACGTCGACAATTTCAAGCACATCAACGACTACTACGGACATTCGGTCGGCGACGCGCTGCTGGCGGAGATGGCCAAGCGGGTCGGTCTCGACCTGCGCGAATCCGACATCCTGTCGCGGATCAGCGGCGACGAGTTCGTGCTGCTGCTCAACCCGATCGAGAGTGAGGACGAGGTCGCCGAGTTCATTCGCTTCATTCTGCAGCGGCTGAAGGCGCCGTTCTTCATCGACCAGTCCGAAATCTTCGCCTCGACCTCGATCGGCGTCAGCCTCTATCCCGAGCACGGACGCAGCTATGAGGAGTTGCGTCAGAACGCCGATATCGCAATGTACCGCGTCAAGAATGGCAGCAAGGGCGCCGCGGCGTTCTTCGATGCCAGCATGGAACGCGAGGCGCTGGCGCGGATGAAGGTCGAGCAGGCATTACGGATAGCGATCCTGGAAAAGCGCTTCTGCTGCGCCTTCCAGCCCAAGGTCGACATCCGGACCCAGGAGATCCAGGGCGTCGAGGCGCTGGTGCGCCTGCGCGACGACGAGGGGGTGATTCAGGCTCCCAGCACGTTCATCAATCTTGCTACCGAACTCGGCCTGATCGACGAATTGACCCACCTCGTGCTGGCGGAGATCGTCAAGTCGATCGACCTGATCAACGAGACCTTCGGCCCCGACACCACGATCAGCATGAACGTCGCGGCCAAGCAGGCCGGCAACCCCGAATTCATGGGGCCGTTCGCGCAGGCGATCGAAGCCACCGGATTTCCCAAGCGCTTCATGATCGAGGTGACGGAAGACGCCTTCGTCACCAAGACGCATTTCCACGACGAGATCCTGCCGCTGTTCCGCAAGCTCGGCGTCAGGATCTCGATCGACGATTTCGGCATCGGCTATTCGTCGCTCTCGGCGCTGGCCGACATCACCGCCGACGAGATCAAGATCGACCGCTCCTTCATCACCGACATCCATAAGCGTCCGCGCAGCCAGGGCATCCTGCGTGCGATCGAATCCTTGAGCGAAGCGCTCGGCATGACCGTGATCGCCGAAGGGCTCGAAAGCTTCGAGGAGCTGGCCTATCTGCAGGCCGCAACCAAGATCCGCTACGCGCAGGGCTACTATTTCTCGAAGCCGATCTTCCTGGAAGACCTCAAGCTGGCGACCCCGCGCGTCAGCGAGGCGCGCGCCGGGGTGGTCAGCCGTCCCGCGCCGGAAACCCGCGCGGCTTATGCCCGCACCGGCACCTATCGCCGCTAGAGGGGATGCTCGCCGCGGACGCAGCAAAATAACTCCTTTCCATCGGCGCCCGAAGGACACGCGATTTAAGCCTTAAGTAACCGGATTTCCTAATGGCTTATGACATCCGCGCATCGTATTTGGGCTTCCGGGAGAAGGGAGAAATGCGCGAGCTGATTCACCACCTGCACGGCATGAAGGCCAGAACGGCGGCCACCGGGCGGCACCTTGCCGCGACTATCCAGGGTCCGGTGCTGTGGCTGACGCTATGCGGTGGGATGCTGGTCGCGGCGATTTTCGTCGGCACCATCATGATGGCCGGTGAATTCCGCGAGCGTGCGCTCGTCAACAGCGAACGCGAACTGGAGAACACCGTTCGTCTGCTCGCCCGCCATTTCGACTAGCAATTCGAGGATTCCGACACGCTCGCCGATGACGTGATTACCCGACTGCAGATTTCCGGCATCGCCTCGGAGAAGGAATTCCGGCAACGCGTCGCGAGCGTCGAAGCGCACGAGATCCTGCGATCCAAGGCGGGCGTCCTGTCGTATCTCGGCGACATCTCGATCTTCGACTCCAATGGCGACATGATCAACTGGTCGCGGCCGCTGCCAGCGCCAACGCTTAACATTTCCGAGCGGGCTTATTTCAAAAGCTTCAAATTCGATTCGCGCTCACCGTCCATCCTGACCGAATCGGTTCGCAGCTATCTCACCGGCAATCTGAACTCCGTCATCGCGCATCGATTGCGAGGCGAGGACGGCACTTTTCTCGGCGTGATGACGCGCCGCATCAACCCCGCCAATTATGAAAAATTCTTCGCTTCCGTAGCCCTCGGCACCGGCGCGGCCATCTCGATGTTTCATGCCGACGGCACCCTGCTTGCGCGCTATCCCCGGGTCGACGACCTGATCGGCCAGAATTTCGCGAAAGCGCCGCTGCTGCAGCGGGTCCGGGAGCGCGGCACCCAGCAGACACTGCGCGTACAAAGCCCGATCGACCAGACGGCCAGGCTGGGATCGGCAGCCCCACTCGGCCACTACTCGGGCATAGTGGTCGCGACCAACACGGTTACCGCCGCGCTCGCCGATTGGCACGAACAAACCACGGTCCTGGTTATCGCGGCAACGCTGGCGGCGGCGGTGATCGCCCTGATCCTGTTCCTGATCATCCGACAGATCACCCGCCAGAACAGCGAGGCGCAGCAGCGGCTGGAAGCGGAACGGGGTCGGCTCGACACCGCCCTGAACAACATGATCCAGGGCCTGGTCACCTTCGACGCCTCGGCGCGCGTCGTCACCTTCAACCGCCGTTATATCGACATGTACAATTTGTCGACCGAAATCGTGAAACCGGGCTGCCACTTCCGCGACCTGATGCAGCACCGCAAGGACAGCGGGTCGTTCGCCGGCGATGTCGACGAATTCTGCTCGACCGTGATGCGAAACATCGCACGCGGCCAGGTCGATCACAGCATCATGCAGGGCCCGGACGGACGCTCGTTCATGGGAGTAAGCAAGCCGCTGGCGGGCGGTGGCTGGGTTGCCACCATGGAAGACATCACCGAGCGGCGCAATCTCGAACAGGAGCGCGACCGCAACTACGCGTTTCTGAGCCAAATCATCGATCACATCCCCTCGCAGATCACCGTGAAGGACGTGCATGACCGGCGCTATTTGCTCGTCAACCGCGTGGCTGAGGCTCAGTTCGGCATTTCGCGCGACCTGATCATCGGCAAGACGGCGTCCGACCTCTTTCCGGAAGACGCCGCCGCGATCATCGCGGCCGACGAAGAGAAAACACTGCAATCCCCCGACGGCCTGTTCAAGGACGAGCACGTCTGGGAAACGCAAGGGCTGGGCCCGCGGTACATCACCTCCAGGCGGCTTGGAATCCGCAATTCCGCGGGTCAAGCGCGTTACATCATCAACGTCGTCGACGACGTCACCGAGCGAAGGCTTGCCAACGAGAAGATCGCGCATCTGGCGCATTATGACGCGCTGACCGACCTTCCGAACCGGGTGCTGTTCCGCGAGCAGATCGAGCGCGAGCTGCGCAAGGCCGCCGGCGGCAAATCATTCGCCCTGCTCTATATCGACATCGACGAATTCAAGGGCATTAACGACTCGCTCGGACATCATGTCGGCGACGAACTTTTGAAGGCGGTCGCGGCCCGCCTCAAGGATTGCATCAAGCCGGGTGACCTCATCGCCCGCCTCGGCGGCGACGAATTTGCTGTCATCCAGACCGCGATCGGCGGCCGTGCCGATGTCGAGGAATTCGTGGCGTGCGTCTACGAGGCAATTCGCCAGCCCTATCAATGCCTCGGGCATCAGCTTTCGACCGACGCCAGCATCGGCATCGCGCTCGCGCCGGAGGACGGCACCGAACTCGACCAGTTGATCAAGCACGCCGACCTCGCAATGTACGCCGCCAAGGCCGAGGGACGCCGCGTCCATCGCTTCTTCGAGCCCACGATGGATGCCCGCGCCAAGGCGCGGCTCACCATGGAGCAGGATCTGCGTCAGGCATTGGCCGACGGCGGCTTCGAAATCCACTACCAGCCGCTGCTCGATCTCACCAGCAATGAGGTGACCGGCTGCGAGGCGCTGTTGCGTTGGCGCCATCCCGAGCGCGGCATGGTCTCGCCGGCCGAATTCATTCCGGTCGCCGAGGATACCGGCCTGATCAACGAACTCGGCGTCTGGGTGCTGCAGACCGCCTGTACCGAGGCGGCCGGCTGGCCGTCCCGGGTCAGGATCGCCGTCAACGTGTCGCCAGTCCAGTTGAAGTCGCCGACGCTGGCGCTGCGGATCACCGGCGCGCTGGCCGCCTCCGGCCTGGCGCCTGACCGGCTCGAGATCGAAATCACCGAGGCGGTGCTGATCCATGACGACGAGACCGCACTCGCCATCCTGCATCAGCTCCGCGCCATCGGCGTGCGCATCGCGCTCGACGATTTCGGCACCGGCTTCTCCTCGCTCAGCTATCTGAAGCGGTTCCCGTTCGACAAGATCAAGATCGACCGCTGCTTCGTCAGCGACATCGAGGTCGACGGTTCGGCGGCAATCGTGCAGGCGGTGGTGAATATCGCAGCCGCCCGCAGCATGACCACGACTGCGGAAGGCGTCGAGACCGAGCAGCAGCGCGAGATGCTGCGCCAGCTCGGCTGCACGCAGATGCAGGGTTACCTGTTCAGCGCACCCAAGCCCGCGGCCGAGGCGAGGCGACTGCTCGGCGTGCGATTGGAGGCCGCGACGGCCGTCGCCTGACGCCGTTCCAGCGCGCCGGTATCGAGTATCGCCTCGATCGCCGAACTGCCCCCCGCCTCCAGCGCCGCGATCGCTTCCCTGGCCCAGAGGTAGGAGGCCTCGAAGATTTCCGTGTGACGATCGAAATCCGTCACGTCGATATCGAGCGGAAGCGGCGGACGCATCACCGTATCGAATGGCCCGACCGGCAGCGTATCGTAGCGCTGATGCGCCACGAGGCTGCGCCAGAGCACGTTGACTGCGCTCGGCGCTGCGGGCAGCAGCTTCTTGCGGAACGGCGTCAGCATGGCGGCGATTAGCTCCAGCCGTCCCGGCAGCGAGGCATAATCGACGTCGAACATCTCCGCCGCAGGCTCGCCGAAATGCACGACCAGATTGGGGCCGCTCTTGAGCTGATGCATCGAGGCGAGCGGGACGTTGTCGATGAGGCATCCATCGACCAGCATCGCGCCTTCCGCCGTGTAGAACGGCGGCAACAGCCCCGGGATCGCGCTCGATGCCCGCACCGCCTGCCATAGCGGCCCCGAGCGGATCAGTTCGAGATTGTGGGTCGACAGGTTGGTGGCGACGGCGGCGAACGGCCGCCAGCAATCCTCGATCCGGCAGTCGGGGCCGTATTGATGGGCCAGCGCGCGATCGAAGGCCTTGTGGTCCAGCAGCGCGTAACGCGGCCAGGTCGGCCGCCGAAAGCTTCTGCTTCTGACGAAGATTTCGTGCGTCCCGCGCTCGAGATCCTCGGCTTCGAGGTTTTTGGCAAATCCCGCCACCATCGCGGAGCCGACGCTGGTGCCGACAAAGATATCGAACATCACGCCGCGTTCGCGAAACGCCTTGTAGATCCCGACATGCGCCGTGCCAAAACTGCCACCGCCTGCAGCGACGAAGCCGATTGCCCGGCCGCACAGAAAGCGGATCAGGCTGTCGATATCGACCTGGTCTTCGAGGGCGACGTGGTGATGCATGAAGGACGGCAGCCGGGCAAGCCAGGCCGCGGTGCGAGAAACCTCGCCGCTTCGCCGGTCATGAACGCGTACAAGGCGTCGGGCCGAAATGGAATGAACCTCGCAGGCAAAGGCCTCGATATCCGTCAATGCGGCTGCCGGCGCATCGCCGCGGCAGGCGAACACGACCATGTCGGCCTGGCGGATGGCCTTGCGCGCCCAGGGCGACGCCTCATGGCCACCGAGATAGACCACCAGCGGCGCGGCGTGTTCGAGCTTGTTGAGCCACTCGGTCACATCATGCGCATCGAGCACGCGGCCGGGAAACATCGCCTGCAGACGGTCGGCGTCGACAATCTCGGCATCGATCGCGGCGAGCCCCTCGCGGATCCGGCGCTCGAAAGCGCCCGGCAGCGGCTCCAATCCGCCGCCGATCAGCGCCACCGTTCGCGCCTTCGGCGAGGTGCGGAATGGCGCGATGCGCGCAGTCTCCCTGGCGAACCGCCGCGCCAGCGCCGCGAGCAGCGCTTCGACGATGGCGGGAGCCTCCTCGACGAGCTTCTGGTAGGCAGGACGAGTCAACGCCAGCACGCTGGTGTCGCGGATCGCGATCACATCGGCCGTGCGCGGGACATTGGCGAAGAAGCCGATCTCGCCGACGAGTTCGCCGGCTCGAAGTTCAGCGATCGGTTCGAGATAGCCGGTCTTGCGCACCGCAAGCGCGCCGTGCAGCACGAGGAAGAGCGAATCCGACGGCCCGCCTTGCGCGACCAGCATCTGCCCACGCACCAGATCCTGGCGGACCATGGCGCTGAGAGCCTTCAGCCGCTGTTCGGAACTGAGCGTTCGAAACAGCGCGAAGTCCTCCAGCGCGGAGCTCCAGGCGAGGACCGAGCTCGACCCACTCATTTGGCGGTACCCAGTTGAAACGGCCCGACTTTAGCGCCGGGCTAAAACCATCGCGAGTGATATAAAGGCTTGCAAACTAGCGCACCGCAGCAGCAGCCCCGTGTCAGGTGGTCTTACGGATGCACTGCAGCATGACCGCCGCACCTCTGCCTTACGCCGCCCACCGGCCGCGATTGTTCTCGGCCAGAATGGCACGGATCAGCCGGCCAAAGCGCTCGGCTCCTCGTCATGCAGATAACCGGACAGGCAGAACGAGTGGCAGCCGGCATCGATGAATTGCTGCAGGGTCTCGGCGCACTGGACGGGATTACCGACGACGGCAATGCCGGCGCCGGGACGGACTTTTGTGATGCCGGTCCAAAGATGCGGCAGCAAGAGATCGCCGTGCTCGCGGGCAAGCTGCTGCACGCGCATGTTCGCTTCCGATTTGTTGTAAAGCGTCTTGATTTCCTGCTTCTGCCGCTCGGTGGCGTGCCGCACCAGCTGGTCGGCAGCCTCCCAGGCGTCGGCCTCGTTTTCGCGGCAGATCACCTGCAGCCGCATGCCGAAACCGATGTCGTTCTCGCGTCCATGCGCGCGCGCCATCGCCCTGATCTCGGCGATGTTCGAGGCGATCTTTTCCGGCAGGTCGCCCCAGAACAGATGCACGTCGGAATGTTTGGCTGACAATTCCCAGGCCTGTCGCGAGCCACCGCCAAGATAGAATTTCGGAAACGGCTGCTGGTGCGGCCGCGGCCGGATATGGGCGCCGGACAATTTGTGAAACTTTCCCTCGAAGTTTACCGGCCCGCGCGTGGTCCACAGCGCCTTGAGGATCGAGACTTCCTCCTCCATCAACTCATAGCGCGCTTCCTTCGGGTAGAGCACGCCCTCCCCTTCGACCTCGCTCTCGTTCTGACCGGCGATCAGATTGATGCAGATTCGCCCGCCCGACATCTGGTCGAAGGTCGAGATCATCTTCGCCAGCAGCACGGGATTGATGTAGCCCGGTCGCGCCGCGATCAGCGGCTTGATCGACGATGAACGCGCCGCCATGAACGCGCCTGTGATCCATGCTTCCCAGCACACCGAGCCGACCGGGATCAGGAGATATTCGAAGCCGGCCTGTTCCGCCGCCTGCACCACGCGGTCGCACAGTTCAGGCGAGCCCGGAATCTGCGCGTCCATCAGGCCATAGGCCGTGGTGTCGCCATGCGTTGGCAGATACCAGCCGAATTCGAGTGGACGCATGAACGTTTCTCCCTGTCGACGCTGTTGCCCGGTCGTTAGGCAAATGAGTTTAGCGGCTGCGAGGCACGGGGCAAATCGGGTTCCGCTCGCAGGGCTGTTTTCGATTTCAATCGCATCCACGGCAAGCTAAGTTCTCGGTCATGTCTCCGGTCTCGCTGCTTCTCAATATCATCTGGATCGTTCTCGGCGGCGCATGGATGGCGTTCGGCTGGCTGGTTGCCGCCATCGTCATGGCGATCACGATCATCGGAATTCCCTGGGCGCGGGCCGCGTTCAACATCGCGGCCTACACGCTGTTCCCGTTCGGTTTCACCGCGGTGTCGCGCGACGCCTATACCGGGCAGGAAGATATCGGCACCGGGCCGCTCGGGGTGATCGGCAACATCATCTGGCTGGTGCTGGCGGGATGGTGGCTGGCGCTCGGGCATGTGGTCACGGCGGTGTTGCTGGCCGTGACCATCATTGGGATTCCTTTCGCCTGGGCACACCTGAAGCTTGCCGGGATCGCGCTATGGCCGATCGGCAAGGTCATCGTTCCCACGAACTAGCCTATGTCTAGCCCGAGGCCGTCGCCTCCGCCGGCTTCAACCGCTCGAACTCGGCGTCGCTGATCTCGGTCTGCGCCACCAGCACGCTGCAGCGCAGGCGCTTGACCAGGTAGCTGCCGATCGAGCCGAACCAGCGCGCCAGCGCCCCCTGCGGGCGGTGCCCGACGACCACGAGATGCGCGCCGATTTCTTCGGCGACCTCGGCGATTTTCTGCCCGGCATCGCCGACCTCGAGCCGCACGGTCGGCGTAAATCCCAGCGCCTTCAGCCGCTCGGCGCCTTCGTTCAGGATGGCCTTGTAATCCTCGGTCTGAAGTTCGATCGGGATCGTCAGCCCGGCCTCGGGTGTCATGATCGAGGAAACCTCGACGACGGCGAGCAAAAAAACCTCGGAACGGCAGAGTTGTGCGAGCTTTGCGCCCTCCCGCAGCGCACGCCGCCCCTCGACCGAACCGTCATAGGCGAGAAGAACCTTCTTATACATCGGACGTCCCCATCCATGGTTCAACACGCCAAGACTAGCACCAATTAACGGGAACGGATCGGAATTTTGCGTCGAGAACGTGGTTACCGGCCGCCACCTTGGTCTCCCTTGGTCTCACCAACCCCGGCATGGGGCGTTGCCCCTGCCCGGCCAATCGGCTAAAGGATGCCCCAACGCACCCGTAGCTCAGCTGGATAGAGCGTTGCCCTCCGAAGGCAAAGGTCACACGTTCGAATCGTGTCGGGTGCGCCAATCGCCGAAGGTCCGTTCCGGACACATGGGTTACGGTTTATTCCGGAGACATAGGTAACACCTTTGGGCCGAACGGGTTGTCTATCGGTTCGAGTCTGCATGTCTCGTCGTCGAAGTAACCCAAATTATAGTTCATGAAGGTGACGAGCCAAATCCTGTCGCTCACCTGCTTAATCCCGACGTTCTGCCCAGCGAAGACCACGCTGAGGTTGATTTTCTGCCGGTTGAAGCAGATACGGCCGCATGTCGTTACGGTCGCGGTCCTGTCGTGGAAGGGATAATCAAGGTCCGGCAGGCCCTGGTAGATCCGCCTTGAGGGGATATAGCGCTCGGCCGGGCACTGCATGTTGAGCGCTTGGTGAGGCCGCTCGTTGTTGTAGCCGTCGATGAAATCGTCGAACCTGGCCTGCTGCTGCAGGAAGTTGCGCGCGACCGGCTTGATGGTCTCCAACTTCAAGGTCAGATGCATCCGCTCGTGGCGGCCGTTCTGCTGCGGGTTGCCTGGCTTGATCCGCTCGATCGCGATGCCGAGCCTGAGCCACCAGACCGACAGCCTGCTCAATCCGAACAGCGCATTGGGACTGGCAAAGGGAACACCGTTGTCGGTGCGGATGGCCTGCGGCAGGCCAAACTCCTTGAATGCGCTTTCAAACACCGAGAAGGCATAGGCTTCCTTGGTGGTGTGCAAGGCTTCGCAGGCAATGAGATAACGGCTGGCAAAGTCGGTGATGGTCAGCGGATAGCAGTAGCGGCGATCGGCGAGCATGAACTCGCCCTTGTAGTCGGCACACCACAGCTCATTCGGTTGGGCCGGGTGAGAGAGTGTGGTGCCCTCAGCCCGGTTGCGTCGTCGGGTTCGCCGCTTGACCAGGCCATGACGATCGAGCACCGCATGCACGGTGCTGATCGCGGGCGTGTGCACATCCGGAT
Source organism: Bradyrhizobium sp. CCBAU 051011 (assembly GCF_009930815.1). NCBI lineage: Bacteria > Pseudomonadati > Pseudomonadota > Alphaproteobacteria > Hyphomicrobiales > Nitrobacteraceae > Bradyrhizobium > Bradyrhizobium sp. CCBAU 051011. The sequence continues at coordinate 2,498,958 of NZ_CP022222.1, read as the reverse complement.
AAAGCCGGGCCAGCCGTTCCCTGATCTTTGGGGCGCCCCAGCTCGGCTTGTCCTGCTTCAAGCGCACGATCAGCGTCTCGATCTGGGTGGGCAGCTGGTTGGCATGGCGATAGGGCCGGCGCGAGCGGTCGGTGAGCCCTTCCAAGCCAATCTCGTTGTAGCGCGAGAAGATCTTGTAGCCGGTCTTGCGGGAGATGCCGAACTCGCGGCAAAGGCCCGCCATCCGCTCCCCGTCCAGCCGCCGGGCAATGAATTTTAGACGCTCATCCATGGGTTTACACGCCTTCCAGGGCATTTTGCGCTCCCCGCAAAAGGCCCGATTGTGTAACCCATGTCTCCGGAATGAACTGTCACCCCTCTCTCAGGAAGGGCAGAATCCACGATTTCCTGCGATCCGCCCCGCCAGTTCACACCGAACGGAATTCGTTGTCGCAGCGCGTGCGATGTTCGGCGGCCTTAGGCGTTCCTATCAGTCCATCGCTCCTCGGCTGCCAATACCGTGACAGCTCGCACATGCGAGACAGCTCTCGACAGCGGACCGCTCCGGCGTCGCTCCTTAGATGACCTTGAGAATCTCATCGACCGTAGCTTCTACCGGGCCGCTCGTGTCGATCTCATGGTCGGCTGATTGTCTTAGCAGCGGTTCGATCGTCGCGAGAAGTTCGCAAACCTTCTGACGTTCCCCGTCGGTTCTGCCGTAGCCCTCCGCCGAGCGCGCTTCGAGCCGCTTCATGATCGTCGCGACAGGAGCGGACAGGAGAATGACTATATCGATCAAAGAAAACAGCCGCCCCATGTTCTCGGCACAACCGCTGACGAACAAAGGTGCTTGATCTTGCGTCAGGAGAAGCGTTCTGACGCGGTCTTCGCGCCAGACCCCGTCCTTTCCCTCCGCTGGTGTCAGCGTGTCCGTGGGCGCGCTGTCGACCCACTCGGACCATTCCGGCGTATCCAGGTCCACGGCCCGATGGCCCCTTGCGACGAGCTCCCGAGCAACGGCGCTCTTCCCTGTTCCGGACATACCGGTAATCAAAACACGCTTCAACCGAGTCCTCATGACGTCGCAAGTCGGTTCGCTTGTGCTCGTCGCCGTTCCCTAGGGTTGCGGAATGTTCTTCTGCTTGAGCCATTCGCGCATCTCGCCGATCTCTCGCCGCTGGGCGTCGATGATCTCGCGCGCAAGGTGCTGGTTTCGGGCATCCTTGCCGAATTTCAGGACGATCTCGGCCATATCGACCGCGCCCTGATGGTGCGGGATCATGCCGAGCACGAAGGCCTGGTCGGGATCGACATTGGCGATGCCCTGCATCATGGGGCCGTGCATGCGGTCCATTGCTGCGCGATAGGCCGCCTCGGCCGTCGCCGCTGTCGCGGTGGTGCCGTGCATGCCGTGCGGATGCTCGGGGTTCGGCGTGTGCGTCAGCCGTTCGCCGGCCGTCGCTCTCGTATTTCCTTCGATGCCGTAGATCGCGATGTGCAGCCCCCAATATCCGGTTACGAAGATGACAAGCGCGGCCGCAAGTCCTGCCGGGACGCCGGCCAGCCTGCGCTTGAGGGCGGGCAGGAAATGCACCTCCCTTGTATGATCGGCGGCGATGGCGACGATGATCGCCATGATGAGCGCGTGGCCGATCAGGTCGGTGCGGCCGAATGGATAGACGGCTGCGTTGAAGATGACGAAGAGCGCGATGGCCGACAGCCGGCGGACCAGCGGCGTCCAGATCAGGCCGAATCCCATCGTGAACTCGGCGACGCCGGCCATTGGAATGAAGACGTCGCGCGGCATGCCGAAAGTCAGGAAGGGTTTTTCCTCCACGAGCGGGTAGAACCAGTCGGGATAGGCGAACTTTTCGAGGCTGGACCACATCAGCGCGATGGCCACGCCCCAGCGCAGCGCCTCGAAGCGATGCTTGCGCCATTCCGGATTGGACGATGCCTCCAGCACCAGATAGGCGGCGACGCCGACGCCGAGCGCAAGGTAGTCAAGCAGATGGAAGACATCGTAGTCGCGTAGCGCCAGCAGCCAAAGGCCGATGATGCCGGCAGCCGCAAGCGGCTGCGTCTTGCGAGAGAAGATCAGCCCGGCGATCAGGAGCTGCGTCCATGACACCCATTCGGCGGGCGTCTTGAGGTCGGGTGTCAGGTAGACGCCACCGACCGCAAAGATAGCCACGAAGAAGGCGGCGATGACCACGCGCACGAAGTTGTCGAGGCTATTCCAGAGGGGGTCGGTGATGCCGTCCATGCCGCGCAGGATCGTCTCGCCCGCACTCGACTTTTCAATCGCTCTTGTCACGAGGAAAAACACCAACACCAGCGCTATGCCGGTCCAGAACCAGGGATTGGTGAGGGTGGCCCCGATCGGCTGTGGCGGTGCGCCGACGATATACGGCGCAAACCACTTCACATGCGCTTGCGCCGGACCTGAGGCCGCCATGAATGCGAGCGCGCTCAGAGTTAGCAGGCGAGCGGAGAAGCGAGGCAGAGCGGGCTGGTTCAATTTTTTCTCCTCGGGTGCGGAGCCTTTGCGGGTGAATCAGGCGGCACGTATCGGGCTGTAGAAAACCGCAATAGCTTGGTCCGACGTTGAGGCCGATCTATAGCGCCCGAAGGAGTGGCGACTCCGCACGAAGAAACAATAGTGGTTGAGACACAGATCGCATAGTTCCGTGACAGTAATGGCCGTGTGGTCAAGTTTGGCTTTCCACTGCCGGTTGTCTCCGTGCGCGACTGTGCCCAACTGAACCTTCGCCTCTTTCCTGGCGAGGTCAGGCGTCCACATGCAATTCGGCTATGGCTTGGTCGGTCGAATGCCACGTTTCCGCACCGAGCCGGCCATGCCGAGGCCCGCCCGTTTGCGTCCGAAGCTGCCGCATCAAGCCGCTGAAATCGCCGGTGGAATTTGGAGCCCGATGAGCCAAGCTTTCACGGGAAGCGCAGCTATTCGCAAGGCCCCGCATCTTCCAGCAGGGCGCGAAACATTAATCGGCTCCTTCGAGCCTGCTCCGTGCCACCGCGACCGGCAAGAATGCGGCACCACGCGCGCGCAAGCGAAATGAGCACGGCTGGTTGGCAGCAAAGCCGTGAGCCACGACCCCGGCGCTTAGCCCGCCGCGTCCTTGATCGCGGCTTCGAAGGTCTTTGCGTCGAAGGCCGGCATACTTTGGATCCGCCCCAGACCTTGCGTCGCGTACCAGACGGAGAACGCGAGCATCGCCCCCTCATTCGGGGCATCGACGATGTCGACGAAATCGTAATAGCCCTGCGTGTAGTGGATCGACTCGACCTTGATGCCCAGCTTGTCGAGTTTTGCCTTGGCCTTGCCGATCCGCTCCGATTGCTTGCTTGCCCATTCCGGGCTCAGATTACCAAGCAGCACATATTTCATGGCCACCTCCACGTGATGTCGATCAATTTGCGCGAAGGACCTCACAATCATACGCCTTCCGACGCCCCATGCCTATGCTGTTCTGCGCAGCGGGAACGGTGGGGCACGGGCTCCCCGGCCCCCGTGCCCTGGCCGGCAAGCCCTACAGCCAGCGCCGCACCCGCGCGCAGTAGCGGCGATAGACGTCGCCGAACTTGCGCTCGAGATAGGCTTCCTCGCGGGTGATCACGCCGTAGCGGATGACGAGGGCGAAGGGCACCAGCATCATCAGCAGCCAGAGGCTGTTGAAGGCGATGGCCAAGCCGATGAGCCCCAGCACCATGCCGAGATAGATGGGATTGCGCGTGAAGCGGTAAGGACCAGCATCGACGATGGTCGTGGTCGGCAGGTTGGTGGGCACGTTCGAGCCGGCCCTGGTCATGGTAGAGATCGCCCACGCGAGCAGCGCCAGTGCAAGCGCAAACACGATCGCGCCGAGCCAGCCTGCAGGGGCCGGCAAGAGCGGCAAGGGCATGAGCCAGTTGAGCGCGAAACCGGCAAGCACCGCGAGCGCCCACGCGATCGGCGGCCGGACAATCACATTCGCGGTATCTGCCCTGTCAGCCATGGCGGCACCGGTGAACCTGCGTTGCTATTGATGGTGCCGCTGAAGACTATTTGCAAGCGCAGCGCAAAAATCAGAAAATCTGAGATTTATCGGTTCGAGCGCGTGGGGGCGCTGCATCGGCCGAGCTGCCTGATCCGGGATTGGTCAACCCCTGATGCGTTAACGACCCAAAGCCGCAGGCGCTATCGTGAAATTCGATCGTATTGCCATCGATGATGGTCGGCGGCCCAACCGATCAAGTCACCCGCCGGGGACGGCGAAGGCAGAGAGATCTCCCCACGCCGTCATATTTCTCCTTGGTTAACTGAAAATCAGCGAACGTCCATTTCCGGGCGTCGGGCTTCAGTTCAGGGCGCAGCTACCTGAGCGCGCTGGCGTGTTGCCGGACGCCACGTGACAGAAAGCCTCATAGTAAGCCTCAAGCTCGGCAACGGCGCGATGTTCCCACTCGCTGGCCTGCGCCAGCAGGGAGCCGCTATGCAGCGGCCGGTACGCCGCGGTTTGGCGGCACAGCGACGCGATCGTGCGATATCGGCGAACGTTTTCCATGATTGCCAGGCCGTTCATATCAGGATCTCCCCTTTCTTTTCCCGGAGACGAACTTGCGGCAGAACGATTTTCGATTGGTTAGCGGGGCCGGGAGAGAGCGCGCGTGGTTTCCGAACCGTTGACGGCGGACGAGCAGCGCGCGGAGGCGAAGCGGCCTCTCGGAATCTTACTGCTCCGCGCGAGCCGCCTGCGCCGAGGTCGAAGAGTTGTCGCTTGAGCAGATGACATTCTGCGAACGACCCTCAGCCGAAAGAAGTGAAGCACTGTTCCCCTCGTGCGCGACGGCTGGGATCAACAACGTGCAAGCACAGTAAGCCAGTCCAACACCGAGAAGCGATGCGGACAAGACCGCGGCAACGGACTGCAAGGCAACTGACTTTACTTGCGACGACGGCTGCGCCGTGCCCGAGTTAGCGAGCGACATTTGGCCTGAGCTGGACACGGGTCAGTATCCCAATGAAGAATTACGGTTCGAAGATCGGCCGCCGCTGGCCGCGGCGGCGCTTGTTTCAAGCCTCTTCTCAGCTGCTCACTGATTCGACGCGAGCGGGCACGCTAATGGTGCTTGTGCGAGACACCGTTGACGCCACTGACGGCGGCTCCGGCGTTTTCCTCGACGTTGTAGATGATGTCGACAGGCCCCGCCTTCTCGAATACCAGCGTGCCCTTCACCTTCTGGCCGACCTGGAACGGCTCCTTGAGCCCCATCAGCAGGATGCGGTAGGCGCCGGGCTTGAGCTCGACGGTCTTGCCGGGCTTGATCTCGAGACCGTTCGCGAGCGGGCGCGTCTTCGACATGCCGTCGACATCGATCACCTCGTGCACCTCGATCTGGCTAGCCACCGGCGACGTGCCGCCGATCAGGCGGTCCGCCGTCTTCCCCTTGTTGGTGATGGTGAGATAGCCGCCTGCGATGTTGGCGTCTTTCGGGGTCGGGCGCGACCAGGGATGACCGATGTCGATCGCGCCTATCTTGAACTCGTGCGCGCCAGCGCCGCTCGCAATTAGCAAAGTCGCGGCGATGAAAATGGCCGCAGTGACAAACACAAAGATATCTCTGACGACGGTTGTCATAACTGTCCTACTCCGATACGCGCGCTGGACAGAGAAACGTGTAGAGAAACATTCAGACGCGATTACGGCTGGTGCTCGCCGTGATTGCGGCTGCCGCCGGACGTGATTGCGGCTACCGCTGCGCTGAACGCGAAAAATTCGGACGCACAACCGACAGGCGGACTACGCCACTTGCCATTTGCCAACCACGCGATGGCCACACAGATGTCGCGCCCGCGATAGTGTCTTCGCTTTTCCGCTTCGCTTCCGTTGCCAGCAAGCCGCGCTTCTCGCACGATCCAGTCAATCTGGCGCCCGATTGCGATGGCTAATCGCCGGACAGTAAGTACAGGGGGCGTAATGTGTGTGCGTATTTTAAACGGCCTGCGGCCGGCATCTTTTCATCCATGGCACTTCTTCTCGCCGCGCCTGCAGAAGCGCATCATCCCGGCGGCGGCGGCAACACCGGCAGCGGCGGCCCCATCAACACCATCTCAGCCGACACACTTGCCGAAGGAATGTTCGCTGCATCCATCCGCTACGAATTTATCCGGCTGGGTCAGCTCAGCGATGCCGATCTGATCGCCGCCGCGAACCGCGGCACGCATGCGCATTCACTTCGTTCGCTCGACAGCGTTTCGCTTTCGGTCGCCTACGGCATCACCAACGATCTGACCCTTGCCGTTCGCGCGTCCGGCGTCCGCCGCTCCGACATTCGCGAGGCGCATGAAGACATGCTGAGCGGCGGCCATATGGGCATCATGAATTCGAGCGACATGAGCAGCCTGATGAGCCCCGACGGCATCAACCGGCGCGGCAACTCCGCCGGCTTCGGCGACGTCACCATGCTCGGGCAATATCGCTTCCACAGCAATGCGCAGACCGGAACGTCGGCCGCCGTGCTGTTCGGCTTCAAGGCGCCGACCGGCAGCACCAGCCAGCGCGACGCCTTCGGGCAGCTCTTCCAGGCCGAGTTTCAGCCGGGCTCGGGCTCCTGGGACGGCCTGATCGGTGCCGCCTTGACCAAACGCACGGGACGCTGGTCGTTCGACGTGAGCGGCCTTTATTACCTAATCACCAACGGCACGCAGAACACCAATCTCGGCGACCGCTTTCTGTTCGGCACCGCGGTGTCATACCGCCTCGTCGGCCCCACCGGCTCGGCGAAGGAGATTGAGCTGCATGAGTACTGCATGCAGCCGCGCAATCAGCTGCAGGAGCACTGCCTCTATCACGCCAATCACGACCACAGCGACATGAAGAAGACGCCCTATACGCTCGATCTCGTGCTGGAGCTGAATGGCGAGTGGCACGACAAGCAGCGCATCGCCGGCATCGCCGACCCCAATTCGGGGGGCACGACGGTTTATCTCTCACCCGGCGTGCGCGTTGGCTTCGACCGCTTCTCGGGCTTCGTCTCTGTCGGCGTGCCGGTCATCAACCAGCACAACGGCGTTCAGTCCAAGCCCGATTTCCGCGTGCTTACGGGGATCGGCGCGCGGCTCAATTGACGCCTGCAGGTTGCTGGCCACCGTTGCCCGTCATGGCCGGACATCACGAGAAAGCCTCCGCGCGCCCTTAGAGCTTGATCCGGAAAAGTGTGCAGCGGTTTTCCCTCGCGACAAACGCGGAACGCGTTTGCGCGGAGATCATGCTCAAACAAAAAGATAAAGCGGGATAACGATTCGAAGAAAAGTCATCACGCTTTAGGCCGCGCGGATATTGCCGAGGAATTTGCCGGTTTCGGTTTCGAGTTGCTCGGACTGTGAAGTCAGTTGCGCGGCGGCATTCAGGACGAGGGTGGCGGCAGCATCGACCTTACTCGAAGCTTCGCGCACGCCCGTGATGTTTTGCATCACCTCCTGGGCGCCCTGCGCCGCCTGCTGCACGCTGCGGGCAATCTCGTTGGTCGCAGCGCCCTGCTCTTCGACGGCGGCCGCAATGGAGCCGGTGATTTCGTTCATTTGCCCGATCGTGGTGCCGATCTCGCGGATTGCGTTGACGGTCGAGCCGGTCGCATCGCGAATTTCCTGAATCTGGCTGGTGATTTCGTCGGTAGCCTTGGCCGTCTGTGACGACAGCGCCTTGACCTCGTTGGCCACGACGGCAAACCCCCTGCCAGCCTCGCCGGCGCGGGCGGCCTCGATGGTCGCGTTCAACGCCAGCAAATTCGTCTGCCCCGCGATGGTCTGGATCAGCGCCATGACCTCGCCGATCTTTTGCGAGGCCTCGACCAGGCGGCCGACCATGGCCTCGGTCCGGTTCGCCTGCCCAACCGCATTCTGGGCAATGGACGAAGACTGGGTGACCTGCCGCGCGATCTCCTGGATCGACGACGACAGCTCCTCCGCCGACGCCGCAACGGTCTGGACGTTCGACGCCGTCTGCTCGGCGGCAGCAGCGACCTTCGCGCTCTGACCCGTCGTCCCCACCGCGATCGTTGACATCGATGAGGCGGAATTCTGCAGCTCGTCGGCTGCGGTGGCGGTGCCGCGGATCACGCCACCGATGCTGCGCTCGAAATCGTCGGCGATGCGGGACAGAACCGCCTGCCGCTCCTCGGCGGTGCGCGACTTCATCGCTTCCTGCTCGGTGCGAAGCCGCGTCGTCTCGACCAGGTGATCCTTGAAAACCTGGAGGCTGCGCGCGATCCGGCCGATTTCATTGGTCCGGTCGACGAACGGAATCTCGGCCGCAAGGTGGCCCCTGGCCAGTTCGTCCATCGCCGCGCAGGTCTTGTTGAGGGGAATGACCAGGCCGCGGCCGAGCCAGAACGCAACCAACACCGCGAGGGTCAGGCCACCGAGGCCCGCGATCCCGGCCCACATCATCCGACTGAAGACCACAGCATCGATATCGTCGACATAGGCGCCCGCCTGCAGCGCGAGTAGCTTGTCGCCAGCGCCAAAGGCGCCGACATAGGAGACCTTGCGGAGTTCGGTGCCACCGGCCGACCGGGGTGCCAGATATTCGACAAAGCCGCCGCCGGCGCGCGCCGTCCGCACGATGTCCTGGATCAACAGCTTGCCGCTCTTGTCCTTGAACTCCCAGCGGTTGACGTTGATGTATTTGGGATTGGCGTGCACATAGGTGACGCCGGCATCGGAGCTTCCCGTGCCATAGACGCCGATATAGTCGGAGTACTCGCCCCAACGCATGGCGCTGATCGAGGCAAACGCCGCCTGACGCGCCTGATCCGGACTGATCCGGCCGGCCTTGGCTTCGCTTTCATAGGTGGCAAGAATCTTCGTCGCGGCCTCGACCAGATTGCGGACGGTGGTGCGCCGCTCGTCCAGCACCGCATCGCGCAACACCAGGATCTGCAGGGCGGAAACGGCAAAGAGCACGATTGTCAGCGCCGCAATGATCATCGCAAAACGCTGATAGACGGTGAGGTTACGCATGCCGCTCTCTTCCTGCTGGTTGAGAATTCGTACCAATACAACGTTAATCGACTGTTATCGGGGTTGCGCGGACGGCCCGCAGCGTCTGATTGCGAGAATCGGCGCTTGAAATGACGGCGGCGCGGCGACACAATGGCGCGCATCCTTCAAACGTAATGCGCCAATGATCCCCGCACCGTGCGGACGGCATGGTGCGGTTAAGAGTGACCCATAATGGCTGAAGCCGATCTCGATGTTCTCATCCGGCAAATCGCAAAAGCGCAAAACAAGAGCCTGATGGCTGCCGTCAAGAAACGGCGCGATCAGATCATGGCCCGCGCGGCCAAGGCCAAGGACAAGGAAACGCGGGACCAGTTCCGGCTGATCGCCAGGAGCACGATGGAGCTCGGCACCGCCGCAGCGAGGCGGCTGCAGAACTCGGCAGCAAACACCGCCGACAGTTATGCGCGGGCGATCCGGAACGCGACCGAGGAAGCGGCGGCGGCTGCGAAGAAGCCTGCCAAGAAGAAAGACGTCTGAAAGCGGCCGCTCGCGCTCAGGCGGCCCCATGGACACGGTAAATACCGCGCTCGAATAGACGATAGACATTAAGCGCGCGCTGGTCGGCGAACGGCAGTATCTGCATCAGGATCACACCCGCGATTCGCGACGCCGGATCGATCCAATAGTAGGTATTGTAAAGCCCGGCCCATGTCAGGCTGCCTGCCCTGCGGCCATCCGGTACAGGGTCGACGTTGATCATATCGCCAAGCCCCCAACGCAGCCGGACTCCCGGGAAAAAATCGACGTTGTCAGACAATGCCGGATTTGTTGTCTTGAGAATTCCCGCATCGAGGTTGCCGATCTGATTGGTGGACATGAGTGCAACCGTCTGCGGCCGCAGGATGCCCTTCCCGGCAAGTGCTCCGCCATTCAATAGCGCCTGGAGGAAGGTCAGATAGTCCGGCGCTGTGGAATAGAGGCCGCCGCCCCCAGAAATCACTTTCGGGTCCGTTCGCCTCGCCAACGGCTGCGGCGCAAGCGTTCCATCTGCCTTGCGCAAATGCAGACTTGCCTGGCGGCCGCGCTGCTTCTCGGTGAGCGAGAAAGCGGTGTCGTTCATACCGAGCGGACCCAGGATGTGATCGCGGAAATAGCGATCCAGACTTTGCCCACTGACGATTTCAACGAGCCGCCCAACCCGGTCGAGACTGCCACCATAGGCCCATCTGGTGTCCGGATCGAACATCAGCGGCGCACGCGGCAGCGCGGCATCGTTGCGAGATGCCTTGCCGTAGCGAACGACATTCGCGTCCCAAAGCTGATAGCTAAGCCCGGATGTGTGCGTCAACAGATTGCGTAGCGTGATGGGCTTTCGCGCGGCGCGCAGTTGCGGGACCCCTTGCGCATCGAAACCATCGAGAACTTGGGGAGAGCCGAGCGTCGGATCAATTCTTGCCGCCGGTTCGTCCAGTTTGATTTTGTCCCGTTCGACGAGTTGCAGCGCTGCGACGGATGTCAGCAATTTGGTCATTGACGCGATACTGAAGATCGTATCGGCCGACATCCTGGCAGCCGTGCCCACGCTTCTCGCGCCGAATGCGCCCTGGTAGACCACCGAATGCTCGGTTGCGGCCATGGCGACAACGCCCGGCACGTCTGCCGCATCGACCCGAGTGTGCAAAATAGCGTCGATTTCCCCGCCACGCGGCGACGAGCGGAGCGGAGCTGCAAGGCTGGGAATGGCTGCACCGGGGATCAGGCCTGCCGCCGCGACGGCCGCCGTTCGCAATGTATCGCGCCGACTGAACCGCACTGCCATCGCCCTCCCCTCAACGACCCTGAACTTAAGTGTGGCCGGCGGTAAGCATTCCCTTCAATTTTAGTACCGCGCTATCGGGTGTAGTCAGCACTGGCCGCCCGGTCGCCTTGGCGACCTCGTCCGCCGCCGGCGCCAGGCTGTACTGGGCGAGCGCGATCAGGTCGCAGTCGCGCAAGCTGATGGACGCTTCCACCACCAGCCGGTCATGGATGGCGCGGTCGCCGCGATCGAGCGCGGCCATCGCGCCTTCCGCCAGTTTCGGCACCAGCTCGACTCGCGGCGGAAACTCCGGCGGCATCGAGACCAGCGTCGGCGGAAACGTCGACAGCAAGCCGACCTTCCCGCCTCGCGCGACCGCCTGCTCGATCATCGCCTCGTTCGGCTTGAGCACCGGCATCGGGGCGTGGGCACGCGCGACCGCCTCGATGCAGGGCCCGAACGCCGAGCAGGTGAACAGGATCGCATCCGACCCGGTGCCGGCCGCGTAGCGTCCAAGCCTGAGGAAACGCTCGGTCATGGCGTCGGAGAGCCCGCCGTCACGCGCCAGATCGGCCGACAGGCTGTCGTCGAGCAGGTTCATCAGGCCCGCTTCCGGCCAGAGCCTGGCGAAGGAGGCCTCGATCGGGACGATCGAGTGTTTCAGGGCGTGGACCAGGGTGATGCGCATGCGCGACAGTCTGGCTGCGGCACGACCGGTGTCAACCCGGCGTGCCGCAGGGCGCCCCACTTGAACGGCAGAGCGTGCATCAGGCCGCCCCTTGCTCCAGGTCGCGTTCAGTCCGCGATCCGAGATCGCCTGACGTCCGAGCAGCCGCTGATCGCCGGGCGCTCGTCGACATTGGCTGCGGTGACGCCGAGTTCTTCGGCCTCGATCAGACCGAAATGCAGCCAGGCGATGATGTCGGTCCACACCGCGGGATAGATCAACGATTCCACCGCGCGGCATGCGGCAGAGCAAGACGCGCTTGTGTTCTACACTTTCACCAGGCTTTCGAACCCGCCATAGATCATCCGCTTGCCGTCGAACGGCGGCTTTGACTTAGGATCCATCATCTCGCCGAGCCGCGGGTCCGCCATCACCTTGGCGTTGATCTTGTCGCGCTGGGCGCGCGACTTGTAGGTGATCCAGGCGAACACGACGGTTTCGCCGGGCTTCAGCTTGACGCTGCGCGGGAACGAGGTGTACTTGCCGACCTTGACGTCATCGGCGACCCATTCGCGGTAGTCCAGCGCACCGTATTCGCGCCAGATCTTGCCGGCCTTCTTCGACAGACGGGAATAAGCTTCGAGATTTTTCTTCGGCACGGCGACGATGAAGCCATCCACGTAGGGCATTGCAATACTCTCCGGTATTTCTTGTCGATACGACGTCATTCCGGGGCGATGCGCAGCATCGAACCCGGAATGACAACTGAAGGTTAGTGACAACTAACCATGACAACAAGATGCCTGAACCTGCGCCGGCCGGTATTGGTCACGTAGCCGCACCCAGTCCATCGGATATGGCAGCCCCTCCTCGTGACGCCCGAGCGGGGTCAGGTCGAGATAGTGATAGGCGGCGTTCATCATGTCGAGGCCGCGCGAGTAACAGGAATAGGTATGGAAGATGTTCCCCGTCTCGTCGCGATAGAACACGCTGATTCCGGGCGCTTCCTCGCTGCCGAACGGTGTGGTTCCGTAATTGTAGTTGCCGCCCGCCGCGATCTGCTCCGGCGTGAACGAGACACCATAGTCGTAATTGAACGTGTTACCGCCGGACGACAGCCAGTCGAAGGTCCAGCCCATTCGCTGCTTGAATGCGGCGAGCTTTGGCAGCGGCGCGCGCGAGATCGCGACCATCGTGGTGTGCCGGGCGGCAAGATGCGGGATCATCCGCTCGAATCCGTCAGCCCAGAACGAGCAGCTCTTGCAGGCCTCGTTCCAGTCGGGCGCGAACATCAGGTGCTGCACCACGAGCTGGCTGCGCCCCCTGAACAGGTCCCCAAGCGACACCTTGCCATCAGGGCCGTCGAACACGTAATTCTTCTCGACCCTGACCCAGGGCAGAGCGCGGCGCTCCTCGTTCAGGCGCTCGCGCGCTTTGGTGTACTCCTTCTCATGCGCGAGATGAGCCTTGCGGGCGGCGATCCAGTCATCGCGGGAGACGACTCTGTGCGGCTGCATCGGCGGCTCTCCTTAAGCAAGATGCGTTTCGAGCTTGGCCAAGAGCTCCGTCCATCCGCGCTCGTGACTGTCGCGCGCTTTCTCATCGACGAACTGCGCGTGATTGAAGACGAGCAGCGTGCCGCTGCCTTCCGGCTTGATCGAAATGGTCACCAGCGATTCACGCTCCGGCGTGGAATGCCATGCCCAGCTAAACACCAGTCGCCGGTTCGGCACGACCTCGCGATAGACGCCGCCGACCTCGTTATAGTTGCCGTTGGCGTTGAAACTGATGCGGTAGCGGCCGCCGACGCGCAGGTCGATGTCGGCCTTCACCGAGCCCTCCTCTACCGAGGCAGGCCCGAACCATTGCACTAGCTTTTCCGGGTCGGCCCACGCGGCGTAGACCTTTTCGGGCGCCGCGTTGAGCCGGCGCGTGAGGGTGAGGCTGGGCCGCGCGGCGAGTTCGGCATCGCGGGCGGGGTCTTGCTTGGCAAGGCTTGACTGGGTGGCCATGGGTCTTCCTCCACAAAAGCGGCAAGGCGGTCGAGATTGTCGGACCAGAAGCGCTGGTAGCGATTGAGCCAATCCATCGCCTGCTCCATCGGGCTGGCGGTGAGCCGGCACGCCACCGTGCGCCCGGTCTTTTCGCGCGCGATCAGGCCGGCGTCCGACAGCACATCGAGATGCTTCATGATCGCCGGCAGCGACATCGAAAACGGCTGCGCCAGTTCGCTGACCGACAGGCTTTCGCGGTCGCCGAGCCGCGCCAGCAGCGCGCGCCGGGTCGGATCGGACAGCGCCGCAAAGGTGCGATCGAGAACATCTTCCTGATACTTAACCATATGGTTTAGTATAGACACAAACGAAACGCCGTCAAGCCGGAGACTGCATCACGGATTCGAGAGGCGACAACCAGAAATGCAAATGGCCGGATCATCCGGGCTTCTTGAGCTGGATGATCCGGCCATGTTGCGGAAGCAAAGCGCGATCAATAATCCCGATAAACCCGCATACGCCGCTGCTGTCCGTAGGCGACGCGCGGATTGATGTTGCAGTAGAGCGCGCGGCCTGAGGCCGATGCCATGCACTGACCGTAGGTAGCGTAGGAGCAGTCACCGGGAATGCCGATGCCCCGGCCCTGCAGGCAATAGGGGTAATCATACGCCGCAGCGGGCGAGCTGCCCGCCACAGTGGCGGCTGTCGCCGCCGACAGCGCCAATATCGCTAACAGTGCATTGCGCATCTTCGATCTCCTCCGTGTGACGCAAAAACCGCGTGGTCTTTGCCAGAAAACACCGCGTCCGCGCCGATGTTCCGTGAGGTAGATCACTGCACTTTCTCAACCTTGGCTTCCTCGATCACCTTCTTCCACTTGTCGGTTTCAGCCACGATCATCGCGCCAAACGCTTCCGGCGTGCCGATCAGCGGTTCGCCGCCGAGGTCGAGCAGGCGCGCCTTGATCGCCGGCTCGGCGAGCACGGCGTTGATCTCCTTGTTCAGCTTCTCGATGACCGCCTTTGGCGTGTTCTTCGGTGCTCCGACGCCGAACAGCGCGCTCGCCTCGTAGCCCGGGACGGTGTCGGCGAGAACAGGCACGTCAGGCAACAGCGGCGACCGCGCGGTACCGGTGACCGCCAGCGCCCGCACCGAGCCGGCGCGGACATGCTGGAGAATCGAGGGCATGTTGTCGAAAATCAACTGGACTTGACCGCCGAGCAGGTCGGTGATCGCCGGCGCAGCGCCGCGATAGGGCACGTGCTGCATCTTGGCGCCGGACATCGCCATGAACATTTCGCCGGACAGATGCACCGATGTGCCGTTGCCCGACGACGCCAGGTTCACCTTGCCGGGATTGGCTTTCACATACGCAATGAACTCCGCGGCCGTCTTGGCCGGCACGTCCTTGTTGACCGTCATCACGTTCGGCACGCGATTGAACGCGGCAATCGGCGCAATATCGCGAATCACATTGAATTTCAGATTGGCGTAGAGCGAGGCGTTGATGTAATTCGCCGGGTTGACGAACAGCAGCGTATAACCATCGGGCTCGGCGTTGATCACCGATTCGGTGGCGATGTTGTTACCGGCGCCAGGCTTGTTCTCGATCACGAATTGCTGGCCGAGCCGTTCCGAGAGCCGCTGGCCGAGCAGCCGCGCGATAATATCGGTCGCGCCGCCCGGCGGATATCCGACGACCCATTTCACCGGCCGGGTCGGGTAATCCTGCGCCGAAACGCTGGCGATCGAAGTGGCCGTGGAAAGGCCGATGACGGCCAGACAAATCGCGGTACGACGTGAAATCATAAGACTTCTCCTTGGAGGCCGGGATTCAGAGCCCAGTCCGATTCTATTGAGGCGCGGTTCTATTGAACCGAACGCGGCCCGCGTTGTAACAAACAAAGTCAGGTGCGGCCAGTGCGACACAGATGCCGCAGACCGCGACGAAAGGATTAAGACATGTCCGTCAGGGTTAACGCGCTCGACCATCTCGTGATCAATGTCTCCGACGTGGCGCGTTCCACCGAGTGGTACCGGAAAATCCTCGGCATGGAGGTCAAGGTATTCGATCCTGGCCCGGGCAAAACGCCGCGGACCTCGCTGGTGTTCGGTAACCAGAAGATCAATGTACGGCCGCGCGATGCCGACAAGGTGGAGTGGTTCACGGCCGACCACGAGACCGCCGGCAGCGACGATCTGTGTTTCCTGACGTCAAGCACGCCGGATGAAGTCGTGAAGCATCTGAAGGCCAACGGGATTGCGATAGAGGAAGGCCCGGTCGCCAAACAGGGCGCCCGCGGCACGCTGCGATCGGTCTATTGCCGGGACCCGGATGGGAGTTTGATCGAGATTTCTTCGTATGAAGGCGATGGAGGCTAAGGCGCAGCCTCTCCCCGTCATTGCGAGGAGCGAAGCGACGAAGCAAACCATGTCTCGGCGCGTGGCGTCATGGATTGCTTCGCTTCGCTCGCAATGACGACGAGAGAGCCCCACAAACTCCCGATTTGATCCCCGCGCCGTCCGATGGCAGAACTACTCCCAAGCAAGATCAAAAGCCGCCGCAAGGCCGCACGGGAGGAATTATGCCAGCTTCACAATCTGCGCCGGGCATTGTCGGACCATTCGCAGGCCTCGACGTGCCGTGGCTGTTGCGGATGCGCGCCGAGAGCCGACGCAACCATCCCTTCCTGATCTGGGCGCCGTTCGATGGCGCCGCGCGAAAATGGTCCTACGGCGAATTTAACGAACGTGTCGGCGCGCTTGCCGCCGGCCTCATCAAACGTGGCGTCAAGCCCGGCGATTATGTGCTGATCCACCTCGACAATTGCATCGAGGCCATGCTGGCCTGGTTTGCCTGCGTCGAGCTCGGCGCGATTGCGGTCACCACCAACACCCGTTCGGCGGCAGCGGAGATGGAGTATTTCGCCGGCCATTGCGGCGCGGTTGCCGCCATCACCCAGCCGGCCTACGCCGAACTGATCTCGGCCAATTGCCGCGGCCTGCGCTGGATCGCCGTGATCTCGCATGATGCCGGAGCTGCGCCTGCGCAAGGCGCGTCGCGGGGCGACAGTTTTGAATCCCTGTACGCCGACAGCGCCGACCGGCCGCGCCGCGCAACCGATCCATTCGCGCCATGCAGCGTTCAATATACGTCCGGCACCACGTCGCGGCCGAAGGCGGTGCTGTGGACGCATGCCAATGCGCTATGGGGCGCCAAGATCAACGCCGCGCATGAAGACCTGCACGCGGGCGACGTGCACCAGACCTATCTGCCGCTATTCCACACCAACGCGCTGGCCTATTCGATGCTGGCAACGCTGTGGGTCGGCGCCTCCTGCGTGATCCAGCCACGGTTTTCGGCCAGCCGGTTCTGGAGCGTCGCGCTCGAACACAACTGCACCTGGACCTCGACGATCCCGTTCTGCATGAAGGCGCTGCTGGAGCACGAGATTCCGAACAACCACAAATTCCGGCTCTGGGGCACCGCAGTATCCGAGCCGCCGCCATTTGCCGCCTTCGGCGTCAAGACGATCGGCTGGTGGGGCATGACGGAAACCATCACCCACGGCATCGTCGGCGAGGTCGACCAGCCCAACACGCCGATGTCAATCGGCCGCGCCGCCCCGGAATACCGGATCCGCATCGTCGAGGATGACGGCACGCCGACGGATGTCGGCGGCACCGGCAATCTCCTGATCAAGGGCATCCCCGGCCTGTCGCTGTTCTCGGAGTATCTCCACAACGAAAAGGCCACGCGTGAAAGCTTTGACGAGCACGGCTATTTCATCACCGGCGACCGCGTCACGTTGCTCGAGAACGGTTTCATAAAATTCGGCGACCGCACCAAGGACATGCTCAAGGTCGGCGGCGAGAACGTCGCAGCGTCCGAGATCGAGCAGGTAATCGCGGTGGTGCCCGGCGTGCGCGAGGCCGCCGTGGTGGCGAAGAAGCACCCGATGCTGGATGAAGTGCCGGTTGTGTTCATCATCCCGCAGGCCGGCGTAAAGGGTGCGCCGGCCGATCTGCATGATACGGTGATGGCTGCGTGCAAAACCAGTCTCGCCGATTTCAAGGTGCCACGCGAAATCCACTTCGTCGACGACATGCCGCGCTCGACGTTGGAAAAGGTGGCGAAGGCGGAATTGCGGAAGATGCTGGGTTGATGGCTTGTAGGGTGGGCAAAGCGAAGCGTGCCCACCATCTATCGACGACAGCGCAAGAATGTGGTGGGCACGTCGCTAACGCTCCCTTGCCCACCCTACGCAATGCTGTTCAACTCACCTCGAACCTGATCGGCAACCTCTTCGGGCCGTTCACAAAATAGGCCTGCGTCATCTTCACTTCGCCATCAAGCGCGATCGATTTCAGGCGCGGCAGCAGTTCCTCGAACAGTATCCGCATCTCCAGTTTCGCCAGATACTGGCCGAGGCAAAGATGCGCGCCGTAGCCGAAGGCGACGTGGCGGTTGGGCTTGCGGTCGCAGCGGAACGAATATGGCTCCTCGAACACGTCCTCGTCGCGGTTGCCGGACGCGTAGCACAGCATCAGCCAATCGCCTTTTGCAATTTTGCGTCCGCCGAGCTCGGTGTCCGCCGTCGCCGAGCGCATGAAATGCTTCACCGGCGTCATCCAGCGGATCGCCTCGTCGACCAGTCCCGGAATCAGCTCGGGATTGGCCTTCACCTTTTCGAATTGCGCGGGATCCTCCGCCAGCGCCCAGATCGCGCCGGCGGTCGAGGATGACGTGGTGTCGTGGCCCGCGGTGGCTACGATCATGTAATAGCTGGTGGCGTCATGATCCGGCATGTAGTCGCCGCCGATCCTGGCGTTGGCAATGACGGTGGCGAGGTCGTCGCGCGGGTTGCAGCGGCGGTCCTCGGTGATGGCGCGGAAATAGGCGCCGAAATCAGCCACCACCGCCTGCATCATCCCGGAGAACTGCTCCGCCGTCAGCTTTTCCCTGATCCGCGCCGTATCGGGATCCTGCGGGCCGAACAGCTCCTGCGTCAGCTTGAGCATGCGCGGCTCGTCCTTTTCGGGCACGCCGAGAATTTCCATGATGACGTGCAGGGGATAGCCAAGGGCCACGTCTTCGACGAAATCGCAGGCACCGCCCTTATCGAGCATGCGCTGCACGGTGGCCCGCGCGATCTCGCGCACGCACGTCTCGAACTTTCCAAGATTGGCGGGCATGAACCAGCCCTGGGTCAGCGCGCGGTATTTCGGATGGTCGGGCGCATCCATCTGCACCAGCGAACGCACCAAGTTGGGCCCGCCGGTGATTTTGCGGACGCGTTCTTCCACCGCGCGGTTGGTCAGCGTGGTCGGCCGGTCGGCATTGTGGAACAGCTCGTTCTGGCGGCTGATGGCCTGGATATGCGCATGTTTCGTCACGACCCAGAACGGATCGAACCCTTCGGGGTGCGCGATGCCGAGCGGATTGTTGGCGCGCAGCCAGCGGTAACTGTCATGGATGCGATGATCGGCATAGGCCGCCGGGTCGACCAGCGTGGCGGCAATATCGGCGGGAATGTCGAGGTTTCCGCCTGAGGTCGCTGTCGTGTCCATGGATTTCCTGCCAGCGATCGTTAGTCATCGGCTGAGCCGATGATCGCCGATAACTAGCGGGCTGAAAAGTGGCATGCTTGCGTTGAGCGGCTACGCTCTCTCCGCGTCATTGCCTGCGACAAACGCGAAGCGTTTGCGCAAGGGAGCGTGAGCGACGATTCAATCCACCATCCGTTATGCGGCACTATGGATTGCTTCGCGGAGCCTGTCATCGGGCGCGCATTCGCGCGACCCGTTGGCTCGCATGACGGCGGGGAGCCAGACGCTCAATAATACCCGAACGCCACCGGGCGGAAGGCGTGCAGCAGATGCTGGTCGAGCTTGTCGCCCATTTCTTCCATCATGCCGAAGGCCCGGGCGTGGGTGAACTGCAAGCGGTAGGCGCGCTTCTCGACCAGCGCCGCGTAGATGTCCACGATCGTGGTCAGCCGCACGATGTCGCTGATCTCCTTGCCGCTCAGCCCATTGGGATAGCCGGTGCCGTCGAGAAATTCGTGGTGATGCAGCACCACGTCGAGCATCTCCGGCGGGAAGCCGCCTTGTTCGGCGAGCGCATCATAGCCGCGGCGTGGATGCTGGCGCATCTCTTCCATTTCTTCCAGCGTCAGCGGGCCCGGCTTGTCCAGGATCGCCACCGGAATGAACGCCTTGCCGACGTCGTGCAGCAGCGCCGCCCGCGCCAGACGGCGCTGGTCGTCCTCGCGCATGCCGAGATGCTGCGCATAGGCGACCGCAAAGCCGGTGACGAACAGGCAATGGCGGTAGCTGCCGGCGTGATGGCAGCCGACCGTCGTCAGCCATTCGCGCAAGGACGAATGCTTGATCGCCTTGAGAATCTTGTTCTCGGCCTCGACGATGTCGGAAAATTTGAGGGGAACGCCGGCCGGAATCTTTTCGAAGATCTTGACCATCACGGCATGCGCGGCCTCGACGCCCCTGTTCAGGGCCTTTCCGCGATCGGTTTCGTCAAATCCATCGCTGTCCGGAAACGCGGCGCGGATCCGCTGCAGAATGCCTTGCGCGTCGAACGGACGTGCTATCGTATCGGTGGCGCCGAGCGCCCACGCCTGCATCGATCCATGGTGAAGCGCGTCCGCCAGCACGAACAGCCGCGGCATCTCGCGATAGGCCTCGGCGCGCAGCTTGTTGCGCACCAGTTGCACGCTCTCGGCGGAGCGCAGATTGATGTCGACCACGATTCCCGCCAGATCGCGCCCCGGCGCGTCGGGAATGTCTGATGTCGCGATGGTGTCGACCTGACCGACCGATCGCAGAATGCTGGCGAGCTCGCTGCTTTGATCGCTCCGATCCGAAGCCAGCAGCAGCCGGCGCTTGGTCGAAGTCTTGTTGGCTACCGATGTCATGAAACCCCAGACCCCTAGCGGTGATGACGTGCAACCGAGGCTAGCGGATAAGGAGTTCCTCGGGGCTTAAGAGGCATCGTGAATATAGGCTAGCGTGAACGCTAAAGTTTTAGCGATCTGGTTCGTGATGCGCTGCACCCACAACGTCCCGCGACCGTCAGCATCCGCGAAAGCGGATGATGATCCAGTGTGACGGCCGCGGAGACGGCATGGCCACGGCGTACTGGATGCCCCGCATGCGCGGGGCATTGAGAGGGGCAAAGAAAAATCCGCCGGAAGCCCTGCCCCCGGCGGATCATTCATCGACCGATGACGCTCGTCTTACGCCTTCATGCTTGCCTTCACTGCTTCGGCCGTGATCGGCAACGAGCGGATGCGCGCGCCGCAGGCGTTGAAGATGGCGTTGCCGAGCGCCGGAGCGACCACCGTCACTGCCGGCTCGCCGACGCCGGTCGGCTTGTCGCCATTGGCGATGACGTTGACGGCCACTTCCGGCGTCTGGCTCATCCGCAAGGGCGTGTAGGTATCGAAATTGGTCTGCTCGATACCGCCGTCCTTCAACGTCGCCTTCTCATACATGGCGAGCGAAAGGCCCCACAGCGCCGCGCCCTCGACCTGGGCACGGATGTTGTCGGGATGCACCTGCATGCCGACGTCGGTCGCCACGGTCAGTTTCTTGACCTTGACCTCGCCGGACGGCGACACCGCAACATGGGCCACACAGGCGGTCCAGCTTGCGGTTGCACGCTCCTGCGACGAGACGCAGGCGATGCCCATGCCCTCGCCCTTCGGCAACTTGGTGGTGCCGTAACCGGCCATGCCCATCGCCGCCAGCAGGGTATTGCGCAGGCGTTGCGCGCCACCGTCGTTCTTGCCTTTGCCGTCCAGCATCGCGATGCGGTACTGCGCGGGATCCTGGCCGGCCGCATGCGCGAGTTCGTCGATCATGCTTTCGACCGCCCAGAAGGTCCACCCCGGCGCCACCGAGCGCAACTGACCCGACGGGGTGGCGGTGTGCGCCAGCTCGTTCTTGATCGCGCGCACATTGTGATTGGGCACGGAATAGAAGAAGTCCGCGCCATTCACGGTGAACGAGTCCAGCGGC